>JABFXC010000176.1 GCA_013361935.1 Gemmatimonadaceae bacterium
CGCGCTCGAGCACCAGCGGATACGTCGCCGGATCGATGGGGAACTGGTTCTCGAAGTACGTCGTCCGCAGCCGCCCGTCGACGAGCGCGACGCCGAGCTCGCGCCGCTCGATCACCGCCGGGAGCTTGTCGCCGAGCACCGGAAGGAGCACGCGTCCCTGCAGCGGCTCCGCGGTCCCGCTCCACCGGATGTCGAACCAGCTCGCGTAGCGCGAGGCGGGACCGTGGGTGAGCACGTCCTCCCAGAAGGGGTTCGCGCTCCCGGTGCCCATGTGGTTCGGGACGATGTCGAGGAGCAACGCGAGCCCCGCGCCGGCGATCTCGGCGACGAGACGCTTCCGCGCCTCCTCCCCGCCGAGCTCGGGGTTCGCGACCGTCGGATCGGCGACGTCGTAGCCGTGGGTGCTCCCCGGCCGCGCCTTGAGGATCGGCGAGGCGTAGAGGTGCGTGACGCCGAGCCGCTTCAGGTACGGGACGAGCCGTCGCGCGTCCTCGAAGGTGAAGTCCTTGTGGAGCTGGAGCCGGTAGGTCGCGCCTAACGCTGGCGGGGTCATCGGGGCTCGCGGGTAGGCGCGCGGCCGCAGCGCAGCGCGGCGGCGACGTCCGGACTGGTGGGCAGCTGCTCGAGCGGCATCGACAGCCGCCGCGTCCAGCTCGGAAACTTGTCGGCGCCGACGCCGGGCACGTTCACCGGCTCGGCCTCGCCGACGACGTCGTCCAGGGAGAGCCCGACGAGCGCCGCCGGCGTGCGGCAGAGGAACTCGTGCACCGCGCCGCGCAGCTCCGCCGGACGCGGCTCGTCGCTCCCCGGAAGCAGCGCGTCGCCGCGCAGCCGCTCGACGAGCTGCTCCTTCTCCCGCGCGCGCGTGTCGCGCGCCTCCCGCTCGGCGTCGTCGCCCTGCAGCAGGCCCACCTGCTTGCGCAGCTCGATGTCGCGCCCGCTCCAGAAGCCGGCGAGCGTCGCCATGTCGTGGGTGTTCGCGGTGGCCAGCGACTCCGCGGCATAGCTCTCCGCGGGGTGAAAGCCCTTCGCGTCGTCGCGCTCGAAGTAGAGCACTTTGGAGGAGAGCACGCCCCAGCGGCGCAGCGCCGGGGGGACGTCTTCGGGAACGGTGCCGAGATCCTCGCCGACGACGAGCGCCTTCGCGCGCGTGCTCTCCAGCGCGAGGATGCCGAGCAGGTCCTCGGAGGGGAAGCGCAGGTACGCGCCTTCCTTGCCCGTCTTTCCCTCGGGGATCCAGAACTGCCGGAAGAGTCCCATCACGTGGTCGATGCGCAGCGCGCCGCCGTGGCGCAGCGCCGAGCGCACGAGCTGGATCCAGTAGTCGTAGCGCCGCCGCTTCAGCGCGCGCGGATCGAGCGGCGGCAGTCCCCAGTTCTGCCCCGTTGCCGAGTAGGGATCGGGAGGCGCGCCGATGCTCGCGCCGGCGACGAAGAGTCCCGGGTTGGCCCAGACGTCGCTGCCGTTAGGCGACGTCCCGATCGCCAGGTCCTGGTACACCCCGATCGACATCTCCGCTTCGCGCCCCGCGCGGGCCGCGCCGCCGAGCTGCTGGTCGATGACGAACTGCAGCCAACGGTGGTAGTCGATCTCCTCCGCGTGCGTCTCGCGAAAGCGGCGCACCGCGCCGGAGCGTGGATCGCGATACTCAGCCGGCCAGTCGTGCCAGTTGCCGGACGGTTCCCCGTCGTGCCCGAGGTGCGCGGCCAGCGCCTGGAAGGTGGCGAAGCTCTCCAGCGGCTCGCCCTGCGCGGCCAGCCACTCCCGCCATTCCGGGTTCCGATCGCGCGGGCCGCGGAGATGCGCCGCATGAAGCGCGCGCAACACCGGGCGCTCGAGCTGCATCACGCGCGCGTAGTCGACGCGGTCCGCGGCGCGCACCCGCTCCAGCTCCTCGCGGAACTGCGGGGTTCCGACGATCTCGCGCACCGCCGACGACTGCGCGTAGCCCGGCACCGCCTCCACGTCGATGTAGATCGGGTTGCGGAACAACCGGCTCACGGGACTGTACGGGCTCACGTCGCCGCCCTCGTTGCGCAGCGCGTGCAGCGGGTTCACCCCGACGAACTCCGCGCCCCTCCCTCCCGCCCAGCGAAGGAGCGTCGCGAGGTCGCCGAGGTTGCCGACTCCCCAGTTCCGTGCGCTGCGCACGGTATAGAGGTTCGCGGTGATCCCGAAGACCTTCCGCCCGTTCAGCAGCTCCGCCGGCGACGGACAGGACGGCGGCACGACGATCAGCCGCTGCTCGAACGCCGCTTCTCCGTCGCGGTCGCGCATCGCGAGGGTGAGCGTGTGGTAGCCGAGCGGCGGGTCGAAGGGGACGCGCATGCGAAGGCGCCCGTCGGCGCCCGGCGCGGCGCGTCCCTCGGCGTGATGGATCGCGCCGTCCTCCTCCTCCAGCTCGGCGCTCCACTCCACCTCGCCCGCGTCGCCATGCGTGCGGATGTCGACGTCGACGCCGTCGAGGCGGCCGGCGCGAGGCAGCACGCGCGCGCGATCGCCGAGCTGCGCGCGCTCCTCCTCGTCGAGGGCGGCGAGGGCGTCCTCCGCCTTCTCGTCGGTGGACGCGTCGATCCCCAGCGCGGCGAGCAGCGCGACGCGCGTCTCGTCGCCGCAGATGCGCACCTCCTTCCCGGTCATGTCCCGGTACTCGGAGATGATCCCGACTCGATCGGCGAGCGCGCGGAGCGCCGCCCCCGACTTGTGCTTCATCCGCGTGGCCATCGGCGGCGAGCGGTCAGGCCGGAGCGAGGACGAGCACGCCTAACGGCGGCAGGACGAGCCGCAGCGCCTGCTGGAAGCCGTGCATCGGCGTCGGCTCCGTCTCGACGCGCTCCTTCGTCCGGTAGCCGCTCCCCCCGAACGCGGCGTCGTCGGTGGAGAGAAGCTGGACGTAGCTCCCCGCCGCCGGCGCACCGATGAGGTAGTCCTCGCGCGGGATCGGCGTCAGGTTGAGGACGACGACGACGTGATCGCTCCCGTCGCGGCGCACGTAGGAGAGCACCGAGTTGTCGCGGTCGGCGACGTCGATCCAGGAAAACCCCTCGTGCTCGTGGTCGCGCCGCCAGAGCGCCGGGCGCTCGCGATAGACGCGGCCGAGCGCCTTCATGAACTCGAGGAACCCGCGGTGGCGCGGCTGCTCGAGGAGATGCCAGTCGACGCTCGCGTCGTGGTTCCACTCGGTGGTCTGCGCGATCTCGGTGCCCATGAAGAGGAGGCTCTTCCCCGGGCGCGTGTACTGGTAGGCGAGCAGCGCGCGCAGGTTCGCGAGCTTCTGCCACTCGTCGCCCGGCATCTTCTCGAGCAGCGACTTCTTGAGGTGCACCACCTCGTCGTGCGACAGCGGCATGATGAAGCGCTCGCTGTACTCGTACATCATCGCGAAGGTCAGCGTGTCCTGGTGCCAGCGCCGGTAGAGCGGATCCTCCTCGAAGTACTTCAGGGTGTCGTGCATCCACCCCATGTTCCACTTGAAGGAGAAGCCGAGCCCGCCCTGCGACGCGGGCTTCGTGACGTCCGGCCACGCCGTCGATTCCTCGGCGATGGTGACGCAGCCCGGCTGCTCGCTGCGCACCGTCTCGTTCATCTGGCGAAGGAACTCGATGGCCTCGAGGTTCTCGCGCCCGCCGTAGCGGTTGCGGAGCCACTGTCCCGGCTGGCGGCTGTAGTCGAGGTAGAGCATCGACGCGACCGCGTCGACGCGCAGCCCGTCGGCGTGGAACTCGTCGAGCCAGTAGAGCGCGTTGGCGACGAGGAAGTTGCGGACCTCGTTGCGCCCGTAGTTGAAGATCAGCGTCCCCCAGTCGGGATGCTCGCCGAGCCGCGGGTCCTGGTGCTCGTAGAGCGCGGTGCCGTCGAAGCGGCGGAGCGCCCAGTCGTCCTTGGGAAAGTGCGCGGGTACCCAGTCGAGGATCACGCCGATCCCCGCCTGGTGGCACATGTCGACGAGGTACTTGAAGTCGTCGGGCGACCCGAAGCGCGAGGTGGGCGCGTAGTAGCCGGTGACCTGATAGCCCCACGAGCCGGCGAAGGGATGCTCCATGATCGGGAGCAGCTCGATGTGCGTGAAGCCGAGCGACTTCACGTGCTCGACGAGCCGCGGCGCGATCTCGCGATAGCTGAGGGAGCGGTTGTCGTCCTCGGGCACCCGCGCCCACGAGCCGAGGTGCACCTCGTAGACGAGCATCGGCTGGCGCGCGAGATCCGTGTTCCGCCGCTTCCACATCCACTCGGTGTCGCTCCACTTGTAGCGCTCGAGGTCGACGACGATCGACGCGGTCTGCGGCGCCTGCTCCATCTTGAACGCCATCGGGTCGGTTTTCAGCCGCGGCGTCCCCTCGCGCGTGAGGAGCTCGAACTTGTAGAGCGTCCCCTCGGCGAGCTCGGGGATGAAGAGCTCGTGCACGCCGGAGGAGCCGAGCTGGCGCATCGGGAAAATGCGGCCGTCCCACCCGCAGAACTCGCCGACGACGCTCACCCGCTTCGCGTTGGGCGCCCACACGGCGAAGGCGACGCCGGACACGCCGTCGATCGTCCGCGGCCGCGCGCCGAGCATGTCCCACAGCCGGTGATGCGTCCCCTCGTTGAAGAGGTGCAGGTCGATCTCGCCGATGGTCGGCAGGAAGCGATACGGATCGTCCCGCTCCCACGTCGCGCCCCCGGCGAACTGGAAGCGCAGCCGGTATCGGAGCGGCATCGTCGCGCGCGGCAGCCACGCGGCGAACAGCCCGCCCTCGACGCGCTGCATCGCCGTCGTCCGTCCGCCGTCGAGCACCACGTCCACCCCGGTCGCGTTCGGGTGGTACGCGCGTACGACGACGCCCGGCTCGCCATCCGACGTCGCCGGATGGGCGCCGAGGATCGCGTGCGGCGAGTCGTGCACGCCGGCGAGCAGCCGCGCGACGTCGGAGGGATGCGCCGCGGGGGGCGCGGCCTGCCGAGCGTTGCGCTCGGACCTGGCCATGGTGCTGGTGTCCGTCATTGGCCTGCCTCCACCTTCTGGTGCAGCGGCTCGACCTCGGTCGTGATCCGACGCTCGGTGCCGAAGCGCAGCAGAACGAGAGAGTATGGCGCGAGCACGACCGTGTGGTCGCGCACGGCCTTCGAGTGCGGGCGCGCGGTGTCGACGAGCGTCACCCACACCCCCGGCCCGGCGAGGTCGGGGATGGTGAAGTTGCACTCCGCGTCCCCGGGGTTCATGAGCAGGAGCAGGGTGTCGCCCTTGATCGGGCGGCCCCGGTCGTCGTGCTCGTCGGTGGCCTCGCCGTGGATGAGCATCCCGAGCGCGCGATTGTTCGCGTCGTGCCACTGCGCGTCGGTCATCTCGTGGCCGTCGGCCGCGAGCCAGATCAGCTCCTTCACGCCGTCCTTCTTCTCTCCGGTGTTGAAGAAGTGGCGGCGGCGGAGCACCGGGTTGGCGAGGCGCAGCGCGATCGCGTCGCGGGTGAAGTCGAGCAGGGCGCGGCGCCGGTCGTCGAGCTGCCAGTCCATCCACGTCAGCTCGTTGTCCTGCGCGTACGCGTTGTTGTTCCCCTTCTGCGAGCGGGCGATCTCGTCGCCGTGCGAGATCATCGGCACGCCCTGCGAGAAGGCGAGCGTCGCGATGAAGTTGCGCATCGCGCGGAAGCGCATCTCGAGGATTTTCGGATCGTCGGTCGGCCCTTCGACGCCCCAGTTGCGGCTGATGTTGTCGTTGTGGCCGTCCTGGTTGTTCTCCCCGTTCGCCTCGTTGTGCTTCTGCTCGTAGCTCACGAGGTCCCACATCGTGTAGCCGTCGTGCGCGGTGACGAAGTTGACCCCCGCGTACGCGCCGCGCTGCGTCCACTGATAGAGGTCGCTGCTCCCGGAGAGCCGCGTCGCCAGCTCGGGGACGTGTCCCGCGTCGCCCTTCCACACGTGGCGGATCGAGTCGCGGTATTTCCCGTTCCACTCCGCCCAGCCGATCGGGAAGTTGCCGACCTGATAGCCCCCCGGCCCGACGTCCCAGGGCTCGGCGATCAGCTTCACCTGCGAGAGGACCGGGTCCTGCTGCATGATGTCGAAGAAGGTGCCGAGCCGGTTCACCTCGAACAGCTCGCGCGCGAGCACCGGCGCGAGGTCGAAGCGGAAGCCGTCGACGTGCATCTCCGTCACCCAGTAGCGCAGGCTGTCCATGATGAGCTGGATCGTCCGCGGGTGGAGCATGTTGAGGCTGTTCCCCGTGCCGGTGAAGTCGGTGTAGAAGCGCGGGTTGTCCGGCTCGAGCCGGTAGTACGCCTTGTTGTCGATGCCGCGCAGCGAGAGGGTGGGACCCATGTGGTTCCCCTCGCCCGTGTGGTTGTACACGACGTCGAGGATCACCTCGATTCCCGCGCTGTGCAGCTTCTTCACCATCGACTTGAACTCGTACACCTGGTGCATCAGCCCGCCACGCGCGTAGCGGACGTCGGGCGCGAAGTAGCCGATGGAGTTGTAGCCCCAGTAGTTCGTGAGCCCCTTGTCGGCGAGGTGCCGGTCGGTGACGAAGTGGTGCACGGGGAGCAGCTCGAGCGCGGTTACGCCGAGCGAGAGCAGGTGCTCGATGATCGGATCGGCGACGAGCCCGAGATAGGTCCCGCGGATGTCCTCGGGCACCTCGGGATGGCGCGCGGTCATCCCCTTCACGTGCGCCTCGTAGATCACCGTGCGGTTCCACGGCGTGCGCGGCGCGCGGTCGTTCCCCCAGGTGAACGCCGAGTCGATGACGACGCTCTTCGGGACGCCGGCGGCGCTGTTCGCGAAGTCGGGCTCGAGATCCTCCTTCGGCGAGCCGACCTTGTAGGCGAAGAGCGAGTTGCTCCACTTGATCGTCCCGCTGATCGCCTTCGCGTACGGGTCGATGAGGAGCTGCCCGGGATTGAACCGGTGTCCCTCCTCGGGCTTGTACGGTCCGTGGACGCGGTAGCCGTAGAGCTGCGCCGGCCGCACGTCGGGAAGGAAGCAGTGCCACACCTGGTCGGTGCGCTCGCGCATCGGGATCTTCGCGAACTCCTCCCCGTCCTCGTTCCTGTGGAAGAGGCAGAGCTCCACTGCCGTCGCGTTCTCGGAGAAGATGGCGAAGTTCACGCCTTCGCCGTCCCACGTCGCGCCGAGTGGATAGGGCTGCCCGGGCCAGACTCGCATGCCTAACGTCGCTCCCGGCGGAACACGGCCGCCGCGTATGGAGGAAGAATGACCACGTCGCCGGCGGCATCGTGGCGTCGCTGCGCGGATGCCGCCCCCGGCGGCTGATACGCGGTGTCGGTGGTGGAGAGGAGCGCCGTCACCGGGCCGCCGTTCGGGATCGGGATGGGCTGCTCGCGGTCGGTGAGGTTATAGAGGGCGACAAGGCTGCCGGGGGCCAGGGGCCAGGCGTCAGGAACCGCGGTTGACGCCGTTCCTTCCTCCTGGCGGCTGGCCCCTAGTCCGACCGCGAGCCATCCCCGCGCCGCATCGAACGCGACCGCCGGCTTCCCGGCCCCCGGCCGCAGCGCCGGCTCGCGCTTCCGCAGCGCGAGCAGGTCGCGGTAGAGCGCGAGCAGCTCGCGATGCGGGGACTTCTCGCGCGACGGCCAGTCGAGCTTCGAGCGCCGGAAGGTCTCCTCGCTCTGCGGGTCGGGGACGTCGTCCCCCCAGCCGAACGCCTCGAACTCCTTCTTCCGCCCCTCGCGCACCGCGGCGACCAGCTTCTCGTCGCCATGGCTCACGAAGTACTGGAAGGGATTCGTTTCCCCGTACTCCTCGCCCATGAAGAGCAGGGGCACGTACGGCGAGAGGAGCAGCAGCGCGGCGGCGAGCTTCTGCCGCGGAAAGTCCACGAGGGCCGACAGCCGCTCGCCCGCGGCGCGGTTCCCCACCTGATCGTGGTTCTGCGTCGCGATCACGAAGTGATCGCCGCTCACGTCGCGCGGCGACGCGCCATGATGCCGCTTCCGATGTCGGGAGTAGCGCCCCGCGTAGTGGAATCGCTCGGCGATCGCGCTAGCCAGCGGCTCGACGCCGCCGAAGTCGGCGTAGTAGCCCTTGTCCTCCTCCGTCAGCAGCGCGTGCACCGCGTGATGGAAGTCGTCGCTCCACTGCGCGTCGAAGCCCCAGCCGCCGACGTCAGGAGGCCGTACGACCTTCGGGTCGTTGAGATCGCTCTCGGCGATCACGACGACGTTCCTGCCTGACGCTTCGCCCTGCGCGTGTACCCGCTCCACCAGCTCCTGCAGCACGTGCTTCGCGCCGAAGTCGTAGATCCCGTGGATCGCGTCGAGTCGCAGCGCGTCGACGTGATACTCGGTCACCCAGTACAGCGCGTTCTCGATCACGAAGCGGCGGACCTCGGGGCTGTCCGCGCCGTCGTAGTTCACCGCCGGTCCCCACGGCGTTTTGTACGTCTCCGTGAAGTACGGCCCATAGAGCGGGAGATAGTTCCCCTCCGGCCCCACGTGGTTGTAGACGACGTCGAGCACCACCGCGAGACCGGCACCGTGCGCCGCGTCCACCAGGCGACGCAGCCCCTCCGGGCCGCCGTACGCGCTGTGCGGCGCGTAGAGCGAGACCCCGTCGTACCCCCAGTTCCGTGCTCCGGGAAACTCGGCCACCGGCATGATCTCGATCGCGGTGATGCCCAGCGCCTTCAGCGCGCCGAGCCGCGCGATCGCCGCGTCGAAGGTCCCCTCCGGCGTGAAGGTGCCTACGTGCAGCTCGTAGATGACGTAGTCCGCGATCGCCGGCCCCTTCCATCCCGCGTCGCTCCACCGGAACGCTCGCGGGTCGACCACGCGCGACGCGCCGTGGACCCCGCCAGGCTGCCAGCGGCTCACCGGATCTGGGCGCGGCTCGCCGCCGTCGAGGCGGAAGCGGTAGTCCGCCCCCGCGCGCACGCGGGGGACAAAGCCCTCGAACACTCCACCTTCATTCCCCTCGAGCGCGACGCTCCGCGCGCCCTCGCCCTCGAGCACCACGTCGACGCGCTTCGCCTTCGGCGCCCACACGCTGAAGCGTGTGCCGTCGCGCTCGACGCGCGCGCCGCGGTCGAGCGACCACAGCTCGCTCACGCGCGACCCGCCGGCGTGGATCGCAGCGCGAGCGCGCCGTCGAGCGGGATCCACACCCATTCCGGGCGGTTGTTCAGCTCGTATGACATTTCGTAGTAGACCTTCTCCATCTCGAAGAGCTCGAGCAGCGCGTCGAGGCGCTGCCGGTCGCGCGGGAGATAGTCGGCGTGCCCGCCGGCGAGGTAGCCGTTCAGGAAGGCCTCGCGCGCCCCGCGCTCCCAGCGCGATGCACGCAGCTCCAGCCGCTGGCCGTCGCTCTTCCCGCGCCGCTCGGCGGCGAGCGTCGCCGCCGCGTACGCGAACGACCGGAGCATCCCCGCGACGTCGCGCAGCGCGCTGCTCCGCTCGCGCCGCTCGCTCAGCGGCCGCGCCGGCTCTCCCTCGAAGTCGATGATCTGGAAGTCGCCCGCGGCGGTACGCAGCACCTGGCCGAGGTGATAGTCGCCGTGGTGGCGGATGAGCTGTCCGGCGTCCTCGCCGATCGAGTCGACGATCTCGTCGAGGTGCGCGAGGTCCGCCGCGTGCCGGTCGAGCAGCGCGCGCGCCGGCTCCGCATCGCGCAGCGCCCCCGCCTCGAGCCGCTCGGCGAGGAGGGACGTCGCCTCCTCGACGCGCTGCCGCGCGCTCCGCGCCCACCGCTCGACGTCGCCTCGCCTCGCCGGCCGCGGGACGAAGTCGGCATCCTCGCGCGCCGAGCCTAACGCGTCGTGCAGATCGCGCGTCACCCGGCCAAGCTGCTCCGCGTCGCTCGCGTACGGATGCGGTGCGTCGTCGCGCGCCTCGCGGGCGAACCAGGCGCGACTCCGCTCGAGCGCGTCCTGCCACGCGTCCGTCGATCCGGAGAGGAAGCCCTGGAGCATCCCGGCCACGGCGTGAACGTCGCCGCTCCCCTCGTAGCGGATGACGCCGAGCAGGGGCGGGGTGTGGCGGAAGTGCGTCCGCGTCGTGAGGAAGCGGCCGATCTCGACGTCGGGGTTGATCCCCGGCTCCATCCGCCGGAAGAGCTTCATGATCGCCGCGTCGCCGAAGATGATGGACGTGTTGCTCTGCTCGGCGCGCACGGTGCGCGAGGGCGCGTCGCCGACGGTGGGACGGCTCGCGTCGCCCTCCACCGGCTCGACGATCCAGCGCGCGCGCCCGCCGAAGGTCGCGCCGCGCGCGAAGGCGCCGCCTAACGCGCGGCGAAAGCTCTCGTCGTCCACCGCGTCGAAGAGGACGCCCCGCTCTCCGTTCGCCGCTTCGACTCGCGCCAGCACCGCGCCCGCAGCGTCGTCGCCCTCGCGCCGCACGGCGAGCGGCAGCTGGTAGAACGCGGTGCGGCCCCCCATGTCGACGTCGAGCCGGGCGACCGCGTGGCGGGCGTCGCCCGCGCGCAGCTCGATCACGTCCCCGATGCGCACGTCCACCGGCGCGCGTCCCTTCCCGCCGAACCAGCGCCGCTCGAGCAGGAAGGCGCCGAGCTGCGCGCCGGTGAGCTCGGCGAGCGCGTCGGCGCAGAGCGCCTCGGAGAGCGCGCCGTCCACGCGGATCGTCGGGAGCGACCGCTCGCTCATGACTTCTTCCGCGCCCCCGGATCCGGCGTGCCGGCCGCGGGAGGCGCCTCCTCCGCGGAGACCAGGCGGAACCAGTAGAAGCCGTGCGGCCCCATCGTCAGCAGGTACGGCAGCTCGCCGATCTGCGGGAACGGCTGGTTGCTCCAGAGATCGACGGGCACGCAGCCGTGGAACTCGGCCAGGTCGAGCTCGACGAACTGCGCGTAGCGCGAGAGGTTGTTGACGCAGAGCAGCGTCTCGCCCTGGAAGCGGCGCATGAAGACGAGGACGCGCTTGTTCCCCGCCTGGATCGGCTCGAAGGTGCCGCGGCCGAAGGCGCGATGCTCCTTCCGCACCCCGACGAGCCGGCGCATCCAGCGGAGGAGCGAGGTCTTCACCCGTTCCTGCGCGGCGACGTTGATCCCCTGAAAGCCATAGGGAGGATCGACGATGACGGGGCTGTAGAGCGCGGCGCTGTCCGCCTCGGAGAAGCCCGCGTTCTTCCCGTCGGTCCACTGCATCGGCGTCCGCACGCCGTTGCGGTCGCCCAGGTAGTAGTTGTCCCCCATCCCGAGCTCGTCGCCGTAGTAGACGATCGGCGTGCCCGGCATCGACATCAGCAGCGCGTTCATCAGCTCGATCTGGCGACGCCCCTTGTCGAGCAGCGGCGCGAGCCGGCGGCGGATGCCGACGTTGATGCGCATCCGCGGGTCGGTCGCGTACTCGTTGTACATGTAGTCGCGCTCCTCGTCGGTCACCATCTCGAGCGTGAGCTCGTCGTGGTTGCGGAGGAAGATCGCCCACTGGCAGTCGGCGGGGATCGGCGGCGTGCGCTGCATGATCTCGACGATCGGCGTCCGGTCTTCCCGGCGCAGCGCCATGTACATGCGCGGCATCAGCGGGAAGTGGAACGCCATGTGGCACTCGTCGCTGTTCCCGAAGTACGGGATCACGTCGGGCGGCCACTGGTTCGCTTCGGCGAGGAAGAGGCGGTTGGTGAACTCCGCGTCGAGCGCGGCGCGCATCTTCTTGAGCACGACGTGCGTCTCGGGAAGGTTCTCGCAGTTCGTCCCGTCGCGCTCGATGAGATAGGGGATCGCGTCGAGCCGCAGCCCGTCGACGCCCATCTTCAGCCAGAAGCGCATGACGTTGATCACCGCCTCGAGCACCGCCGGATTGTCGAAGTTGAGGTCCGGCTGGTGGCTGAAGAAGCGGTGCCAGTAGAACTGCTCGGCCACCGGATCCCACGACCAGTTCGACTTCTCCGTGTCCGTGAAGATGATGCGCGTCCCGCTGTACTTCTTCGGGTCGTCGCTCCAGACGTACCAGTCGCGCTCCGGCGATCCCTTGGGCGCGCTGCGCGCCCGCTGGAACCACGGGTGCTGGTCGGAGGTGTGGTTGATGACGAGCTCCGTGATGACCTTGAGCCCGCGCGCGTGCGCGGCCTCGAGGAACTCGCGGAAGTCCTCGATGTTCCCGTACGTCGGGTGGATCGCCTCGTACAGCTGGATGTCGTACCCGTCGTCCTTGAGCGGCGACGGATAGAACGGCAGCAGCCAGAGCGCGGTGACGCCGAGGTTGGCGATGTAGTCGAGCTTCTCGGTGAGACCCTGGAAGTCGCCATAGCCGTCGCCGTTCGCGTCGCGGAACGCCTTGACGTGCACCTGGTAGATGATCGCGTCCTTGTACCAGAGCGGATCGGTCGGGGCGTTCCGGTTCGCGTTCCTGGTCGTGATCGGTACGGTCATCGGAGCACGCGGAGAAGGTGGCCGGGCTGCTGCGCGGGATCGAGCCGCACGTAGTTGCGGGCACCGCGCCAGGTGTAGCGCGCGCCGGTGAGGAGATCGTCGACGGTGTACGCTTCGTCGGGCGCGATCCCCATCTCGGCGATCGGCACCTCGACGGTGGTGTGGTGCGGGTTCGTCGGGTCGAGGTTCACGACGACGAGGATGTCGTTAGGCAGGGGCCGGGCGCCGGGTTCCGGGTGCCCGGTACCGGGTGCCGGGTGCCGGGTACCGGGTGCCGGTTGGCCGACCCCCGACTCCTGACCCCCGACCCCCGCTTCTCCCGCCCGCCGGTAGAAGAGGATGTTCGGGTTGTCCGTCGCGTGGAACGCCAGGTTCGACGCGCGCTGCAGCGCGAGGTGGCCGCGTCGGGCCGTGTTGAGGAGCCTGATGTCCGCATCGAGGTTCCCGGGCGCCGCGAAGTTGCGCTGGCGGAGCTCGTACTTCTCCGAGTTCATGTACTCCTCGCTCCCCCGCTTCACCGGCACGTTCTCCGAGAGCTCGTAGCCGCTGTAGATCCCGTACAGCGGCTGCAGCGTCGCCGCAAGCAGCAGCCGCACGCGGAACGCGGGCCGTCCCCCGTGCACGAGATACTCGTGGAGGATGTCCGGCGTGTTCGCGAAGAGGTTGCCGCGCAGGTACTCGCTCGCCTCAAGCAGCTCGTCCATGAACTGCACGATCTCGTCCGTCGTGTTCTTCCAGGTGAAGTACGTGTACGACTGCGTGAAGCCGAGCTTGGCGAGTCCCTTGAGCTTCTTCGGCCGCGTGAAGGCCTCGGCGAGGAAGACCACGTTCGGGTCGAAGCTCTGCACCTCGCGGATCACCCACTCCCAGAACGCGAAGGGCTTGGTGTGCGGGTTGTCGACGCGGAAGGTCCGCACCCCGTGGCTCATCCAGTACAGCAGCACGTCGCGGCAGGCGTTCCAGAGGTTCTCGCGGTCCCTGCACCAGAAGTTCAGCGGATAGATGTCCTGATACTTCTTCGGCGGGTTCTCCGCGTACTGGATGGAGCCGTCGGGACGGATGTGGAACCAGTCGGGGTGAGCCTTCACCCACGGATGGTCGGGGGAGCACTGAAGCGCGTAGTCGAGAGCGATCTCGAGGCCGAGCTCGTTCGCCGCGGCGACGAGACGGTCGAAGTCCTCGATCGTGCCTAACGCGGGATCGATCGCGTCGTGCCCACCGTTCTCGTTCCCGATCGCCCACGGGCTGCCGACGTCCTCGGCGGTCGGCGTGAGGGTGTTGTTCTTCCCCTTACGCGCGGTGCGGCCGATGGGATGGATCGGCGGGAGGTACACGACGTCGAAGCCGAGCTCCGCGATGCGCGGGAGCTGGGCGATGGTGTCGGCGAAGGTGCCGTGCTTCCCCGGCACCGGGCTCTGCGAGCGCGGGAAGAGCTCGTACCACGACGCGAACGCCGCCCGCGCCCGGTCGACGACGACCTCGAGCGGGTACGCGAACGTCGTGAGGTCGTCGGGACCGTAGTTCGCGTCGACCGAGCTGCGCAGCGCCTCGGAGAGCGCCACCGCCTGCCGCTCGGCGGGCGTCGCCTTCTCGTCGCGAAGGGTGAGCGCAGCGGCGCGCAGGGCGACGCGCTCCGCCGCATCGCGCGCGCGGCGCGCCGTCGCCTCGACGATCTGCGCGCCTTCCAGCAGCTCGAGGCTCACCTCGACGCCGGCGGCGATCTTCTTCTCGAGCCCGGCGCGCCACGTGCCGAAGCGGTCGGTCCACGCGTCCACGATGAACGACCAGCGGCCGACGCGATCGAGCGTGACGTGTCCGGTCCAGCGATCGAGGTCCTGATCGTAGGTCATCGGTACGGAGGCGCTGCTCCCGTCGGGCGCGTCGTAGCGCACCCGCGCGGCGAGAAGGTCGTGTCCGTCCTTGAAGATGTCCGCGCTCACGTCGAGACTGTTCCCGACGACGCGCTTCGCGGGATAGCGTCCCGCCTGCACGTCGGGGGATACGCACTCGATCGTGATCGGGACCGCGGGCCGCCGCGGCGGCTTCGGTAGGCTGGATTTCGATGCTTTCACGTTCGCTTTCGTACTGTCATCGGCGTGTGATCGCCGCGATCACCTCTGAGCGAGGATTGGGGAAACGCCAGCGGCAAGAGCCGTTCCGGTCTGCCTCACGTCACCGCTACGCACATTCCTCCGGGCGCGCATGACACGCGTGTCCGGCTCACGCCGTTAGAATTCCCGGATGTCGCCCCTTCGCTGGACTCTCGTCGCGCTCTCCTTCGCGGCCGCGCTCGCCGTCTCGGTCTGGGTCATCGTCTCGACCTGGCCGCAGGGCGGAGGCTCGACCACCCTGCCGCTGCGCGCGCATCTGTTCGCGCTGGGGCTGACGAGCCTCGACGTCGCCATGCGCGCGCTCAAGCTCCGCTGGGGCGCGCGGGCGATCGGCTTCGAGCTCCCGCTCCGTCCCGCGCTGCGGGCGACCCTCGGCGGCGACTTCGGTGGGGCGATCACTCCCTCGCGCTCGGGCACCGAGCCGACGCGCTTCCTCATCCTCACCGAGGCGAAGATCGGCGCGGGGAACGCGATGGTGCTCCTCTTCACCGAGCTGACGATGGAGATCACCTCGCTGCTGATCTTCGTCGTCGGGCTCGCGATCGCGCTGCCGCGGCTGAACGGCGCGCTGGCCGGCTTCGCCGGCGTCGTCCTCGGCTTCGTCGCCCTGCTGCTCGGCGGGCTGACGCTGGCGCTCGTTCTCTCGAGCCCGAGCCGGCGCCGCGGCGGCCCGCCGCGCTGGGCGAGCGCCATCGGTCTGCACGGGGCGCGCTGGCGCCGGCTGCAGCAGTCGCTTCGCCAGCTCCGCGAGCGGCTCGGCGCGCTGCGTCGCGCCCGCCCCGGCTGGGCGCTGGCCGCGCTCGCCGTCTCACTCGTGCACGTCGCGGCGCGCATCTCGGTGCTCGCCGCGCTCGTGCTCACCGTCGCGCCCAAGGTCCCGCTCGCGCCGCTGGTGCTCTGGCCGCTGACGCTCTACTACGGCGCGGGCATCGCGCCCGCCCCCGGAGGCGCGGGCGTCGTCGAAGTCGCCTACCGCGGCGCCCTGGGCGGGATCATCCCCGCGGCCTACCTCGGCGTGTCGCTCGTCTGGTGGCGCTTCTACACCTTCTATCTCCCCATGCTCGCCGGCGCCATCATCGCCGGCCGCGTCGTCACGCGCGCGCTGCGCTCGAAGCGGGAGCGGCGCGCCGCCGAGCATCGGGCGGCGGCCTGATGGGGGCCAGGAGCCAGGCGGGAGGAACCGCGGTTGACGCCGTTCCTTCCGCCTGGCTCCTGAGCCCTGCAGCTCACATCCGCCGCACCGTGACTGGCCCGTTCGTCGTCACCGCGCGGATCGTCGGCCCGCCGCTGCCGAGGTCGACGGAGAGGCGCTTCGTGATGCGGCCCTGCACCGTGACCGGAAAGTCGAAGCGCATCGGGCCGTTCACCGTGCCCGTCTCGAGGTGCGCGTTGTAGCCGTCGGCGATGCGCAGCGTCACCGGGCCGTTCTGCGTCTCGAGATCGAGACCGCGCCCGTTCCACTTGCTGCCGCGCAGCTCGGCGGTGATCGGGCCGTTCTGCGTGCGGCCGGTGACGTCCCCCGACATGTCGTACACGCTCACGGGCCCGTTCACCGCGCGCGCCTCGACGCGGCCGGAGAGTCCCTCGAGGGAGATCGGTCCGTTGGTCGTCTCCGCGCTCAGCGCGAGCGCGCGCGGAACGGTGATGTCGAAGCTCACCCACCAGCTCCGGCGGCCATGCGTCGACGGCCCCTTCGCGCTGACGCTCGTCGACGAGACCTGCACCGAGACCTGCTTCGCGAGATCGGCGGCCTCGCTGTCGCTCTCCGCCTGCGTCACGATCTTCGCCACGACGACGACGCTGTCGACGTCGCCCCCGACGACGCTGATCGCGCCGTTAGGCCCGGCGTCGATGGCGAGCTGCGCCGACCCGGCGCGCACCGCCGTCCGCCGCAGCTCGCAGTGCCGCGCTCGATCGTCGTCCCCGCCCCACCGCCCCGTGCGGTCGCGGCAGTCCTCCAGCCAGTCGCTGGCGTCCTCGCGGACCCGCGTCCGCTGCGCGTACAGGGGCACGCTCGTGAAGAGCGCGAAGACGAGAATCGGGGCGGTGAGCCGCATGGGTCCTGTCGGTTGAGGTGGGAGCCTGCCCACCTGAGACACACGGACTTCGCGAAGGGTTGGACGGTTCGACGGCTGGGGGCCAGGGGCCGGGCGGAAGGGACTGCGTCGACTGCAGTCAACGCCGTTCCTCACGCCTGGCCCCTGGCCCCCGAACTGGCACTCGCCGCCTGGCTCGCCGATACTTGCCGAATGTCCTACGACTCCGGCCTCGTCGCGCGCATCGCCGACCTGCTCCCCGGCGCGGGGATTCGCGGCGCGCGGGAGAAGAACGTCTTCGGCGGACGCGGTTTCCTGCTCGGCAAGTCGACCTTCGTCATCGCCTGGGAGGACTCCCTCCTCGTGAAGACGCGGCGGGCCGAGTACGACGCCGCGCTCGCCGAGCCCGGCGTCACTCCGTTCGCCCCGGGTGGCGAGGGCGCGATGGGCACCTGGGTCGTGGTCCCAGCGGAGCTCATCGCCGACGACCCCGAGCTGCGGGAATGGCTTCTGAGGGGAGTAAGAGGCGTCAGGGGGTAAGGGAGTACGGGCCGCGGGAGTACGCGCCTCGGAAGTACGGGAGTACGCAACTGCGACATAGCAGTGCCGTACTCCCGTACTCCCGTACTCCCGTGCTACGGCTCCGTCCGACACACCGCGCGCCGTCCGCTCAGCTCCGAGCTCCTGATCGTCCCACGCTCGCCGTGATAGTCACGCGCACGCCCGCTGAGGGTGTCGCCCTCGATCGTGATCGTCGCCGCGATCCAGCGCGCCGCGTCGCCGATCGTCAGGCGATAGCCGTCCCGCCCGATCGGCTTCCACACCGCGGCGGTTCCCGCCGGGAACGGCGGCTCGCCGGGCGCGGGACGAAGGATCAGCTCGTTGAACTCGTCGCCGAGCACGCCGCGCTCCGCGCGCAGTTCGATGCGGCGGGGGAAGAGCGCGGTGCTGTCCGATCCGCGATGCGCCGCGGGAGTCCACGCGCTCGTGTCGACGATCCAGCATCCCGACGCGCGGGTGATCGCGTTCTCTG
>JABFXC010000064.1 GCA_013361935.1 Gemmatimonadaceae bacterium
GCAGTAGCTCGCGGAGCGGCCGGGACCGCGACCGCGGCGGTGGGGGCGGCGGCGGCCCGCTGCTCGTCATCCTGCTCGTCGTGTACGTCGTCAGCTGGATCCTCGCGCCGATCCTCAGCCGCGTGCTCGCCGCGTGGGTGAGCCGCGGGCGCGAGTATCTCGCCGACAGCATGAGCGCGCAGTTCACGCGCAACCCGATTGCGCTCGCGAGCGCGCTCGAGAAGATCGGCGCCGCGACCGCGCCGACGAGGACCGTGCAGCAGTCGTTCGCGCATCTGTGCATCGCCGATCCAGCCGGCCGCGCGGTGAACTCGCGCGAGGGCACCGTCGCCGACCTTCTCGCCACCCACCCGCCGCTCGCGATGCGCGTCTCGCGCCTGCGCGCGATGGGCTACCAGGAGCAGAAGCGCAGCGGAACGTTCGCCGCGCCAGCCACCACGTGATCGTCGTCGTCTCCCGTTTCCGCGTCGCGAACGGCATGGAGGAATCCGTCCGTCAGGCGTTCATCGCGCGCCCGCATCGCGTCGACCATGCGCCGGGCTTCCTCGGCGTCGAGGCCCTGACCGACCGCGACGACGCGACGATCTTCTACCTCGTCACGCGCTGGACCGACGTCGAGTCGTTCGAGGAATGGTACGGCAGCGACGAGCACGATCGCTCGCACGCGCTGATCCCGGAGGGGCTCAAGCTCGACGCGGGATGGACGGCGGTGCGCTACCTGCTCCCGGTCGATGACGGCCATGGGGCGCGAGGCTAGTGGTACGTGCCATGGGACACGAGGCTAGTGTCAGGGTCAGGCGGCATGAGGCAGCTGGCAGGACTGCCATATGGCAGGTGCGGTGCTGGCTCCTGGCCCGTATGCCCCATGGAGGTTCTGCCCATGGCTCATGCCTCAGAAGTCATGACACTAGCCTCATGCCATGTGGTACTGAAATGCCCCATGGCGGTTCTGCCCCATGGCTCACGCCTCGGAAGTCATGACACCAGCCTCGTGCCGTATGGCCCTCCTCGCCGTCGCCCTGCTTCCGGCGGCGGCGGGCGCGCAGCTCGCGTGGCGCCCCGACGCCGACTGGCGGACGTTGAGCACCGCGCATTTCACCGTCGACTACCCGCGCGAGTGCGAGCAATGGGCGCGGGCGATGGCCGAGCGTCTGGAGTCGGTGCGCAGCGCGGTGGGGCGCGAGGTCGGGAGCCTGCCGCGGCAGAAGGTCACCGTGCTCGTGACAGATCCTTTCGCGGTCTCCAACGGCTCCGCGTGGCCCTTCCTCGAGTCGCCGTCGATCGTCGTCTGGCCGACGCCTCCGGATCCGCGCAGCTCCATCGGCGACGCGCGAAGCTGGCCGGAGATCCTCTCCGTCCACGAGTTCGCGCACGTCGCGCATCTCACGCGGCGCAGCCGCAACCCGACGCAAGCCTTTCTCGCGCGGCTCTCGCCGTTGGGCCTCGGCCCGCTCCCCCTGAAGTCCCCGCGATGGGCGATCGAGGGATACGCGACGTACGTCGAGGGACGGCTCACGGGCAGCGGCCGTCCCCACGGCGTGTGGCGCCCGGCCGTGCTCCGGCAGTGGGCGCTCGAGGGCCGTCTGCCCACCTACGAGGAACTGAGCGCGGGAAGCGAGTACCAGGGCGGCAGCTTCGCTTATCTCGGCGGCTCCGCGTTTCTCGAGTGGCTGGCCGCGCGCCGCGGTGACTCGACGATCGTCCAGCTCTGGCGGCGGCTCAGCGCGCGCACCGACCGCTCCTTCGACGCCGCCTTCGCGGGACTCTACGGAGACAGCCCCCGCGCGCTCTACGGCCGCTTCAGCGCCGAGCTGACTGGGAAGGCGCTGCGGATCGAGGAGACGCTTCGCGACTCCGGGCTCGTCGAGGGCACGCTCGTGCAGCATCTCGCCTGGACGACGGGCGATCCCGCGGTCTCCGCCGACGGCCGCCGCGTCGCGGTAGTGCTCCGCTCGAAGGATCGGCCCGCGCGCGTCGTCGTCTGGCGGACGGCGGACGAGCCGCCCGACAGCAGCACCGCGCGCATCGCGCGGCGCGCGGCCAGGCGCGATCCGGAGGACGTGCCGGACATCGAGTTCTGGCCGCGCGCAAAGAAGCCGGTGGCGACGCTCGCCGCCGCGAACGGACTCGCCTACGATCTGCCGCGCTTCATGCCCGACGGGGATCGGCTGCTCGTGATCCGCTACGCGGTGCGGCCCGACGGCAGCCTCGCGCCCGACCTCTTCGAATGGAACGCGCGCAAGCACACCGTGCGCCGGGTGACGCGCGACGCGAACGTCCGCGCCGCCGATCCCTCGCCCGACGGGCGGAGCGCGGCGGCCGTCCGCTGCCGTGCCGGGATTTGCGACCTGGTTCGCGTCGATCTGGCGTCGGGGCGGGTCGAGCTGCTCGCCCCGGGCAGCCCGACGCGGGCCTACACGCATCCGCGCTGGTCCGCGGATGGGAAGTCGATCGTCGCCAGCGTCTCCGATTCCGGCACCTGGCGACTCGTGCTGCGCGACTCCTCGGGCGCGCTGCGCTACCTCGACCCCGCCGACGGAGCGAATCGCTACGATCCCGAGCCTCTCCGCGACGGTCGCGTGCTCCACGTCTCCGAGGCCGGCGGCATCCCGAACGTCGCGCTGCTCGATCCAGCGACGGGCGCGACGCGCACGCTCACGCGGGTGACCAGCGCGGCGGTCGCGCCGGCGATCGGCGGGGGGAAGGAGGTGTGGTTCCTCGCCCTGCACGCCACCGGCTACGACGTCCGCCGGATCGCCCTCGACTCCACCGTCGACGCGCACCCCATCGCGCTCGACGCGCGGCTCACCCCCGCGGCGCCGACGCCGGTCGTCGCCGCGGACACCTTCCACAGCGCGCCGTTAGGCGGCGACCGTCCCTATCGTCTGGGCGTGCGCGAGTACCGCGTGCTCGGCGGGTACGCGATCGCCGCCGACGGCCGCGAGGCGACACTCGCCCTCTCGAGCACGGACAAGGTCGGGCGACTCGGCTGGGTCGCGCAGGGTTCGTACGGGTCGCGGTGGCGGCCGCGCGGGGCGTCGCTCGCCGCGTCGTGGCGCGGCTTCGCCATCCCGGTCGAGGGAGAGCTGTTCGGGATGTCGCGCCGCGCTTCCGCGCAGAAGCCCGCGGGCTTCACCGGGCCCGCCGACGACGTCGATCTCCGCGGCGGGACGCTCACGCTCGGTGGAACGCGCTACCTCCCCGGCGGGGCGTACGACGTCCGCGCCGGCGGGACGCTCCAGCGCACGCGCATCGCCGGCGACCCCGCGCGTCCGCGGAGCGCGCTCTTCGCGAGGCTCGGGACGGAGCTCGCTCAGCGCGGCGAGGAGCACTTCGCCGCCGAGTCCTTCGCCGCGCACGCGAGCGCCGGGCGGAGCGAGATGGCGGGTGACTCGCGCGGCTTCCGGCGCGTCGTCGCCAGCGCGGCGTTGAGCGCCGGGTCGCCGGACAGCTTCCTCCGCGCCGAGGGAACGTTAGGCACGGTGGCGGGCGGGACGCCCTACGAGCGCTTCGCCATCGGCGGCGCCGATCCGTCATTCGTCGGCGCGGCGGCGGCGGACCAGTGGATCGCCATGCCCGCCCTTCCCTTCGGCATGCTCCGCGGCTCGCGCTTCGCCACCCTCCGCGCCTCGCTCGGCGGGGACGTGCTCAACCCGTACTACTGGCTCGGCGCGGCGAGCGACGGCGGCGGGTTCGGGCACTGGAAGCGCGTCGTCGGCATCGACGGCAGCGCCGACGTCCCGCCGCTGCCGCTGGTCAGGCTGCCCGCGACGTCGGTCGTCCTCGGCGTCGGCTACTCGCTGGACGAGCCGTGGCGGAAGAAGACGCGCGGCTACCTCGCGCTCCGCTACCGCCCCTGAGCGCGGGGCGGCAGCCGAGCGCAGGGATCAGCCGGTGGTGACCACGCGCGGCCGCGCGCGCGCCTCGTCCACGCTGAACGGGCCGGCGCCGTTGAACGCGAGGAAGAGGTAGACGAAGCAGTAGAGCACCGCCGGCTCGCCGTGGTTGGCGACCGGATTGATGCCGCCGTTCGGGAAGTGCATCGTCCAGAACGCGTAGGCCATCTCGCCAGCGAGGATGAACGCCACCGGCCGCGTGAAGAGCCCGAGGACGATCAGCAGGCCGCCGAAGAACTCGAGCGCGCCGGCGAGGCCGAACAGCGACGCGAGCGGGACGCCGCCGCCGTTAGGCCCCATCCCGCCGAACCACCCGAACAGCTTCTGGGCGCCGTGCACCATGAACACGAGCCCCGTCACGATGCGCAGCAGCGCCCACGTCAGTCTGCTGAGCGTCGGGTTGTGGAAGAAGCCCATCTGTCTCTCCGGCGTGTGTGGTTGACGAGCGGCCGCTCGAAGGCGGCGGGAGCATCGACTCCCGCCGCGACCAAGACTAAGCGGCGCCCGCCGATTCGCCAGTTCCCGGCGCCCGTCAGGGCTTCCGGCGCTCGGCCGGGATGGAGGGCCGGGCGTAGACTACGGCGGCGCGGGTGCTCGGCTGCACCGTCATCACGCGGGTCGTGCGCACTCCGCCCACCCGCGCGGTGATGATGACGTGCCCCTCGCGCATCGGCGTGAGCGTGCCGTCGCGGGCGATGCGCGCGACGCTCCCCGGCGATGCCGACCACTCGATGGGCGCATCGGGGACCACCGCGCCCTCGAGCCAGACGCGTGCCCCGAGGGCGACGGGGCTGCCGACGTAAGCCGCGTAGGGCGAGTCGGAGATCACGACCGTGTCGCGGGCGGGCATCGCCGGGCCCGGGATGATGGGCGCGGCCGCGCGGCAGGCGATGGCGATCGACGCGAGCGCGGCGACGAGGGTGAGGCGGAGAACGGTGCGGGTGGACATCGGGGCCGACCTGTGCGGAGACCTCCTGGAGTATCGGACGCCCGTCGGAAAAAGGAAATGAGCGCCCGTCGATGACGGACGCTCATTTCGGTCCCCCGGTTACCCGCGGAGACTACTTCATGCCGCGGGCGCCCCGCTTCCCGTGCTGCCCCTGATGCGACTTCATCCGCTGGAGGTTGGCGTCGAAGGTCTTCTGCTGGTCCGCGGTGAGGACGCCGCGGACTTCGTTCAGCTCCTGCTCGCGAAGGGCCTCGAACTGCGTGCGTCCCTTCTCGAAGGCCGCGCGCGCCGCGGTGGTGTCACCGCGCTCGCGGGCCGCCCGCGCCTCTTCCATCGCCGGCTTGTTCGCGTCGCGGATGGAGTCGAACTGCGCCTGGTACTTCTGGTGGATGGCCTTCACCTGCGACTTCTGCGCATCGGTGAGGTCGACGCCGCGCATCAGCGCGGCGCCATGCATGCCGCGACCCTCGCCGCGCGCGCCACGCGCCTCGCGCTTCTCGCGGCGCCCGGACTCGTGCTGCGCGCGGTGGCTGGAATCGCGCTGCGCGCGCTCTGCACGCTGGCCCTGCGCCGGCTGGCTCGTCTGCTGAGCGCCCGCGGTCGCGGCGGCACCAGCGACGATGGCCAGCGCGAGCAGCGTCGAATTGATCTTCGTCATGCTATCTCCTCGAGTTTGCGGCGCGCGACATCGCGCGCTCACGAGAGGAGACGTCGCCGGGAGTGGGGTGTTAAGGGACGCGCGCCCCCACGCCGGGAAGCGGACCCGGCGGAGCGTCCGTGCCCGGGCTACTTGTGGCGGTAGATGATCCGCCCGCGGGTCAGATCGTAGGGGGAGACCTCGATCTTGACCTGATCGCCCGCGAGCACGCGAATGCGGAACTGCCGCATTTTCCCGCCGAGCGTCGTCAGCACCTCGTGCCCGCCGTTCACCGCGACGCGAAAGGTCGCGTTGGGGAGCACTTCCGTCACCGTACCTTCCAGCTCGATCGAATCCTGCTTCGCCATTCAGCTCCTGCCGAGAGAGTCTGCGGCGCGCCACCCGGCGCGCCGCGAGTGCGTCCAATGTAGGGTGCGACGAGTCACCATCGCAAGCGGAAAGCCGCGCCCTAACCGTTCACCGCGCACCGACGTAGGCGATCGCGGAGACCTCGACGAGCACTCCGCGCAGGCTCGCCCCCACCACCGTGCGGGTGGGATACGGAGGGGAGAAGACGGTCTTGTACACCTCGTTGAACCGCCCCCAGTCGTCCTCGTCGACGAGGTAGACGGTGCAGGCGACG
This sequence comes from Gemmatimonadaceae bacterium, assembly GCA_013361935.1. GTDB lineage: Bacteria > Gemmatimonadota > Gemmatimonadetes > Gemmatimonadales > Gemmatimonadaceae > JABFXC01. The sequence continues at coordinate 6,126 of JABFXC010000064.1, forward strand.
ACCTGCTCCAGCGACGCGCCCGCCGCCTCGAGCACGCGCTTCAGGTTCGCGAGCGTCCCCCGCGCCTGCTCCTCGACGCTCTCGCCGAGCAGCGCTCCGCTCTTCGGGTGGCGGGGCACCTGTCCGGAGACGAAGACGAGATCACCCGCGCGAACCGCGGGCGAGTACGGTCCCACCGGCGGCGGATAATCGGCGCCGAGGGTGACGGGAGTCCAGCTGCGATCGGGCATCGTAGAGGGGTCGGGAGTCGGGGGTCGGAGCTCTGGCGCTGTGCGCTGGGCGTCTCGTTTGTTCCGGGATCTCTGCGTTCGCGGGGAGGCCGGGAGGTGGGGAGGACTGCCTGCCTGCCGTTCCGCTTCGTAGTTGGTGTTTCTTCAACTTGTCCGCGCTCGGTCACCGACGAGCACAAAGACGTGTCAGGCGGCGGCGAGCCAGAGCCAACAGGATACGCAAGAGAGTTCTCCCGACCTCCCGACCTCCCCGCGAGGTAAGAGATCCGGGAACCCGGAGGAGTCCCAGCGCACGGCGCAGGCCGCGGCCGCCGCCACAGCGCACAGCGCACAGCGCACAGCACACAGCACACAGCACACAGCGCAGCGCGCGCCGAGCCGCTATCGCATCGCCCGGGCAAGCGCCGCGAACTGCTCCACCGTCAGCGTCTCCGGCCGTGCCTCGGCGTCGATCCCCGCCGCGGCGAGGATCTCGTCCGCACGCTCGGCGGTCGTGTCGCCGATGGTGCGCACCACCCGCCGCATCTGCTTCCGGCGCAGACCGAATGCGGCCTGCACCAGCTCGCGGAAGGGGCGCTCTTCCTCCGGTGCGATCGCCGGGTCGGGGCGCGGATCGACGCGGAGCACCGCGGACTCCACCTTCGGCGGGGGAGAGAACGCGCCGGCGGGGACGCGGAACATGATGCGCGGATTGGCGAGCGCCTGCACGTTCACCGAGAGCGCACCGTATTCCTCCGCGCCCGCCACCGCGACCACGCGTTCGGCGACCTCGCGCTGCACGAGATACACCGCGCGCCGCGCGCGCGGCGGCACGAGCGCATGAAAGAGGATCGGCGTGGTGATGTAGTAGGGCACGTTGCCGGCGAGCACGAACTCCTCGCCGCCGGTGAGCGCGGCGAGCGGGCGCTCGAGGACGTCGCCCTCCACCACCTCCAGCGGACGGCCGGGGAACTTCTCGCGCAGGTACGGCACCAGGTCGCGGTCGAGCTCCACGGCGACGACGCGACCGGCGCGGTCGAGCAGATGCTCGGTGAGCGCGCCGCGGCCGGGCCCGATCTCGACGACCGTCTCCGTGCCGGTGAGCTCGAGCGCGTCGGCGATGCGCGCGAGGATGCGGGGATCGGTGAGGAAGTGCTGACCGAGGCGCTTGCGAGCGCGCGGGAGATCGTCGCGCACCGTCGGGCGCCGCGTCAGCTGCGCAGCACGACGAGGGTGAGGTCGTCGCGGCGCGGCGTGTCGCCCATGTGCTGGCGGAGGATCTCGAAGACGTGCTCGACGATCTCCGAGGGCTCCTCGGCGCGATGCTTCAGCACCGTCTCGAGCACCGCCTGCTCGCCGAGCCGCTCGCCGTCGCGGCCGCGCGCGTCGCTGATCCCGTCGGTGAAGAGCAGCAGCAGATCCTCGCCAGAGGCCCACGGGCGCTCCTGCGCGGCGGGGGCGTCGGGCACCATCCCCAGCGGCGGGTCGAGCGCGGGGAGCCGCTCGCAGCTCCCGTTGGCGCCGATGACGAAGGCGTGCGGATGGCCGGTGTTCGAGTAGCGCAGCCGCTCCGCCGCGGGATCGACGACGCCGTAGAAGACGGAGACGAACATCTCCGTCGACTCGAGCTCGTCGCGCACCGAGTGGAGGAGCGCGTCGAGGGTCTGCGCCGGGTCGCTGGTGCGCTGGGCGTGGATCGCCGTCGCGCTCATCGTCAGCGCCATGATCAGCGCGGCGCGGTAGCCGTGGCTGGAGACGTCGCCGATCATCACCCCCGTCCGTCCCTCGCCGAGCCGGAAGAGGTTGTAGAAGTCGCCGCCGACGCTCTCCGCGGGGATGACGCGCGCGCTCACCGTCGCCTCCGGCGCGACGACGTCCGCGCGCGGGAGGAGCTTCATCTGCAGGTCGTGCGCGAGCTGCATCTCCTGCAGGAGCTTCTGCTGGTTGAGGGAGGAGCGGACGAGGCGCGCGTTCTGGATGGCGGTGCCGATCTGCGTCGCGATCGCCGCCATCAGCTTCTGGTCGCCGGCGGTGAACGGCTGGTCGCCGTGCCGGCCCGAGAGGTTGACGACGCCTAACGGCTCGCTGCCCCCGGTCGGCGAGGTCCACATGATCGGCACCGACATCATCGCCCCCTTGCGGTAGGGGCGCTCGGCGTCGCAGAGCATCTCCCCTTCCTCGACGATGCGCAGGTGCTGCTCGCGGAACACGCGCGCCGAGACGGAGTTGGGGTCGTCGACGGCGATCGGCGGCGCTTCCGCGGCGACGACGCCGAGCGCGGCGACGACGTTCAGCGTGTCGGTGACGCGGTCGTGGACGAGGATGGAGGCGCGCCGCGCGCCGACCGTCCCCGAGACCTCCTCGAGAATCGTCACCGCCGTCTCCTCGAGCGTGACCGCGCGGCCGAGGATCTCGCTGATCGTGTAGAGGAGATTGATCTCCTCGTAGCGCTCGGCCAGCTCCGCGGCCGCGTGCTCGACCTCGAGCGCCGACTGCAGGTACTGCGTGACGACGGGGAGCAGGAAGCGCCGGTAGGCGTCGAGCTCCGCGGCGCCGCCGGCGCCGCAGGGACCGATCGCCAGCCAGGCGGCGCGCGGACCGGAGATCGCGGTGACGAGCATCTCGCCGCGCGCGGTGATGACGCGGCGCGGGGGCTCGGTGTGCGCCGGCGGGAAGGGCGGCGGGGACGCGCCCGCGTTCGAGGACGCGGTGGCGACGAGGCGGCCGTTCGGCCCCTCGAGCCACACCGCGGCCTCGCATCCGGTGGCTTCCCGGAAGGCGGTGAGGACGACGTCCAGCTCCTTCATGCGCGTACCGGCACGGCCAGCTCAGGCTCCCCGCTTCAGCGTCAGGCGGATCACGTTGCCGTGGTCGTCGAAGCGCTCGACGCGATCCATGAGCTGCTGCATGAGGAACAGCCCGCGCCCGTCCTCGCGCTCGATGTTCTCGAGCTGGGTCGGGTCGTTAGTCTCCTCCTCGAGGTCGAAGCCCGTGCCTTCGTCGGCGACTTCGAGGACGAGCTGCTCGTCGTCGACCTGCGCGCGCACGCGCACGTGCTTCCCCGGGTCCTCGCCGTTGCCGTAGAGGATCGCGTTGCTCAACGCCTCGCTGAGGGCGACGGGGACGTTGAGCGCGCAGTGCCGCGGGGCGAAGAGCACCGCCATGCACTGGGAGCGGACGATCTCGACGACGCGCTCGATGTAGCGGACGTCGCTGGGGATGGACACTTCGAGGGCGATCCGGAGCTCACCCAGGGGCGCGGCGTCCTCGCCGCGGGAGCGGATGTCGGTCATGGACCCCGTTCACGGTTCGGGCGCAGCACGACGACACCGCCGCGCTGCGCCCGCTGGTCTTGCCTCAATGCGAACCCTCAGAAGCTCTCGAGGGCACGCTCCCGAGTGTCGGCGATCTGGAAGAGCGTGTCGAGCTTCGTCAGCTCGAACAGCGTCTTCAGGTCGTCGTTGAGGTTCGCGAGCCGGAGCTCACCGCCCTGCTCGCGGATCTTCTTCGAGAGCGACACGAGCACTCCCAACCCGGAGCTGTCGATGTAGCCGGTCTGACTGAAGTCGATGAGGAACTTCTTCTCCCCCTTCTCCAGCTCGTCCAGCACCTTCTGCTTCAGCTCCTGTCTGTTACCGACGATGAGCTGGCCCTCTACGTCAACCACGACGATGTCTCCCTGCTTCTTGATCGAGAAGCTCATGGCTCCGTTCTCTCCGGCGGGTGTCCCCGCGTGGTACTGAATCCCGGCGTCGTCGCCCGCGCGTCCGGCGCCTATCCGGCCGCCTGCAGCGCGGTGATTGCCGCCACGTTGATTATGTCATCCGGAACCGCGCCGCGCGAGAGATCGCTGCACGGCTTCGCCAGCCCCTGGATGATCGGCCCCACCGCGCTCGCGTGCGCGAGCCGCTGCACCAGCTTGTACGCGATGTTACCGGCGTCGAGAGATGGAAAGACGAGCACGTTCGCCCGGCCCGCCACCCCGCTCCCCGGCGCCTTCCGATCCCCGACCTCGCGGATCAGCGCCGCGTCACCTTGCAATTCTCCGTCCACGACGAGGTCGCCGCGACGCGACCGCACCAGCGCGGCCGCCGCCCGCACCAGCTCCACCGTCGGGCCGCTCCCGCTCCCGCGAGTGCTGAAGGATAACATGGCGACCCGCGGCGCGTCGCCGACGATCCGCGTCCGGTCGTCCGCGGCGGCGATCGCGATGTCCGCGAGCTGCTCGGCCGTGGGAACCGGTACCACCGCGCAGTCCGTGAACGTCAGCGTCTCCTCGTCGCTCCCGCGAAAGGGCGGAACGACCATGTAGAACGCGCTCGACACCGTGCGAACCCCCGGCGCCGCGCCGATGAGCCAGAGCGCCGCGCGCAGCACGTCCGCGGTCGTCCGCTCCGCCCCGGCGACGCTCCCCACGGCCTCCCCCGCGGCGACCAGCGCCGCGCCCGCGAACAACGGATCGCGCGCGACGCGTCGCGCCTCGTCCTCCGACAGCCCCTTCGCCGCGCGCCGCTCGAGCAGCCGCGCGACCGTGCGCTCGACTATCGCCGGCGCCGTTATGTCGACGACCTCGACGCCCGTCTCCCGCGCCGCGCGGTGCGACTCCGGGCGCGAGGGATCGAGCAGGAGTACCGGCTCGACGATGCCGTCGCGTGACAGCGCGGTCACGGCGGCGAGCGTCCGGACATCGGCGCTCTCCGGGAAGACGATCCGCCGGCGCTTCGCCGCGGCCCTCGTGCGAACGTCCTGCAGGAACTGCACGCTACCGGTCCGCGCGGCGCTCGGCCATCTTCGCCTTCAGCGCCGCCGCCACCGCGGGATGGAGCAGGTCCCCGACCTCGCCTCCGTAGCGCGCGACCTCGCGCACGATGCTCGAGCTGATGTACGTCGTGTCGAGCGAGGGCACCATGAAGATCGTCTCGATCGGCGCGAGGTGCCGGTTCATCAGCGCCATCTGGAACTCGTACTCGAAGTCGCTCACCGCCCGGAGTCCGCGGATGAGCAGCCGCGCGCCGGCTTGGCGCGCGAAGTCGACGAGCAGCTGCCCCTCGAGCTTGCGCACCTCGACGCGCGGATCGTCGCCCACCACCGCCTTAACAAGCGCCACCCGCTCGTCGCTCGAGAAGAGCGGCGTCTTCGCCGAGTTGGCCGCGACGGCGACGACGAGCCGGTCGCAGAACGTCAGCGACCGCGCGATCAGATCCTGATGTCCGCGCGTGATGGGATCGAACGTCCCCGCGTAGATGGCGACCTTGCTCATATGCGCGGGAACTTAGTCGGAACGACGCACCGCGCCAGCGGCCTTCCGCGGATGCGGGATGCGGGTGCCATTTTGAAGACGCGATGCGGGGGGGGCGGCACGCGCGTGGCGCGAAGCGCCGCCCCCCCGCATCGCGTCTTCCCGACGCCCCGCATCACGGCGCCCGATAGAACGTGATCGCCGTGTCGCCGTACTTCCGTAGCTCCCCCCCTTCCGGCATCGCGTCTCGAATCCAGTGCTCCACCCCGAGCACTCCCGCGAACGGCACCTCCAGCCATCGCTCGGCGACCGCCTTCGCGAGACCCAACTTGTACGGCGGATCGGCGAAGGCGACGTCGAAGTCTCCCGGCTTCAGCATCTGGACGAAGCGCACCGCGTCGCCGCGATGGACGATCGCCGCGTCGCCCGCGCCGAGCGCGTCGGCGTTCTCGCGCAGCGCTCTCAGCGATCGCGGGCTCAGCTCCACGAACTCGGCGACGGCCGCGCCGCGCGAGAGCGCCTCGAGGCCGAGCGCCCCCGAGCCGGCGAAGAGATCGAGCACCCTCGCGCCGACGATCTCCTGACCGATGATGCTCATCCACGCCTCGCGCACGCGGTCCGCGGTCGGGCGGACGCGGTCGTCGTCGGGCGCCTTGATCCTCCGGCCCCGCCACTCCCCGGCGACGATCCGCACGCCCCCTGCCTAACGGCGGACGACGATGTCGGCGAGGCGCGCCTGCAGCGTCTGCTCGCCCTTGTAGTCGTCGCGCTCGAGGCGGTAGGCGACGTCCACCATCGCCCCCTCGGCGAGCAGCGGCGCCAGCCCGGCCAGCCCCCAGCCGAGCGCCTCCAGCCGCGCGCCGTCCTGCTCGAGCGAGACGCGCAGCCCCTCGCCCTTGAGCGTCCGCGGGCGCGAGGCGACACGGACCCCGCGCGAGACGAGCATCGGCGTCGCGTTGCCGATCCCGAACGGCTCGAAGTGCCGGAGCATCGCCTCCAGCTCCTCGCTCGCGTCGGCGAGCGGGATCTCGACGTCGACGCGCAGCTCGGGGACGAGATCCTCCCGCGTCAGCCGCGCCATCGCCGCGTCGTTGAAGGCGCGCGTGAAATCGCCGAGCCGCGCGCGGTCGATGGTGATCCCCGCCGCCGAGCGGTGCCCACCGAAGCGCACCAGATGCTCGCGGCACGCGGCGAGCGCGGCGTGGAGGTCGAACGCCGGGATCGAGCGGCCGCTTCCCTTGCCCACTCCCTTCTCGTCGACGGCGACGAGTACCGCCGGCCGGCCCGTCTCCTCGACGATGCGCGACGCGACGATCCCGATCACGCCGGGATGCCATTCGTCGCTCGCCAGCACGAGCCCGTACGTCCGATCGAGATCGATCGCCGCGAGCTGCTGCCGTGCCTGCGCCAGCGTCGCCTTGTCGATCTCCTGCCGCTCGCGGTTGAGCTCCTCGAGCTCGCGGGCGATCCCGTTCGCCTCGCCCTCCGTCTCGGCGAGGAGCAGCTGCACGCCGCGCAGCGCGTGGCCGAGGCGTCCCACCGCGTTCAGCCGCGGGGCGAGGATGAAGCCGACGCGTCCCGCGGTGAGCGGCTTCCCGTCGAGACCCGCGGCGCGGATGAGCGCGCGCAGGCCGACGTTGCGCGTCTCGGCGAGCATCCGCAGCCCGTAGCGCACCATCACGCGGTTCTCGCCCCGCAACGGCGCGATGTCGGCGATCGTCGCCAGCGCGACGAGGTCGAGCATCGCCATGACCGGCGCGTCGCTGCGCCCGAGCGCGCGCGTCAGCGCGAGCGCCAGCTTGAACGCGATCCCGACCGCCGCGAGGTTCTTGTCCGGGTACTCGCAGCCGTCGCGCTTCGGGTTGAGCACCGCGAGGCAGTCCGGGAGCGCGCCGCCGGGAAGGTGGTGATCGCTGACGATGACGTCGATCCCCGCGCGGCAGAGCGCGCCCACCGGCTCGCGCGCGCTCGTCCCGCAGTCGCAGGTCACGACCACCTTCGCGCCGGCCTCGATGGCGGCGCGCACGCCGGCCATCGAGAGGTCGTAGCCGTCGGTGACGCGGTGCGGGATGAAGGGGATCGCGACGCCCCCGAGGTCGCGGATGGTGCGCGTGAGGATCGTCGTCGAGCACATCCCGTCGACGTCGTAGTCCCCGTGCACCATCACCGGCTCGCGATTCCGGACGGCGGCCGCGAGGCGCTCGACCGCCCTGTCGAGGTCGAGCATCGCCGAGGGCTCGTGCAGCTGCTCGAGGCGCGGGCGCAGGTAGCGCTTCGCGTCCTCGGGCGCGACCTGGCCGCGGGCGACGAGGAGGCGGCAGATGATCGGCGGGAGCTTCAGCGCGTCGACGAGCGCGGCGACCGCGCTCTCATCCACCGCCTGCGGAAGGATCCAGCGCGGCCGCGGGCGGCCGGCGGCGGGGCGCGCGGCGAGCGGAGCGGCGGATGCGGTCACGATGGAAAGCTACCGGCGGCCCCGGAGGGCTACAAGCATCAATCCGCCGCGTAGAGGAGCACTCCGCACGCCTCGCACATCTCGATCGCGCCCGTGCGCGCCATCTCGTGCCGCCGCTGCAGCGGGAGCGCCGTATCGCAGCTCGCGCAGGCGCCGCCGCGAAGGGGGAAGACCGACTGGCCGCGCCGGCGGCGCCGCACCTTGTCGTACTTCGCGAGCAGCGAGCCGGTGACGCGCTTCGCCGAGCCCTCGCGCTTCATGCGCGCATGACGCAGCTCCTCCTCGATCTCGCGCCGCTCGGCAGCGATCGCGCTGCGCTCCGTCTCCTGCGAGCCCTCGATCTCGGCGATCGCGAGCTCCGCCTGCTGCATGCGGGCGCGTGCCTCGTCGACGCGGGCGGCGATCCGCGCCGACTCGGCGTCGGCGTCGCTGGCCATCCGCCGCGCGCTCTCCAGCTGCGCGCTCGCCGCGTTCGCCTCGCGGATGTTCGTGATCCCGTCCAGCTGCCGCTGGTTGCGATCCTGCAGCGTGCGGTGCTGCGCGGCTCGGGCCCGTGCCTCGCGAAGCTTCTCCTCCTCCGCGGTGAGCGTGTGTTTCGCGCGCTCCAGCGCGGTCGCCGCGACCTCGCGGCTGCGCTCCAGCTCCTGGAGCCGTGGCTCCAGCGCCCGCAGCCGCGACTCCAGCGATTCCACCGCCGAGTCTTCCCCCTCGAGAGCAACGAGCGCGATCACGTCCGGGTGCACACTTCCTCCATCGTCTCTGTAGTGCGGGCTACGCCCGCCGCTTGCGAAATCCTTCCGTCTTCAACCCCTTCAACCCCAACTCGCGCATCTCCGCGCCCAGCTGCTGGATGCGCCGCTGCAGCGCGTCCTGCGCCTCGCCGCTCGCTGCCCGCCGCCGTTCCTCCAGCGCCGCCAGCTCCTCCTCGATCTCGAAGGCGCGCAGCTTGTTGATCGAATGTACGATGACGGAGGCCGCGTCTCCAACTGCCTCCGGCTCGACGAGGAGCTGTTCCTGCATCGTCGCGACGTCCTCGGGGGCCAGTTTTCCGGCGATCGCGTCGAGCGGGGCGTCCTCCCCGGCCTCGAGCAGCGTCGCGAAGATGCGCCGGTAAGCGGGGACGCGAAAGCCGTCCGTCCCCAGCTTCTCGGCGACCACCTCGAGCTGCGGGCGCTGGTGGAAGAGCGCCCGGAGCAGCTCCCGCTCGACGAGCGCGGTCTTGCTCGTCACCTTCCCCCAGCCGCGGATCGCCGGCCGCTCGTCCGCCCAGCCGCCGCGCCGGTCGTTCCCGCGCCGGTCCCCGCGCCGCTTGAGGAACGGCCGCTGCGGGACGAACTCCTGCTCCGGGGGCGGGCCGTCGTTCATCCCCGGCGGCGGCCCCTCGAGTTCCGGGGCGCCGTCGGGCGCCGCGAAGTCGTCGCGGCGGGGCCGGGGACGGTCCGCGGCGATCTGCGACGCGCGCGGCGTCGTCACGCGCTTGGCCTCCTCGGCGAGGAGCTCGCGGCTCACTCCCGAGGCCTCGCTCGCGCGGGCGATGTAGATGTCGCGCATCAGCGGGTCGGCGGTCGCGCGGATGGTCGGCAGCAGCCGGTCGAGGGCGCGCCGCTTCCCGGCGAGATCCCCGAACCACCCGGCGCGCTCGAGGATCTGCACCTTCCGCTCGAAGAGGTCCACCGCCTCGCCGAGCCGCGCGCGGAGCCCCTCGGCGCCGTGCTTCGCGACGTAGCTGTCCGGGTCCTCGCCCTCGGGGAGGGTGACGACGTGCACCGCCGCCCCCTGCCGCAGCAGCTCGTCCCCCGAGCGGAAAGCCGCCTTCTGTCCCGGCGCGTCGGCATCGTAGAGCAGGTACACCTTCTTCGCGTAGCGCGTGACGAGCCGCGCCTGCTCCTCCGTGAGCGCCGTGCCTAACGGCGCGACCACCTCGTCGACGCCGGCGGCCATCAGCCGCACGACGTCGAAGTAGCCCTCCACCACGAGCATCCGCTCCTCGCGCCGCGCCGCGAGCTTGGAGACGTTCAGCCCGTAGAGGAGCTTCCCCTTGGAGAACACCGGCGTCTCCGGGGAGTTGAGGTACTTCGGCTCCCCCTCGCCGATCACCCGCCCGCCGAAGCCGACGTGCCGGCCCATCGCGTCGAGGATCGGGAACATCAGCCGCCCGCGGAAGCGCGGCCGCGGCTCGGTGTTCTCCTCGCGCTTCACCATCAGCCCGCCCTCGAGCAATGCCTCGTCGTCGTAGCCGAGCGAGTTGAGGGCGGCGCGCATCAGCCCGATCTCCCGCGGCGCGAAGCCGAGCGCGAAGCGGTTCGCGACCTCCTCGCTGATCCCGCGCTGCGCCAGGTAGTCGCGCGCGGCACCCGCGCCGAGCTCCTCCCACAGGTAGCGGGTGAAGTACTCCGCGGCGGCCGCGTTCATCTCCCAGAAGCGCGCGCGCGGATCCGGGCCCTCGCGCCGGTCGCGCTCCACCTCGCGCACCTCGATCCCCGACTTCTCGGCGACCATCTTCACCGACGCCGGCCAGTCGACGCCGAGCCGCTTCTGCAGGAAGGTGAAGACGTCCCCACCCTCGTGACAGACGAAGCAGTAGTAGATCTTCTTCTTCGGCGAGACGGAGAAGTTCCGGTTCGTCCCCTGGTGGAAGGGACAGGGCCCGCGGTAGTCGGCGCCCGTGCGCCTGAGCTCCACGTACTCGCCGATGACCTGGACGATGTCCGCGCTCTCGCGGATCCGCTCGATGGTCTCGTCGGGGATCATCGGCGCGCGCTCACAGCTCCGCGATGGTCACGCCGGTCCCGCCCTCGTTCCAGGCGCCCGCGCGGAAGCCGCGGATCCGGGTGTCCTTGCGCAGCATCTCGTTGACGATCGCGCGGAGCGCGCCGGTTCCCTTCCCGTGGATGATCCGCAGCTCCTTGAGGTCGGCGCGGATCGCCGAGTCGAGCCCGTGCATCACCGCCACCTCGGCCTCGTCCGCGCGCATCCCGCGCAGGTCGATCTCAGTGGCGGCGTGCACCTCGGGCGCGTCGCCGACGAGCGTCACCGCGCGCTCCTGCGGCTGCTGGTTCGCCGCGCGGCGCAGGCTGCCTAACGGCACGGCGAGCTTCATGACGCCGACGGCGACGACCGCCTCGTCGTCGCGGACGTCGACCACGCGACCGGTGCGGCCGCCGAGCGTCGCGACCTCGACGACGTCGCCCTCGCGTACCGCCCCGTCGCCATTGCCGCCGCGCGTCGCACGATCGGCGGCCCGCGCCGCCGCGTCCATGCGCGTGAGCGCCTCGCCCTGCTC
>JABFXC010000150.1 GCA_013361935.1 Gemmatimonadaceae bacterium
CGGTGGGCGAGCGCGGCAACACCAACGCCGCCTCCGACGCCGGTGTCGCCGCCCTCCTCGCCGAAGCCGCGGCCAGGGGCGCCGCCTACAACGTCCGCATCAACGTCGCCTCGCTCGAGGATCGCTCGCAGGGCGCCGCCCTGCTCGAGGAGATCGGCCGGGTGCTGCGCGAAACGAGCGAGCACGCGCGCCGCGCGGAGGCGGCGGTGGAGAAGAACATCGGCGGGTAGGCTTCCTTCGAGCCCTGCTGCTCTTCAACAGCGGGGGCTTCATGTGGTAACTGCGACTGCATCAGGGAGTGCCCGAAGAGTGGTTGCAGTCACCCTATCAAAGCCCTGGCAGGTTGCCGAGCCTACGGCCGAGGAAAACGCAAACGGCGGCCGAGGAAAGCTCCCCGTGCCGCCGTTCCTCCCGCCTGGCTCCTCGCCCCCGCGGTTTCACGCCGCCCGCGTGAGGACTCTCGGCCCCTCCGCCGTGATCGCGACGGTGTGCTCGAAGTGCGCCGAGCGGGAGCCGTCCTGCGTCACGACCGTCCACTTGTCGCCTAACGTTCGCGTCGCCGGCCCGCCGACGTTGACCATCGGCTCGATCGCGATGCAGAGGCCGGGGACGAGCGTCTGTCCGCGCTTTGGCTTGCCGTGGTTCGGCACCTGCGGCTCCTCGTGTGGCTCCACTCCGATCCCGTGGCCCACGAGCGTCCGCACGACGCTGAACCCCGCCGCCTCGACCACGCGCTGCACGGCGGCGCCGATGTCGCCGATGTGGTTCCCCGGCTGCGCCGCCTCGATCCCCACCTCGAGCGACTTCGCCGTCACCTCGAGCAGCTGCGCGGTGCGGGCGTCCACCTGGCCGACGGGGACGGTCGCCGCCATGTCCGTGTAGTAGCCCTTGTACTTCACCCCGATGTCGATCGAGACGATGTCCCCGTCCTTCAGCACGCGCGAGCGCGAGGGGATCCCGTGGACGATCTCGTTGTTCACCGAGGTGCAGAGCGTCGCCGGGAAGCCGTAGAGACCCTTGAACGCCGGGAACGCACCCTCGTGGCGCCGGATGTACTCCTCGGCGACGGCGTCAAGCTCCCCGGTCGAGATCCCCGGGCGGACCGCGGCGCGGGTGTGCTCGAGCGCGGCCGCGAGGATGCGTCCGCCCTCGGCCATCACCTCGATCTCTCGCGCAGACTTCAGCTGAATCACTTCCCGATCGCCTCCAGCGCGCGCTTCGTCACCGCGTCCTGTGTACCGACGGCGTCGATCGTGCGCACGTTGACGCCCGCCTTGCGGTACCACTCGAGCACCGGCGCCGTCTGCTTTCCGTAGACGGCGAGGCGATTGCGGATCGCCTCCGGCTCGTCGTCCTTGCGCCGGACGAGGGTGCCGCCGCACTTCTCGCAGACCGCGCCCGCGTCCTTGCCAGTATAGGGTGTCTGGCACTTCTCGCACACCGTGCGCCCGCCGAGCCGCTTCACCAGCTCGCCTTCGGCGACGTCGAAGAAGAGCACCGCATCGACCTTCCGCCCCAGCTCCTTCAGGACGCGCGCCAGGCCCTCGGCCTGCGGCTGCGTGCGGACGACGCCGTCGAGAATCGAGCCTTTGCGCGCGCCGTCGCTCGCCAACGCTTCCTTCATGATCGCGAGAATCACCTCGTCGGGGACGAGGTCGCCGCGGTCCATGTACGCCTTGGCCTCGAGCCCTCGCGGCGTTCCGTCGCGGACGGCGGCGCGGAGCACGTCACCCGTCGCGATCTGCGGGACGCCGAGCTGTGTCGAGAGGCGCTGCGCCTGGGTGCCTTTGCCGGCCCCCGGGGGCCCTAGGAGAACGATGTCCATGTCTCGTAAAAAACTGAGCGCGACGTCCGGCCCTGCGCAAGCGGAGCAACCTCGCTCCGCCCGCGCGCCTCGCGTCGCGCCTCGTTCCGGGTGAGTGGGCGCCTAGAAGCTGCCGCCCGTTGCCTGGCGGCCGCGGAAGCGGACCCGCCCCTTCTTCATGAAGCCGTCGTACTTGCGGAGCAGCAGGTGCTGGTTGACCTGCGCCAGCGTGTCCAGCGCCACGCCGACCACGATCAGCAGCGACGTGCCGCCGAACGCGAACGGAAGGCTGAAGGCGTCGGCGAGCGCGATCGGCAGCACCGCGATGAGCGTCAGGAACACCGCGCCCGGCAGCGTGATCCGCGAGAGCACCGTGTCAACGTACTCCGCGGTCCTCGCCCCCGGCTTCACGCCGGGGATGAAGCCGCCCTGCTTCTTCAGGTTCTCCGCGATGTCGACCGGGTTGAAGATGATCGACGTGTAGAAGTACGTGAAGAAGAGGATGAGGAACGCGAAGACGACGAAGTAGGCCGTCGTGCCCGGCGCCATCAGATCCGAGATCGCCCGCGCCTTCTCGTTCCCGCTGAACTGCGCGATCGCGCCGGGGACGACGATCACCGACTGCGCGAACACGATCGGCATGACGCCGCTCGAGTTCAGGCGCAGCGGGATGAAGCTCCGCGACGCCTCGCGCTGCCGGCCCTTCGCCATCGTACGCTGCGGGATCTGGATCGCGATGCGCCGCGCCGCCATCGTCACGAGCACGACGCCGGCGACGACCGCGACCATGATCGCGAGCAGCACGAGGAGGCTGAACGCCCCGAGCGCGCCGGTGCTCACGAACTTGAAGGTCGAGAAGATCCCGCCCCACAGCCGCTCGATGATGGAGAAGAAGATCAGCAGCGACGCCCCGTTGCCGAGGCCGCGCTCCGTGATCATCTCGCCGAGCCACATGACGAAGAGCGCGCCCGTGGTGAGCACGAACATCATCTGCAGCTTGAACCCGAGCGTCGGCGCCGCCACGGCGCCGGGGAGCGACTCGACGAAGATCGCGAAGCCCCACGCCTGCATCGCCGCCAGCGCCACGGTGATGTACCGCGTCCACTGGTTGATCTGCTTTCTCCCCTCCTCGTCCTTCTGCATCTTGTCCACCTGCGGGACCACCGCGGCGGCGATCTGCAGGAAGATGCTCGCGGAGATGTACGGCATGATCCCGAGGGCGAACACCGTCGCCCGCGAGAGTCCGCCGCCCACGAAGAGGTCGTACAGCCCGAGCAGCCCGGCCCCGCCGCCCTTCTGCTGCGCGAAGTAGTCCGTCAGCGCGAGCACATCGATGTTCGGGGCGGTGATGTGCGCGCCGATCCGGTAGACCAGCAGGCAGAGGAAGGTGAACGTGATCTTCTCCCAGAGCTCGGGAGTGCGGACCACGTCACGAACCGCTGCTGCGGGGTTCACCTGAGCCATGTCAGTCCTCGACGCGGCCTCCGGCCGCGACAATGCGATCGCGGGCCGCCTGGCTCATCTTGACGCCGCGGACCGTCACCGCCTGGGTGAGCTCGCCGTTCGCGAGCAGCTTCGCCGGACCCTTGCGCGCGCGGATCAGTCCCGCCTCCACGAGCGCCTCCGGGGTCACTTCCTTCATCTCGGCGATGTCGGCGAGGGAGACGACCTGGTGCTCCACCTTGAACGGGTTCGTGAACCCGCGCTTCGGCAGACGGCGCGTGAGCGGCATCTGGCCGCCCTCGAACTGCGGCTTGCCGCCGCCCGGGCCGTGATGCCCCGCGCGCGCCTTGATACCCTTGTGACCCTTGCCCGACGTCTTGCCGGTGCCCGAGCCCGGACCGCGACCGAGACGCTTCCGCTCCTTGTTCGACCCGGGAGCGGGCGAAAGGTTGTGCAGGCCGATCTTCTGGTTGTTTTCCACTGGTGTCACTCCTCCACCGGCGTCACCTCGACGAGGTGCCGCACCTGCCTGAGCTGTCCACGGAGCGACTCGGAGTCCTGCTTCACGATCACGGCCTGGTGATGCCTCAGGCCGATCGCCTCGAGCGTCCGACGGATCCGCCACGAATGGCCGATCTCACTTCTGACCTGCTTGATCTGCACCTTCCCCTGCGTCGCCGGCTGCTCCTTCGGAGTCTGCTTCGGCCCGCGAGTCCGGTGCCACACGAACGTGCGTGGCATGTTACACCGCCTCCTTGCTCTTCGCGCGCGACTTGTACGGGAGCGAGGCCGGCTCGACACCGCGCTCGCGCGCGATCTGCTCGACCGTCGTCAGCTGCTGCAACCCGTCGAGCGCCGCGAGCACCATGTTGTGCGGGTTCGTCGAGCCAAGGCTCTTCGTCAGGATGTCGCTGATCCCCGCGCATTCCATGATCGCGCGGACCGCGCCACCGGCGATGACACCGGCGCCCGGCGCGGCGGGCTTCATCAGCACCCGACCCGCCCCATGCTCGCCGATGATCTCGTGCGGGATCGTCCCGCCCGTGCGCGGCACCGACACCATCTTGCGGCGCGCGCCGTCGACCGCCTTGCGGACGGCCTCCGAGACCTCGTTCGCCTTCCCCGTGGAGAAGCCGACCTTCCCCTGACCGTCGCCGACGGCGACGAGCGCGTTGAAGGAGAACCGGCGTCCGCCCTTCACGACCTTCGCGACGCGGTTGATCGCGATCACGTTCTCGACGAGATCGCCACCCTCGCGGCTGCGCTCGTCGCCGCGACCACCGCGGCCGCCGTCACGCCC
>JABFXC010000014.1 GCA_013361935.1 Gemmatimonadaceae bacterium
GGAATACGGGGGGGCGGGTGTGGGGTTCCGTTGGAAAGCGCGGGGCGGGGGGCGGAATACTGCGGGGCGGAAAGAAACAGGGCGGGATTGCCGGTGCGAGAAGCCACCTGTTCGGAAGTGGCCGACAGCGGCGCCTGCGGCGCCGCACGTCGGCCTCAGTCCGTACAGGTCCTTTCCCGCCCTCCGCGCCCCGCGCCGCGGTATTCCGCTCCCCGCCCCGCCGGTTCCAACGGAACCCCTCTCCCGCCCCGCGGCTTCACGAGCTCCCGCCCCACCCCGAGCCGGTCACACGCCCCGCTGCGCGAGGAGATAGTCAACGAGCTCGTCGAAGGACCGGGCGACGAACTCCGCGGCGCTCGGCCCCTGCGCGCGGACGATGTCGACGCGCACCGCGCGCAGGCCGAGGGCGAGCGCGCCACGGACGTCGGTGCGCTCGTTGTCGCCGACGTGGACCGCGTCGGCGGGGGCGATGCCTAACGCGCTCAGCGCGGCGGCGAAGGGCTCGGGCCGGGGCTTGGCGTGGCCGATGTCCATCGAGTAGACGGTCGCCGCGAAGAAGGAGAGCAGCCCATCGTGCTCGAGGAGCCGGTCCTGCGCGCGACCGGAGGCGAAGCCCGTGTCGGAGACGATCGCGAGGGAGAACGCCGACGCCAGCCGCGCGATGCCGTCGCCGGCGCCCGGGAGGAGGGGCGCGGGGTGCGCGACGAGCGCGTCGTCGACCGCACGCTCCGCGGCGGCGACGTAGCGGCAATCGGCGGGTCGCTCGACGTTCACCCGCGAGAGGATCCAGCGAATCCGCTCCTGGGTGGTGTAGCCGCGATGCTCCTCACGCCACCAGCGCTCGGCCTCGACGCCGGAGGCGCGGTAGAGGGCGGTGAAGTCGGCGTCGGAGATCTCGTGGCCGATCTCGGCGAGGAGCCTGCGGACGGCGCCCTGCCGCAGCGCGACACGCTCCGGCGTCGTCGCGCCGTCGTAGAGCGTGTCCCAGTAATCGAAGGTGACCGCGCGCAGCGCCATCGGTCAGGCGCCGATCGCCGGCGGAAGGGGGGGCGCGGGGGGCGCGGGGGGCGCGCCGGGTGACCTGCTCAGCGCGTCGGGCGCCCGGGCGGGTTCGGGCTGGCGAAGACGTCGCGATTGAGCTGCACGTAGTGCTTCAGCTGCTGCGGCACGTCCTCCTCGGGGAAGATCGCCGTCACCGGGCACTCCGGCTCGCACGCGCCACAGTCGATGCACTCGTCGGGGTTGATGTACAGCTGCTCGGGCCCCTCGTAGATGCAGTCGACGGGGCAGACGTCGACGCAGGCCTTGTCCTTCGTGTTGATGCAGGCTTCGGTGATGACGTATGGCATGGCGGCTCTCGGGTAAGCGCTCTCGGGGATCGAAATTTATCGCAGTCCGTGTCTCGAGGGTATCACCTGTCGAAATTCGTCGAGAGGGGAGACTGCGGGGCGGGTCGCTCGGAAACGGCGGGGCGGGAGAGGGGCTCCGTTGGAAAGAGCGGAGCGGAGGGCGGAATACTGCGGGGCGGGAAGAGACAGGGCGGGATTGTCGGTGCGAGAAGCTACCTGCAACGAAGGAGGCCGACTGCGGCGCCAAAGGCGCCGCGCGTCGGCCTCAGTCCGTATGGGTACTTTCGAAACTTCCGCCCTCCGCCCCGCAGTATTCCGCCCCCCGCACCGCCCTTTCCAACGGAACCAATCTCCCGCCCCGCCGTTTCAAAAATTCAGAAACGACAACTACGAACGCCAAGGCGGAAGGTCGCCCTTTCGACGTTCCAGCTCCGGGTTGTGCCGGTACAATGTCGTCGTCCGACCGATCACCTGCACCACGTCCGCGTCCATCGCGTCGGCGAGCTGACGGGCGGCGTCCCTGGCGTCGACGGCGGCGTTCTTCGTGAGCTGGATCTTCACCAGCTCGTGCGTGCGCAGCGCGTCGTCGAGCGTGGCGAGGAGAGGATCGGTGATCCCTTCCTTGCCGACGTGGACGAGCGCGTCGAGGTGATGCGCCTCGCCGCGCAGGGTCGCGCGCTCCTTGCTCGTGATCTTCGGCTGCCGCTCCTGGTCCGCCATGTGTTCGTCCTCGTCGCTCGCGTTCGTGGTGACGTCACACCAACGCAAGAATTCTACTCGACGAACAGCGGACGCGGGTTTACCGGGATCCCCGTCCACCACTTGTGGTCGGGGGGCATGAGCATGATCTGGAAGTGCAGATGCGGCGTGTCCTTCGGCGCGTTCCCCGTCGTCCCGACGAAGCCGATGGTGTCCCCCTTCGTGACCCTGTCGCCCTCGGCGAGCCCCTTCCGCCGGCGATCGAGGTGCGCGTAGTAGTAGACGAAGCGCTCGGCGGGGTCGACCGCGTAGATCGTAATCCCGCCCGCGCCTCCCGTGCGCAGCTTGAAGATGCGCCCGTCGTCCGCGGCGAGCACCGGCGTCCCCTTCGGCGCGAGAATGTCCACCGCATGGTGCCGCCGCTCGCCATCACGCGCGTCGTCGAAGCTGTCGGGGATCCGCGCGAGCGCGACGCCCGCGACGGGGATGCGCAGATGCCGCTCGCGCAGGTAGTCGTAGTCGGCGAGCGGCACACCGTCGGGGATCACCGCACCGTGCGCCGCGGGCGAGGGCCGAGTGGGCGCGGGCCCGACGGGCTTCCCGTAGCGGCAGGCGGCGAGGAGCAGGAGCGCGGGAGCGAAGAGAGCGAAGCGGTGCTGCATGGAGGAACGACGCGGGGCTACTCGTGAGGCAACGACAGGGGCCAGGGGCCAGGCGGAAGGAACTGCCGTCAACTGCCGTCAACTGCCGTCAACTGCCGTCAACTGCCGTCAACTGCCGTTCCTGACGCCTGGAGGCTGGCCCCCGCCCTTCACGGCGCCGTCGTGAAGCTCCAGGAGTACGGCGCGGCCATCGTGTTGCCGGCGAGGTCCTTCACGCCGGAGACCGTCACCGTGATCGTCGTGTTCGCCGGGAGCGCCGGATAGGGGACGAGCTGCGCCGATGCGCCGCTGACGCTGATCGTCCCCGTGGCGCCGCCGCTGAGCGAGAAGGCGGCGTTCGTCACGCTCGCCGAGTCGACCGTCTCGGAGAAGGTGACGATGATCATCGAGCCGGTCGACACCGAGCTCGCGTTCGGCGCGGGAAGCGTGCCGATGATCGTCGGACGCGTAGTGTCGGCGCCGCCGTTGTTCGGCGCGGTGAGATACGGGTCCGCCATCCCCCCGCAGCCGGCGAGCGCGGCGAGCAGGGCGAGCGCGGCGACGCGGCGCCCGACGGTGATTCGCTGCGATTCCATCTCCATCCTCCCTCAGAGAGCCAGCGCTTCGGGCGAGGGGAAGCCATGCTGCTTCCGGCCTGGAGGCCCTTCGTGCCTGGCGGTGGTCTTGTAGAGCTCGAAGCGGCCATCGGCGGCCGCCTCCGCGCATCGCGCGCGCAGTGCCGCCAGCTCGGCGGCGGTCATCTTGTCGAATCCGCGGGCGACGCGGAGGTTCTGTCGGAGTACGCGCATCGAGTCGATCCCGCTGACCGTCGTCGCGACGTCGAGGCTCATCGCGTAGCGAAGCCCCTCCTGCGCGGTGACGAGCTTCTTCTTCACCGGGTCCCCTTCCCCGCCAAGCGACTTCATGCCGATCGCCGCCATCCCACGGCGGTTCACCTCGGGGAGCACCCGCTGCTCGAAGCTGCGGAAGCTCGCGTCGAAGCAGTTGAGGGGCATCTGCACGGTGTCGAAGGGGAAGTCGTAGGAGAGCATCTTCAGGTGCAGCGCGGGATCCTTGTGTCCCGTGAAGCCGACGAAACGCACCTTCCCCTCGCGCTTCGCGCGCTCGAGCGCCTCGACCGAGCCGCCCCTCATGAAGTGGCGCTCGGGATCGTTCTCGTAGACGACCTCGTGGATCTGCCAGAGGTCGAGGTGATCGGTCTTCAGCCGGCGGAGGGATTCGTCGAGCTGGCGCATCGCGGTCTTCGCGTCGCGACCATGGGTGCACATCTTGGTCATGAGGAAGACCTCGCCGCGCCGTCCGGCGAGCGCCTTCCCCATCCGCTCCTCGCTCTTTCCCTCGTGGTACTCCCAGGCGTTGTCCATGAAGGTGACGCCCGCGTCGATCGCCTCGTGGACGATCGACGTCGCCTCCTTCGCGGTGGAGACGAGCCCGAGGTGGTATCCACCGAGCCCGATGGCGGACACCATCGCGCCAGAACGGCCGAGTGGGCGGAGTGGGACGGAGCTGGTGACAGACGCGCTCATGCCCCGGTTTCACGCAGAAAGCGAACCGCGCGTCGAGGGGTCAGGGGCCAGGCGGAAGGGACTGCGTTAACTGCAGTCACCGCCGTGCCTTGCGCCTGGCCCCCGGCAGCCGCCTTATCGCGCCTCCCAGGAGAATCCAGCCGTCAGCCGGTCGAGGCGCTTCCGCGCAGTGTCGAGGCGCATGATCGTCAGCCCGCCCATCGCCTCGCCTAACGCGCGCGCGGCGAGGTCGTCCACCCCGTCGCGGTCGGCGTCGAAGGCGTAGACGCCGTCGTGCGCGCGGAAGCGATAGTCGCTGGACTTCACCGCGGTCGCGTACCCCGTATCGTCGACGATCGCCATGCGCTCGGCGACCCATTCGGTGTTGCCCGCGCGGGCGCTGACGATGAGCAGGAGGCGGCCGAGCTTCCCGTAGCAGCCCGCGATACGCGAGCTCGAGACCTTGAGCGAGTTCTGGAGCCGCTGGTAGGGCGGCTTCTGCGCGTTCAGGATGTCCTGCTCCATCGAGTCGCGGACGATCTGCGCGCGCTCGGCGAGCTCGGGGCGGATCGAGTCGCGGCGGCAGCTGTCGGCGGCGACGAGGATCGCCGAGTCGGTGAGCGCGGCCGCGGCGGGGAGCGGCTCGACCTTCTTCGCCAGCGAGTCGACGTGCTCCGAGGTGGTGAGCACTCCGACGACGCGGCCGTTCCAGACGTCGAAGCTCGCGAGCGTCGCGCTGTCGACTCCCCACGGACCGGTGAGGCGGAATCTGGAGCCGAGGGCCACCGGGGAGAGGCGCTCGACGGCCTCGCGGAAGGCGCTCAGCCGCGGCTCCTGCTTCACGTCCATGTCGACGCGGCCGAGGTCGACGAGCATCCGTTTCCCGCGGGCGGCGGCGGTGAACCAGAGCTGGCCGCGCGGGGGGAAGACGATCTTCTCGGCGATCGAGTCGGCGAGGGGCGAGAGCTCGGGCTTCGCCGGCACCGGCTCGGCGACGTGGGCGGTCTGCGTGTCGAGCTGGGCGACCGTGTCAGCCGGCGGGGGCGCCGCCTGCGCCGTGTGGTCGGCGCGGCAGGCGACGACGGCGACGGAGAGGCCGATCAGGGTGACGAAGGAGAGGCGGAGCGAGGTGCGGCTGAAGCGCATCGGTTGACGACGAGTGTCCGGCGGCGCGAGCGGGCGCGCACGTCCCATTTGCAGATGATCGCGGTCGCGGCGATCTTCCGACCATCAGGATAACAGGACGATCGTGCCCCCTGCGACGTACCATGCACGCGGCGGGCGGGTTCGCGAAAGGGGCGCGACGCAGGGCGCGGCCCGGGGCGTGCTCACAGACCCGTCCACCACGAGGCACGGAGCGCTTCCGTCGCCGGTGGCGCAAACCGAGAGGAGATTCGAACGATGGCGGTGCTCGAGACGGGCGGGACGATTCGCGAGCTGAACGATGGCGAGACGGTGGTCGGGAGCGGGGCGAACGCCACCTGGCGGCTGGGCGGCGCCGACCTCGCGGCGCGGCACTTCACCGTCGCGTTAGGCGACGGGGGACAGGCGACGGTGAAGTCGTGCTCGACGCAGAACGTCGTGCTCGTGAACGGGCGCCAGCTCGGGGTGCGTCCGCTCCCCCTCGCCGACGGGGACACCATCGCCGCGGGGACGGCGCGCTTCGTCTACGCGAAGGACGCGCAGTCGCTGCGGCCGGCGGCGAGCGCCGACACGAGCCCCGCGTATCTGGTGGACGAGCGCGGGCGGGTCGCGTACCCGCTGGCGCGGCGCTCGGTGTCGATCGGTCGCGACGCGGGGAGCATCGTCGTCGTGCGCGACCCGCAGGTCTCGCGCTTCCACGCCGACGTCCGCACGGAGGCGGGGGCGCACGTCCTCTACTCGATGGGCTCGGCGGGGACGCTGGTGAACGGCCACGGGGTCGCCGCGCCGCGCGTGCTCGAGTCGGGCGACAAGGTCGAGATCGGACAGACGACGTTGCTCTTCGTCGTCGGCACGCTGCCCGCCGGAGTGAAGGTCAGCTCGGGCCCGCTCCCCGAAGAGGGCGATTGGAACCGCCGCCCGACGGTGAGCGCCGCGACGATCGACACCGGCGAGCACGCGAAGCTCCGCCGCGGGCCACCGTGGGGGATCATCGTCGTCGTCGTGCTCGTGGTCGTCGTCGCGGCGTGGCTGGTGTTCGCACGCTGACGGGGGGGTCAGGGGCCAGGTGTAAGGAACTGCGGTTGACGCCGTTCCTTGCGCCTGGCCCCTGACCCCTCTAATGCCCGAGCTTCTGCACCAGGATGATCACCGCCAGCACGACGATGCCGACCACCGCGATGATCAGTCCGTACTTGCGCTGCTCGGACTTGCGCATGATGTCGCGAGCCTGGACGGTGCCGATGAACATCGTCTGCATCTTGGCGGCGCGCTTGTCGACGGCGGCGGCGCCAGGGGCGGCGCCGATCGCGACGAGCGACGAGGGCGGCTCCATGGTGAAGCGGAACACCGTGCGCCCGATGGTCACCTCGTCACCCTCGCGGAGCGGGCTCGTCGCGGCGAGGCGCCGCATGTTGACGAGGGTGTAGGCACTCCCCACCGGCTTCGCCGCGAAGCCGCCCTCCGGCCGGCGCAGGATCTCGGCGTGGATGCGCGAGACCTCGGGCTCCTGGAGGTTCACCGCGCACTTCACGTCGCGCCCGATCTCGGTGACGTCGCCGAGGGTGTAGACCCGCCCGCGCCGGGTGTCGTGGAGATAGCCGGGCCGCTGCCCGGTGTTCTCGTCGGTGGCGAACTGCCGGTAGTTGAAGCGCGCGGTGCCGATCTGCAGGACGTCGCCGAACTTGAGGAAGGCGCGCCCGTCGGCCAGCTCGACGCCGTTGACGTGGATCGCCGCCGCCGGAGTGCCCGGCTCGACGTGCGCCCGCCCGTCCTTCTGCAGCGTGATGATCGCGTGCAGGGGCATCAGATCACGCCCGACGATGCGCCACGAGGCCTCGGTCCCGCTCCCGATGGAGAGGACGCCGGGGCCGAGCGCGCGCGTCGTATGGTCGTACTCGAGGTAGGGCATGTCGTGATGCGGGACGCTCGCCGCGTCGCGGGGAGCGCGCGCGGGTGGATGATCGCCATGGGAGGGACGCCCCCACAGCGGTACCGGTCACAAAGGTGAGCAAACCCGGCACCACTGTGGATCGCGCTTCGTTGAAATCCGTCGAAAAGGGACTACTTTTATAGGTGTTGGCGGGCCCACCGCGGCCCGACTGCGGCGACTCAGCCGCAACCGCAAGATGAGCAAGCAGTTAGCCGCCGAGCAAGGGAGGCCCATGGGCGCGTCGATCGACACCCTCATCAACCGCGAATATCAGGCGGGGTTCGTCACCGAGATCGAGGCGGACGCGCTCCCGCGTGGCCTGAGCGAGGAGACGGTCCGCCTCATCTCGGCGAAGAAGAACGAGCCGGAGTGGCTCCTCGAGTGGCGCCTCAAGGCCTTCCGCCGCTGGCAGCAGATGAGCGAGCCGCGCTGGGCGAACGTCGAGTACGCGAAGATCGACTACCAGGACATCGTCTACTACTCGGCGCCGAAGACGGCGAAGCCGTTAGGCAGCCTGGACGAGGTCGACCCGAAGATCCGCGAGACCTACGACAAGCTCGGCATCCCCCTCCACGAGCAGAAGCTGCTCGCCGGCGTCGCCGTCGACGCGGTCTTCGACTCCGTCTCCGTCGGGACGACGTACAAGGAGGAGTTGGCGAAGCACGGGATCATCTTCATGAGCTTCGGCGAGGCGGTGCGCGAGCATCCCGAGCTGGTGAAGAAGTACCTCGGCTCCGTCGTGCCGTACAGCGACAACTTCTTCGCCGCGCTCAACGCCGCGGTGTTCAGCGACGGGTCCTTCGTGTACGTGCCGAAGGGCGTCCGCTGCCCGATGGAGCTGTCGACGTACTTCCGCATCAACGCCGCCGACACCGGCCAGTTCGAGCGCACGCTCATCGTCGCCGACGAGGGGGCGTACGTCTCGTACCTCGAGGGCTGCACCGCGCCGAAGCGCTCGACCAACCAGCTGCACGCGGCGGTGGTCGAGCTGGTCGCGCTCGAGGACGCGTCGATCAAGTACAGCACCGTGCAGAACTGGTACGCCGGCGACGAGGAAGGAAAGGGCGGGATCTACAACTTCGTGACCAAGCGCGGCAAGTGCGCCGGCGCGCGAAGCAAGATCTCGTGGACGCAGGTCGAGACGGGGAGCGCGATCACCTGGAAGTACCCGAGCGTCATCCTCCAGGGCGACGACTCGACGGGCGAGTTCTACTCGGTCGCGGTGGTGAACAACTACCAGCAGGCGGATACCGGCACGAAGATGATCCACATCGGCCGGAACACGAAGTCGAACATCGTCAGCAAGGGGATCAGCGCGGGCCAGGGGAACAACTCCTACCGCGGGCAGGTGAAGGTGCTGCCGAAGGCGGAGAACGCCCGCAACTACACCCAGTGCGACTCGATGCTCGTCGGCAACCGCTGCGGCGCGCACACCTTCCCGTACATCGAGGTCGGCAACAACACGGCGACCATCGAGCACGAGGCGAGCACCTCGAAGATCGGCGAGGACCAGATCTTCTACCTGAAGCAGCGCGGGATGAGCGCCGAGCAGGCGGTGTCGATGATCGTCAGCGGCTTCTGCAAGGAAGTGTTCAAGGAGCTGCCGATGGAGTTCGCGCTCGAGGCGCAGCAGCTGCTCGGCATTACCCTCGAGGGATCGGTCGGCTGACATCAGGGGCCAGGGGCCAGGCGGAAGGAACGGCGTCAACTGCCGTCAACGCCGTTCCTCACGCCTGGTGGCTGGCCCCTTCAATACACGAAACGAGAAATGCTGAAGATCAAGGAACTGCGCGCCACCGTAGGCGATAAAGAGATTCTGAAGGGCATCGATCTCACCGTGAAGCCGGGCGAGGTGCATGCCGTGATGGGGCCTAACGGTTCGGGGAAGAGCACGCTCGCGCAGGTGCTCGCCGGGCATCCGGCGTACACGGTCACCGGCGGCTCCGTCGAGTTCGACGGCGAGGATCTCCTCGAGATGGATCCCGAGGTCCGCGCGCAGAAGGGCGTCTTCCTCGCCTTCCAGTACCCGGTCGAGATCCCCGGGGTCTCCAACGCCTACTTCCTCCGCACCGCGTACAACGAGATCCGCAAGGCGCGCGGCGAGGAGGAGGTCGATCCGATGGACTTCCTCGACATCATGGAGCAGAAGCTCAAGATGGTCGAGATGAGCGACGTCATGCTCAACCGCTCGGTGAACACCGGCTTCTCGGGCGGCGAGAAGAAGCGCAACGAGATCCTCCAGATGGCGGTGCTCGAGCCGAAGCTGGCGATCCTCGACGAGACCGACTCGGGGCTCGACATCGACGCGCTGCGCGTCGTCGCGGACGGCGTCAACGCGCTGCGCCGGCCCGACCGCTCGACGATCGTCGTCACGCACTACCAGCGGCTGCTCAACTACATCGTCCCCGACTACGTCCACGTGCTCGCCAACGGGCGCATCGTGAAGTCGGGGGGGAAGGAGCTGGCGCTGGAGCTCGAGGCGAAGGGCTACGACTGGGTGACCGGGGCGCAGGGAGCGGCGGCGTGAGCACGACCGCCTTCCTCGACGACGTCCGGGCGGCGACGGAGCGCGACGGCGAGCCGCGCTGGCTGCGCGACCTCCGCGCGCGCGGCGCCGAGCGCTTCGCCGCGGTCGGCTTCCCGACGACGCGCGACGAGGACTGGAAGTACACGAGCGCCGCGCCGATCGCCGAGCTCGACGTCCGGGCGATCAGCGAGCCGGGGGGCGAGGTCACGCGCGCGTCCATCGCGCCGTACTCCTTCGGCCAGGACGGCTGGACGACGCTGGTCTTCGTGAACGGGCGCTACGACGCGGATCTCTCGACCGCCGGCGTCGCGAGCGCGGGGGTGCGCGTCCTCTCCCTCGAGCAGGCGCGCGAGGAGATGGGCGACCTGCTCCGCGACACGCTCGGCTCGATCTGCGACGTCGAGCAGAACGCGTTCATCGCGCTGAACACGGCGCTCTTCACCGACGGCGCGGTGATCCACCTGGCGAAGGACGCGGTCGCCACCGCGCCGATCCATCTCCTCTTCGTCTCCGACGCCGCCGCGGCGAAGGGCGCGTCGCACCCGCGCGTGCTCGTCGTCGCCGAGCGCAACTCGAAGGCGACGGTGATCGAGAGCTACGTCGCGACCAGTGAGGCGGTGTACTTCACCAACGCCGTCACGGAAGTCTCGCTCGGCGACGGCGCGACGGTCACGCACTACAAGATCCAGCGGGAGAGCCCGCGCGCGTTCCACGTCGGCACGATCGACGCGCGGCAGGGGCGCGACTCGCACTTCGTCTCCTTCTCCTTCGCGACGGGTGCCGCGCTCTCGCGGACGAACGTCTGGACGATCCTCGGCGGCGAGGGATGCGGAGCGACGCTCAACGGCCTCTACATGGCCGACGGGTCGCAGCACGTCGACCACCAGACGCGCATCGAGCACCAGAAGGAGAACTGCTACAGCCGCGAGGTCTACCGCGGGGTGCTCGACGACACGGCGCACGGCGTCTTCAACGGCAAGGTGTACGTCCATCCCGAGGCGCAGAAGACGGACGGGAAGCAGGAGAACCACACCCTGCTCCTCTCGCCGCGCGCGGTGATCGACACGAAGCCGCAGCTGGAGATCTTCGCCGACGACGTGAAGTGCACGCACGGCGCGACGGTGGGGCGCATCGACAACACCTCGCTCTTCTACATGAAGAGCCGCGGGGTGGGCGCGCTGCGGGCGCGACAGCTCCTGACCTACGCCTTCGCCGCGGACGTGCTCGAGCAGATCGAGCTCGACGCGGTGCGGGAGAGTCTCGAGGAGCTGACGCTGGCGCGGTTCACCGGCGCCACCACCGCCGAGTAGCGGGCGACGCGCGCCGCGCGGGGACCAGGGACATGGCGGACCTCGGCGATCTCTATCAGAGCCTGATCCTCGACCACAGCCGGTCGCCGCGGAACTATGGCGAGCCACCGGCTTCGCCGGTTCCGGGCGAGCCACCGGCTTCGCCGGGTCCGGGCGAGCCACCGGCTTCGCCGGTTCCGGGCGAGCCGGCGACGAGCCATCGCGTCGCCGACGGGCGTAATCCGATGTGCGGCGACACTGTGCGCGTCTGGCTGAGGCTCGACGGCGATCGCGTCGCCGACGTCCGCTTCGTCGGCAAGGGCTGCGCGATCTCGCAGGCGTCGGCGTCGCTGATGACGACGATGGTGAAGGGGAAGACGCGCGTCGAGGCGGAGCAGCTGTTCGCGCGCTTCCACGACCTCGTGACCGGAAGGCCCGTGGACGAGGCGTCGCGCGCAGCGTTAGGCAGGCTGGTCGCGCTGGGCGGGGTGTCGCGCTTTCCGGCGCGGGTGAAGTGCGCGAGCCTCGGCTGGCACGCGATGCACGCCGCGCTCAACGAGCGGGCGACGGATGCCCCGACGGTGAGCACCGAGTGAGCGACGTCGCGAGCGAGGGCTTCGTCCGCGTCGCCGCGCTCGGCGACCTCGACGAGGGGACGATGCTCGGCGTGATGACGCCGGCGGGGGAGCGCATCTGCCTGATCCGCGACGGCGACGAGGTGCGCGCCGTCGGCGACGAGTGTCCGCACCAGGGGTTCGCGCTCTCGGCGGGGGAGCTCTGCGGGGACGGGACGATCGAGTGCGTCTGGCACGGCGCGCGCTTCGACCTGCGGACGGGGGTGGTGAAGCGGGGACCTGCCGAGGAGGGGCTCGCGCGGTTCGCGGTGCGGGTGGAGGGCGAGGAGATCTGGGTCGGGGGGAAGCTCGGGTGAGAGAGCGATTCCCGCTGCTCGCGGCCAATCCCGGGCTGCACTATCTCGACTCCGCGGCCACGAGCCAGAAGCCGCGCGTCGTGCTCGACGCGATGCGCGAGTATTACGAGCGCGACAACGCGAACCCGCATCGCGGGGCCTACGCGCTGAGCGTTCGCGCGACGGACTGCTACCACGAGGCGCGTGCGAAGGTGGCGAAGTTCGCCGGCCTCGCCGACGCGGACTGCCTCGTCTTCACGCGGGGAACGACGGAATCGCTCAATCTCGTCGCCAGCGCGTGGGGGCGCGCGAACGTGCGCGCGGGAGACGAGATCGTCGTCACGGCGATGGACCACCACGCGAACTTCGTCCCCTGGCAGCAGCTCGCGCGGGAGAAGGGGGCGCTCTTCCGCATCGCGCCGATCACGCACGACGGCCAGGTGGACCTGGACGCGCTGGGCGGGATGCTCGGCGCGCGGACGCGGATCGTCGCCTTCCCGCACGTCTCGAACGCGCTGGGGACGGTGAACCCCGTGCGCGCGATCGCGACGCTGGTGCGCGAGCGGTGCGACGCGCTCGTCGTCTGCGACGGCGCGCAGGGCGCACCGCACCTGCCGGTGGGCTTCGACGACCTCGGCGTCGATTTCTACGCGTTCAGCGGCCACAAGATGTGCGGGCCGATGGGGATCGGCGCGCTGCTCGGCAGGCGCGCGATCCTCGAGCGGATGCCCCCGTACCAGATGGGGGGCGACATGATCGAGGTGGTCGGCGACGAGGAGACGACGTGGAACGTCCTTCCGCACAAGTTCGAGGCGGGGACGCCGAACGTCGCCGACGCCGTGGGGCTCGGCGCCGCGGTCGACTTTCTCGAGGGGATCGGGATGGACGCGGTGCTCGCCCACGAGCGTGCGCTGGTCGCGGTCGCCGACGAGCGGCTGCGCGGGCTGGACGGAGTGACGGTGCACGGACCCGCGGCGGCGATGCGCAGCGGCGTCGCGAGCTTCACGGTGGCGGGGATCCACCCGCACGACCTGGCGACGATCCTCGACGAGCGCGGGGTGTGCATCCGGGCAGGGCACCACTGCGCGCAGCCGCTGATGCGGCGGCTGGACGTGGCGGCGACGGCGCGCGCATCGTTCTACGTGTACAACGACGAGAGCGACGTCGAGGCGCTGGTGTCGGGGGTGCGTGAGGCACAGCGGATCTTTGACGGCCATGTGGCACGAGGCTAGTGTCATGACGTCTGAGGCATGAGCCATGGGGCAGAAGGGCCATGGGACAGAAGGGCGATAGGGCGGCAACTGCCACATGGCCCCTCTGGCAAGTGACTCATGCCGCCTGACCCTGACACTAGCCTCCTGCCTAGCGGTCGTTCCATGATCGATCCGCGCTCCGAGGCCCTCTACCAGGAGACGATCCTCGACCACTACCGCCGGCCGCGGAACAAGGGCGAGCTTCCGGGCGCGAACGCGCGCGCGACGGTGACGAACCCGACCTGCGGGGACGAGATCGGCGTCGAGGCGATCGTGGAAGGCGGAATGATCCGCGACGTGCGCTTCACCGGCCAGGGCTGCTCGATCGCGCAGGCGTCGGCGTCGATGATGACGGACGTGGTCCGCGGCGCGACGGTGGGCGCGGCGCGGCGGACGGGCGAGGCG
Organism: Gemmatimonadaceae bacterium; assembly: GCA_013361935.1. GTDB lineage: Bacteria > Gemmatimonadota > Gemmatimonadetes > Gemmatimonadales > Gemmatimonadaceae > JABFXC01. The sequence goes on from JABFXC010000014.1 coordinate 13,673, forward strand.
CTGCGCCGGCTCCTCGCCGGCGAGCCCGTCACCCGCGACGCGTTAGGCGAGCTCCTTGCCTTCGAGGCGGTGGCCCGCTACCCGGCGCGCGTCGGCTGCGCGCTGATGCCCTGGCGCGCCCTCGACCGGGCGCTGCAGACTTCCGGCAACCCCGCTCCCTGAGCTCATGCCCTACACCGCCGCCGACGACCGCTACGAAGAGATGCAGTACCGCCGCACCGGGCGCAGCGGACTGCTCCTCCCCGCCATCTCGCTCGGGCTCTGGCACAACTTCGGCGGCGTCGACGTGCTGGAGACGCAGCGCGCGGTGCTCCGCCGCGCCTTCGACCTCGGCGTCACGCACTTCGACCTCGCGAACAACTACGGTCCGCCGCCGGGCAGCGCCGAGGAGAACTTCGGGCGGATCCTCGCCGACGACCTGCGCCCGTACCGCGACGAGATCATCGTCTCGACGAAGGCCGGCTATCGGATGTGGCCCGGCCCTTACGGCGAGTGGGGATCGCGGAAGTATCTCGTCGCGAGCCTCGACCAGAGCCTGAAGCGCATGCGGCTCGAATACGTGGACATCTTCTACTCGCACCGTGTCGACCCGGACACGCCGCTCGAGGAGACGATGATGGCGCTCGACCAGGTGGTGCGTCAGGGGAAGGCGCTCTACGCGGGGATCTCCTCGTACTCCCCAGACGCGACGAAGCAGGCGGCGAAGATCCTCCGCGAGCTCGGCACGCCCTTCCTGATCCACCAGCCGTCGTACTCGATGCTCAACCGCTGGGTGGAGGACGGCCTCCTCGACACGCTCGAGAAGCTGGGGGTCGGATGCATCGCCTTCTCTCCCCTCGCGCAGGGGATGCTGACGAGCAAGTACCTCAAGGGTGTGCCCGAAGGCTCGCGGGCGACGCGCAGCGGCTCGCTGCCGGCGGAGTTTCTCTCCGAGGACAACCTGCGGCGCATTCGCGGGCTGAACGAGATCGCGCAGTCGCGCGGCCAGACGCTCGCGCAGATGGCGATCGCCTGGGTCCTCCGCGACCTGCGCGTCACCTCCGCGCTCATCGGCGCGCGTAACGTGGAGCAACTCGAGGACAGCCTGGGCGCGCTCAAGCGCCTCGACTTCACGAAGGCCGAGCTGACGCGCATCGACGAGCTGGCGACGGAAGGCGGGATCGACATCTGGCGGCAGAGCGAGAAGGCCGTGCCGCGTTAGGCTCGCCCCTGGCGGCTTGTGGTGCGGGTCGCGTTGGGGGCTGTCTCGGCGGCGAGATCGCGCGATTCAGTTTGGGAGGACACCGAGGCACCGAGATCATGAGCTCCCTCGAGAGGCTCGGTGGCTCGGTGCTCTCACTCTCATGACTCGCGCGATGCCTGGATGCGCGCCGAGCCCGACGCGACCCGCGCACCAAAGAGCTCTCAGCAGATCCGCACCGCCGTCGCCTTGAAGGAGACGTGGATCGCGGCGCCGGCGGCGAGGGCGAGCTCGCGCACGGCGCCACGCGTGACGGCCGCGACGAGCGGCGTGCCGTCGACGTCGAGCTCCACGCGGACGAGCGAGCCGCTGGCGCCGAGTGCGATCACGCGCGCCGGGAAGGAGTTTCGCGCAGAAGACGCGGGCGCGCTCCGCGAGAGGACGATCTCGTCGGCGCCGATCACCGCGTGCGCCGGCCCCTCCATCCGCTCACCGGTCGCGTGAATCGTGAGAGGTCCGGCGCGGAGGACGATCATCCCGTCGCTCTCCGTGCTCGCGATGCCGGCGAGCACGTTCTCCGCTCCGACGAGCTCGGCGACACGCCCCGATCGGGGGCGCGAGAAGACCTCGGTCGCCGGTCCATGCTGGAGGACGTGGCCCGCGTCGAGCACGGCGAGCGTGTCGGCGAGGAGCGCGGCCTCGTTGACGTCGTGCGTCACGTGGAGCACGGTGAGCCCGCGCTCGCGCTGCCAGGCGCGCATCGTCCGCCGCATCGCCGCGCGGCGGGGCGGGTCGAGCGCGGCGAAGGGCTCGTCGAGCAGCAGCACGCGCGGACCGCTGGCCAGCGCGCGCGCGAGCGCGACGAGCTGGCTCTCGCCGCCGCTCAGCGTCCGTACGTCGCGGCCGAGCAGCGCGGCGATCCCGGTGCGCTCCACGGCCTCGTCGATCGAGCGGCCGCGCGCGCCGTAGGCGACGTTGCGGCGGACGTCGAGGTGGGGAAATAGGAGCGAGCGCTGATACACCATCCCGACGTGGCGCCGCTCCGGCGGCAGCGCGGTGACGTCGTCGCCGTCGAGAAGCACCGTGCCGCGCACCAGCGGACGGAGACCGGCGACTGCCTCGAGCAGGGTGGTTTTTCCCGCGCCGGCGGCGCCGAGGACGACGCCGTACTGTCCGCGCCCCACGGCGAGCGTCGCGCCGTCGAGGGCGAAGGCGCCCTGGCGGACGGTGACGTCCCGCAGCTCGATCATCGCGCGACGGACGCGACGGCCTGCCGGCGCGCGCCGAGCGCACGCAGGGCGACGAGCGGAACGAAGGCGATGAGCACGAGCGCGGCCGCGACGGGGAGCGCCTCGCGCAGCCCGTACGTCGTGAAGCGGTCGTAGGCGAGCACGCTCGCCACCCGCGGCTGCCAGGCGAGGATCACGATCGCCCCGAACTCGCTCGCCGCGCGCGCCCACGCGGTGACCGCGGCCGCGAGGAGCCCCCGCCAGGCCATCGGCAGCGTGACGCGGTGCACCGACTCGCGGAAGGAGTCGCCGAGCGTGCGGGCGACGCCTTCGTAGCGCGGGTCGACGTCGGCGATCGCCTCGCGCGCCGCGCTCACATAGATGGGCGCCGACACGAAGAGCATCGCGAGGACGATCGCGATGGGGCTGCCGACCACGCGCACGCCGAGCGCGAGGAGCGTAGCGCCTAACGGCGATCCCCGCGCGAGGAGCACGAGCAGGGCGATCCCGGCGACGGGATGCGGGATGAGCAGGGGCAGGTCGAGCACCGCGTGCACGATCGCGCGCCCGCGGAACTCCCGCCGCGCCAGCCACCAGGCGAGCGGAGTGCCGAGCGATGCGGCGAGCAGCGTGCTCGCCGTCGCCGTGAGCAGGGTGAGCGCAATCGCGCCGCGCAGCTCGGCGTCCACGAAGAGCCCGCGCGCGCCGTCCGCGCCACCCTTCGCCAGCAGCGTCAGCGTGGGCAGCGCGAGGAAGAGGAGCAGCGCCGAGGCGGCGAGCGCGGCGACCACGCTCCCGCCGCGCAGCGCGCGCCGCGCCGTCACGGTCGTGCCCCCACCCGTGCGACGGAATCGGCGATGCGCATCAGCCGCGGGTTCTCGATGCGCGGCGTGATGGTGTCGAGCCCGGCGCGTGCGAGCACGCGTCGCCCCTCCTCGGAGAGGAGGTAGCTCACGAGCTTCATCGCGCCCTGGAAGTGCGCGGCCGCGCCCGGCACCGAGAGCGCGTAATGGATCGGCGCGCCGCGGATCTCCACCTCACTGCCGGGCGTCTTTCCCGGGATCGTCACGCCGACGTCACCGTAGATCGCCGCGCGGTTCTCGTCGCTCAAGTCGACGTCGGCGCC
>JABFXC010000161.1 GCA_013361935.1 Gemmatimonadaceae bacterium
GCTCGCGCACCCGGCCGCCGCGAGCGCCGCCGCCGCCGCGACCAGCCTAACGCTCCGCTTCATCGCTCTCCCCTCCGGCTTCCTCGCTCACGCGCCACGACGGCTGCGCGATCAGCTCGACGATCGCTTGCGCCAGATCGTCGCGGCCATCCCCCGTCACCGCGCTGAATGGGATGATCTGCGACTCGTCCATCCCGATCTGCTCGGCGAGCTCGCGCAGCCTGCGGGGCACCGCCGCTCGCGACAGCTTGTCGATCTTGGTGGCCGCGACGATCGTCGGCAATCCGAGGTCGGCGAGGAAGCCGAGCATCTGCTGGTCGTCGGCGGTCGGATCGTGGCGCGCGTCGAGGAGCTGGACGATCCCGCGGATGCCCGGGCTCCGCTCGAGGAAGCGCTCGATCAGTGGCCGCCATTCGGCGCGCCGCTCGCGCGAGATCCGCGCGTAGCCGTACCCGGGCAGGTCGACGAGCACGAAGTCCTGGTTCACGCGAAAAAAGTGGATCTCCCGCGTCCGGCCCGGCGTGTTGCTCACCCGTGCCAGCTTCTTCCGTCGCACGAGCTTGTTGATGAGCGACGACTTCCCGACGTTCGACCGGCCGGCGAAGGCGATCTCCGGATAGGGATGCTCCGGCCGCCATCCGGTGGGCGACGCCATCGGGCCGAGGTACTCGATGTCGCGGATGACGAGGGGATCGCGCGCCGGCGACGGCGCGTCCTGGTCGCCGGCCATCAGTGCGTCGTCGCGGCCGCGCCTTCGCGCGCGGCCGACGGCTGGGCGCGCAGCGCGATGGTCACGACCTCGTCCATCGTCTTCACCGGATGGAAGACGACGGAGCTCCGCACCTCCTCCGGGATCTCGTCGAGCTCGCGCGCGTTCCCGTGCGGGATGATCACGTGGCGGATCCCGCACCGGTGCGCGGCGACCGCCTTCTCCTTCAGCCCGCCGATGGCGAGCACGCGGCCACGCAGCGTCACCTCGCCGGTCATCGCCACGTCGCCGCGCACGGGGATGCCGGTGAGCGCGCTCGCCACGGCGATCGCGATCGCGATCCCCGCGGAAGGCCCGTCCTTCGGCGTCGCGCCGGCCGGGATGTGGATGTGGATGTCGCGCGTGCGGTGGAAGTCGCGCTCGATCCCCAGCGCCACGGCGCGCGACCGCACGTAGCTCATCGCCGCGCTCGCCGACTCCTTCATCACGTCGCCCAGCGTGCCGGTGAGCGCGAGCTTGCCGCGCCCCGGAAGGACCGTCACCTCGATCTCCAGCGTCTCGCCGCCGACGCTGGTGTAGGCGAGCCCACACGCGACGCCCACCTTGTCGTCGAGCGAGGTGTCGTCGTCGTCGTATGGCGCGGCGCCGAGCAGGGCGTGGAGGTCGCCGGCCTCCACGACGAGCGGCGCGGCCGCGTCGTGCGGGGCGCGCTCCGCCTCCTGGCGTGCGAGCTTGCGGGCGAGCCGGGCGATGCGGCGCTCGAGCTCGCGCACGCCGGCCTCGCGCGTGTATCCGCGCATGATCGCCCGCAGCACGTCGTCGCCCACCTCGACGCGGCGCGCATCGAGGCCGTTGCGCTCGAGCTGTCGCGGCAACAGGAAGCGTCGCGCGATCGCCAGCTTCTCCTGATCGAGATAGCCGGGAAGGCGGATGATCTCCATGCGGTCGCGCAGCGGCTCGGGGATCCCGGCCAGGCTGTTCGCCGTCGTCACGAAGAGCACCTGCGAGAGATCGTAGTCGACCTCCAGGTAGTGATCGCTGAAGGCGCGGTTCTGCTCGGGGTCGAGAACCTCGAGGAGCGCCGCCGCGGGATCCCCGCGGTAGTCGTGGCCGAGCTTGTCGATCTCGTCGAGGAGGAGGACCGGATTGACGACGGCGGCGCGTCGCATCGCCTGGATCACCCGCCCCGGCATCGCCCCGATGTACGTCCGGCGGTGCCCGCGGATCTCCGCCTCGTCGCGCACCCCGCCGAGCGACATCCGCGCGAACGACCTGCCTAACGCGCGGGCGATCGACCGCCCGAGCGAAGTCTTGCCGACGCCCGGCGGCCCGACGAGACAGAGGATCGGCGCGTCCGGCTTCTCGACGAGCGCGAGCACGGCGATGTAGTCGAGGATCCGCTCCTTCACGTCCTCGAGCCCGTGATGGTCGGCGTCGAGCGCCTCGCGCGCCTTCGCCACGTCGGGGTGCTCGCTGCTCCGCTCCGTCCATGGGAGCGCGACGATCCAGTCGAGGAAGCCGCGCGCGACGGTCGACTCGGGAGACATCGGCGACATGCGCCGCAGCCGGCGAAGCTCCCGCATCGCGCGCCCCCTCACCGCCTCCGGGAGGGTCTTCGCCGCGACCTGCGTCTCCAGCTCGGCGAGATCGTCGGCGTCGTCCTCACCCAGCTCGCGATGGATCGCCTTCAGCTGCTCCTGAAGGTAGAACTCGCGCTGGTTCCGGAAGAGCGTTCCCCGCACGTCGTCGTCGATCTTCCGCTCCAGGCGGAGCAGCTCGATCTCGCTGGTCAGCGTCGCAACGAGGCGGCGAAGCAGCGTCTCGAGCGCGTCGATCTCGAGCAGGTCCTGCTTCCGCTCGGCGGCGACCGTCAGGTGCGCCGCGACGCCATACGCGCGCTGGGGGAGCGTCGGCGCGCCCTGAACCATCGCGGTCACCTCGTCGGGGAGGCGGCGATGCAGGGCGACGTACTCCTCGAACAGCTCGAGCACGGCACGCCCCTGCGCCGCATCGGCGTCGCTCTCCGCGCCCCCGTCCAGCGGCGCCGGGACGGCGACGGCGCGAAGGTGCCCCGCCGCCGGCGCGTAGCGGCTCACCCGCGCCCTCGCGAAGCCCTCGACGAGCACCTTGGCCGTGCCGTTAGGCAGCCGGTTGACCTGGAGGATCCGTCCGACGACGCCCGTCCGGTGGAGATCCGCCGCCGCCGGTTCCTCGACCTCCGCCGCGCGCTGGGCGACGAGAAGGACCCAGCGCTCTTCCGCCATCGCCGCCTCGATCGCGCCGAGCGTAGCCGGCCGCCCCACGAGCAGCGGGGTGACGACGTACGGGAAGAGCACGAGATCGCGCAGCGGCAGCACCGGCAGCCGCTCGCCGATCTCCGCCTGCTCGGCGTCGCGGAAGTAGAGGGGGGACATGGCGGAGAATCTAACGCCGCCCGCTTGCCCATGCTCGAATGGTCGAGGAGCCAGGCGCCAGGTGGAAGGAACCGCGTTCGCTGCGGTTGCCGCCGTTCCCGACGCCTGGCCCCCGGCCCCCGGCCCCCGCTCTTACGCCTCTTTCTTCTGCCGCTTCGGCGAGATCTCGAGGAGGGGCGGCTGCTTGTTGATGACCGTCGCCTCGGTGACGCGCACTTCGGTCACGTCCTCGCGGCTCGGCAGGTCGAACATCACGTCGGTGAGCATCTCCTCGAGGATCGCGCGCAGCCCGCGCGCGCCGGTGCCGCGCTTGAGCGCCTTCTGCGCCACCGCGCGAAGCGCCGCCTCGTCGAAGGCGAGCTTGGTGTTCTCGAGCTCGAACAGCTTCGAGTACTGCTTCGTCAGCGCGTTCTTCGGCTCCTTGAGGATGCGGACGAGGGCATCCTCGTCCAGCGCCTGGAGCGCGACCGTCACCGGAAGACTGCCCACCAGCTCGGGGATCAGTCCGTAGCGGAGCAGATCGTCCGGCTCGACCTCGGCGAAGGGATTGTTCTTCGCGTTCTTCTCGGCGCCGTTCCCGCTCGCGTCGCCCGTCCCGCCGAAGCCGATCTGCCGGCGGCCCGTGCGCGCCTCGATGATCTTCTCCAGCCCGTCGAAGGCACCGCCGCAGATGAAGAGGATGTCCTTCGTGTTGATCTGGATGTATTCCTGCTGCGGATGCTTGCGGCCACCCTGCGGGGGCACCGAGGCGACCGTCCCCTCGAGGATCTTGAGGAGCGCCTGCTGCACACCCTCGCCGCTGACGTCGCGGGTGATGCTCGGGTTCTCGCTCTTCCGCGCGATCTTGTCGATCTCGTCGATGTAGACGATGCCGCGCTCGCACTCGGCGACGTTGAAGTCGCCCGCCTGGAGGAGCCGGACGAGGATGTTCTCCACGTCCTCGCCGACGTAGCCCGCCTCGGTGAGAGTCGTCGCGTCGGCGATGGTGAAGGGAACGTCGAGGATGCGGGCGAGCGTCTGCGCGAGGAGCGTCTTCCCCGTGCCCGTCGGGCCGATGAGGAGGATGTTCGACTTGTCGAGCTCGACGTCCTCGTCGCGGACCGACTGGACGTTGATGCGCTTGTAGTGATTGTAGACCGCGACGGAGAGCGCCTTCTTCGCCTGCTCCTGCCCGATCACGTACTGGTCGAGGACGTCCTTGATCTCCTGCGGCGACGGGACCTGCGTGATCGCCTCGGCAACCTCGCGCTCCTCGTCCTCGGCGAGAATCTCGTTGCAGAGGGCGATGCACTCGTTGCAGATGTAGACCGACGGGCCGGAGATGAACTTCCGGACCGAGTCCTTGGACTTTCCGCAGAACGAGCAGCGTAGGTGTTTGTCGTGCGACATGGCGCGCGGTGACGAGGTGAAGCGAGCTGGGCGCCTGGCGGGGAAGGGGCGGCCCATAGAGACCTAACAGACGCCGCCGAAGCGGTCAAGCAACATTTCAGCGCCCGGCATTGTGAAGGATTTCACAATGCCGGAACGCTCTTGACAACGACTTCGACGGCTACTTCGCGAGCTCCTTCTTCCCGTCTTCCGCGGGAATGTCGCCGCGGTGCGAGATGACCGAGTCGATCAGCCCGTACTTCACCGCCTCCTCCGCGCCCATGAACTTGTCGCGCTCGATGTCGCGCTCGATCTGCGACACGTCCTGGCCGGTGTGCTTCGACATCAGCTCGTTCATCTTCTGGCGGAGGAAGAGGATCTCCTTCGCCTGGATCTCGATGTCCGCCGCCGTGCCCTGCGCGCCGCCCGACGGCTGGTGGATCATGATGCGCGAGTGCGGCAGCGCCAGACGCTTGCCCTTCGCGCCGGCGGCGAGGAGGAACGCGCCCATGCTCGCCGCGAGGCCCATGCAGATCGTGCTCACGGGGCTCTTCAGGAACTGCATCGTATCGTAGATCGCGAGCCCCGCCGAGACGCTGCCGCCCGGCGAGTTGATGTAGAGATGGATGTCGCGCTCGGGATTGTCCGCCTGCAGGAAGAGCAGCTGGGCGATGACGATGTTCGCCACATCATCGTTGATCGGCGTGCCGAGGAAGATGATGCGGTCCATGAGGAGCCGCGAGAAGATGTCGTAGGTGCGCTCGCCACGGCTCGAGCGCTCGATGACGTACGGCGGATAGATGGTCGGCATGTCGATCGTCGGGGTGATGCGTTAGGCGGCGACGCGGTCTATTCGACCGTGTTCCGCTCCTTCAGCCACGTGAACACCTTCTCCTCGGTGATGCTGCGCTCGATCTCGCGGAGCCGCCCCGCCTTCTGCAGCGACGCGTAGACCTCCGACGGGTTCGCGCCGCGCTTCTGCGCGACCTCGGCGACGCGATCGTCGATGTCCGCCTCGGTCGCCGTCAGCCCTTCCTTCTCGGCGATCGTCTCGATCACCAGGTCGCGCCGCACCTGGCGCTCGGCGACAGGACGGAACTCCTGCGAGAAGCGCGGCTTCTCCTCCTCCGGCACCTGGAACTGCTGCAGGTACGCCTCGCTCAGCTGCGCCACCCATCCCTCGGGCACGTCGAACGGATTCGCCGAGATCACCTCGTCGAGCAGCTGCTGCCGCACCTGCGACTCCGCCTCGCGCTCGGCGTGCGACTCGAGGTCCTTGCGGACCGCGGCCTTCAGCGCGTCGAGCGAGTCGAAGTCGCCGACGTCACGCGCGAACGCGTCGTCGAGGGCGGGGAGCGACTTGCGCTTCACGTCGAGCAGCTTCATCCGGACGGTGCGCACCTGCCCGCGCTGCGCCTCGTTCGGAAAATCCTCCGGCCACTTCACCGGACGCTCGACGGCCTGTCCGGGCTTCGCCTCGAGGATCAGCTCCTCGATCGCCGGGATCGCCTGCCCCTCGCCGATCACCAGCGGCGGGTACTGCGTGCTCTCGCCGATCACCCCGTTCTCGTCGGCCATCGCCAGCTCCACCGTCACCTGATCGCCGGGGAGCGGCTTGTCCTCGACGGGGGCCCACGCCGCGCGCTGATCCCGCAGCGTGTCGAGCTGCTCGGTGAGCTGCTGGTCGCCGATCGGCTGGGCCGGCCGCTTCACGCGGAAGCCGCTCGTGCGCTGGAGGTTCAGCTCCGGACGCACCTCGACGTGAAGCTCGAAGGTCAGCGGCTTCCCCTCGTCGAAGTGCAGGTGATGGACGTGCGGCTGCGACGCGGGCTGCAGCTTCTCGCGCTCCATGACCTCCTTGAACGCGTCCTGTACCAGCGACTCGAGCGCCGCCTGGCGGATGGCCTCGCCGAACTTCTTGCGGACGATCGCCGCCGGTGCCTTGCCCGGACGGAAGCCGGGAAGCCGCGCCTGCGACGCGTAGCGGCGCGCCGCCTTGTCCTCGGCGTCGCGCACCGTTTCGACCGGAACCGATACCTCGAGCAGGCGCTCGAGCCCTTCACTCTTCTTCGTCGTGACCTGGATGTCCATGGTGCTCGCGGATTGTCGTACGCCGGGCGCCTCGGCCCGCTGAACTAAAGATAACCGGGGGGCGGAAGGTGGGAGTCCCGTGAGGGTGGGCAGGTCGCTCGGCGCGGATTCGCCAAATCGTGGACGAGGGCGCATCTTCACCGCGCGCCGCCGTCCCCACACCCCCCTCTCCGCCCTCGATGCGCTCCTCGCACCTTCTCTCCCTGCTCGCGCTCGCGTGGATCGCTCCCGCCGCGGGAGCGCAACAGGTCGCCGTCGCACCGTAGAACTCGGTGCTTTCGATCCAGCCGTTGAGCGCCGCGGCGGGGATCGTCGCGGCGGAGTACGAGCACGTCGCCAGCCCCCGTGTCACCTTCGGCCTCGGCGGGACCTTCTCGAGCCAGACGGGAAGCGACTGGTTCGGCGAGGGCGACAGCAAGGTCACGTATCTCTCGGGGGACGTGAAGCTTCGCTACTACCCCGCGGGGCGCGCGCTCGCCGGATTCGCCGTGGGGGTGCTGGCGGGCTTCGTCGACGCGCACGAGACGAGGACGGACTACTTCGGCGGCGGCGCGGTCAACTCGACCTCGAACGGCAGCTCGCCGTCGATCGGCGTCAGCCTGGACTACGGCTGGCTGGTCGGCGCGAAGCGTTCGCTGTATCTCGCCATCGGCGCCGGCGCGAAGCGGATCTTCATCGACGAGAACAAGGTTCCCGACGTGCTGAACACGTATCCCACGGCGCGGATCTCGATCGGATACGCGTTCTGAGCGGCGAACGGCCGCACACGACGGGACGATCCGCACGGGTGCACCGCCGGTTCCCGATGACGACCCCCGATGCGAGCGCCGGGACTCGAACCCGGACGGAGTTACCCACTGGATCCTAAGTCCAGCGCGTCTACCAGTTCCGCCACGCTCGCGGGGAGCCGAGAGACCAATCTACGCTCGCCACGCTCGGCGAGCGAAGGTCGGCCGGCGCTTTGGGGGGCAGCCACTTCCTGACACGGTCCTTACACAACGTTGACATTTGCGACGCGAAGGGGCTAATGTCGCCCTGCTGGGGTGTCCTCTCCTACTCGAGGGCTCCTCCCCGGCGTATTCCTGAGCGAGGGAGGTCGCATGGGACGCAAATTGTCGTTGCTCATGGCAGCTGCGGTAACAGTGGTCGTCTTCGTCCCCCGGTTCGCCCAGGCGCAGGAGCCGGCGACCATCACGGGACGAGTGACGAACGAGGCGGGCGTACCGGTGAACGGTGTGACCGTCGTGGTCGAAGGACTCAAGCTCGGCGGGCTCACCAACGAGACCGGCAACTATTCGATTCTCGTCCCCGCCGCGCGCGTGACGAACGCGCCCGCGACGGTGACGGCGAGACTCATCGGCTTCCGGCCGCTCTCGAAGACGGTGGTGCTCTCGAGCGGTCGGGTCGCGGTGGACTTCACCCTCGCCAGCGCGCCCGTGACGCTGACCGAGGTGGTGGTCACCGGCGCCGGCCTGACGAGCACCCGCGAAGCGTCGGGAAACGTCACGAACACGGTCAAGAGCGACCTGATCGCCAAGTCGAACGAGACCAACGTCGTCACGGCGCTCGCGGCGAAGGCGCCTAACGTCTACGTCTCGTCGCAGTCGGGCGAGCCCGGTGCGTCCTCGTACATCAGCATCCGCGGCGCGAAGACGATCACCGGCAGCGGACAGCCGCTGTTCGTCGTCGACGGCGTGCCGATCGACAACAGCACCAACTCGACGACCGGGTATCTCGGTGGCACGGCGGCGCCGAACCGCGCATCCGACATCAACCCGAACGACATCGAGTCGGTCGAGATCCTCAAGGGCGCGGCGGCCGGTGCGATCTACGGGTCGCGCGCGGGCCAGGGCGTCGTGCTCATCACCACGAAGAGCGGGCACGGGGCACCGCGCTACTCGCTGAACTCGACCTCGACGTGGGACGACGTGACGCACCCCGTGCCGCTCCAGACGAAGTTCGGCCAGCGGCCAAGCGCGATCTGTCCGACGAAGACCACGCCCGGCTGCCGGTACAACAGTGACAGCTTCGGCCCGGCCCTGGCGGCCGGAACGCCGACGTATGATCACTTCGGCGAGATGTTCCATACCGGACACACGTTCGACAACCAGCTCTCCGCGTCCGGCGGAACCGACCGCCAGTCGTTCTACCTCTCGGCGGGGCGCACCGACCAGAACGGGACGATCATCGGCCCGAACAACTTCTACGATCGCACCACGTTTCTGGTGAAGGCGTCGCAGAAGGTCTTCAACAAGCTCACGATCGGCGGCTCCGCGAACTACGCGGACGTTCGCATGGGTGCGATTCAGAAGGGCTCGAACACCTCCGGGCTCCTGCTCGGTGCGCTGCGCAGTCCGCCGGAGTTCAACAACCGGGAATACCTGAACGCGAACGGCTACCATCGGTCGTATCGCTACCCGAACCCGATCGGCGCGTCCGACCTCACGGCGAGCCGCGGCTACGACAACCCGTTCTTCGTGGTCAACAAGAATCCGGCGAAGAGCAGCGTGAACCGCGTCTTCGGCAACGTGAACCTGAACTACGATGCGTTCGACTGGCTGAACCTTCGCTACACCCTCGGCGGCGACTACAGCGCCGACGATCGCCTCGAGGCGCTGGTGCCCTCGTCCTCGTCGTATGCGACGGGTCTGATGAACCGCGCCGACTACCTCAACTACCAGATCGACCACAACCTGCTGGCGACGCTCCGGCACACGCTTACCGAATCGATCAACGGGACGCTGACGCTCGGGCAGAACCTGAACAGCCGCAGCTATCGCCAGCGCTACACGACGGGGTATCAGTTCATCGCCCCCGAGGGGCCGTTCAACCTCGGCAACACGATCACCGTGACGCCGAACGAGTACGAGTCGCTGGTGCACCTCGAGTCGTACTTCGGCCAGGCGAACCTCGACATGTTCGACCAGCTCTTCCTCAGCGCGACGGTCCGCAACGACGGCAACTCGACCTTCGCGGAGTCGCAGCGCCGCTTCTGGTATCCGAAGGCGAGCGCCGCGTGGACGTTCACGAAGGCGACGGACATGTTGAACCGCTTCCTCGAGTACGGGAAGGCGCGCGTCGCCTACGGGCAGACCGGCAAGGAGCCGCCGGTGTACGCGATCTACAGCGGCTATTCCTTCGGGAGCACGAACGACGAAGGTTGGGGCGGCCTGCTGCGGCCGATTCAGAACGGCCGCGGCGGCATGACGTCGCAGTCCCGCCTGGCTCAGGACAAGATTCGTCCCGAGCGCCAGAACGAGCTCGAAGGTGGCTTCGACTTCGGGTTGCTCAACGGCCTCGGCGACTTCAGCATCACCGGCTACAGCTCGAAGTCGACGGATGTCATCTTCGACACCCCGCGCTCGCCGAGCTCCGGTTACACCAGCCAGCTCCAGAACGCGGCGACGATCACCAACAAGGGCCTCGAGCTCTCGCTCAACCTCAACCCCGTCACCATGGAGAATTTCGCGTGGGACGTCGGGGTGCAGTGGTCGCGCAACAAGAACCTCGTCACCTCGCTGTCCGGCGTGAAGCATGTCGACATCGGCGGCGCCTTCGAGGGAACGCCAGGGACGGTCGAGGAAGGCTACGCGGTGGGTGTCTTCCGCGGCTACGACTTCGTCCGCTGCCGCTACGGGCAGAGCAACATGGTGGACATCACCGGCGACGGCACCCCGGACGACGTGAACGCGGCCTGCCGTGCCGCGGGAGCGCCTAACGGCGCGCTGTACATCGACGCGAGCGGATTCCCGAACGCGGACCCGAACGACCGTGTGCTCGCCGACCCGAACCCGAAGTGGCTGAGCAGCATCCGCACCGAGTTCACCGTGTTCAAGAAGTGGCAGATCTCCGGCCTCCTCGACATCAAGAAGGGCGGCGATGTCTGGAACGGCACGAAGGGCGCGCTGTATCAGTTCGGCACGCACCGGGATACCGAGATCCGCAACACGGACGTCGTGTTCGGCCAGACATATCGGCCGGGCGCGGTCTGGGGCCCCGGCGCGGGGAAGACGGTGCAGCTCACGCGCACCAACTGGTGGCAGGATCTCGGCAGCGGCTTCGGTCCCGTGGCGAGCCAGTTCATGGAGGACGGCAGCTACGTCAAGCTGCGCGAGATCTCCCTCGGCTACACCCTCGACCAGCCATTCGTGAAGGACTACTTCGGCCTCAGCACGATCAACCTTCGCCTGGCCGGACGCAATCTGCACACGTGGACGAAGTACACGGGCATCGATCCCGAGACGAACCTCGCCGGCGCGGAGACCCTGCTGCGTGGCGTCGACTACTTCAACAACCCGCAGACGCGCTCGATCGTGCTGACGGTTGGCCTCAACCGCTAATGACGAGGAGCCGCATACACATGAAAAACGGAACCAGGCGCTATGCCGCCGTCCTGCTGCTTCTCGCGGTGGCGGCCTGCAACGACTTCCTCACCGGCGACAAGCTGTCGAGCGACCCGAACCAGCCGCAGACCGCGAATCGCTACCTGCTGCTCAATGGTGTGCAGGCACAGCAGTTCACCAACCTGACCGGGGCTGCCGCCCGCGCGTTCGGCATCTTCACCCAGCAGTTCGCCGGGACCGATCGCCAATATGGCTTGCTGGAAGTCTACGCCTTCACCGGCGACGATTACACGAGCACCTTCAACGGGACGTACGCGAGCGGAGGGCTCGTCGACATCCGGAAGATCGAGGACGACGCGCGAGCCGCGGGCGACAGGATCTTCCTCGGCGTGGCGCAGGTGTGGGAAGCGATCGACATGGGCAACGCGGCGACGCTGTGGGGAGACATCCCCTACCGCGAAGCGGCCAACGCTTCGATCGCGAACCCGCACTTCGATCCGGAGGCCCAGGTCTACGGCGACGTGCAACAGCTGCTCGACAGCGCCATCGCCAACCTGACCACGAACCAGGGGCTCGGACCACAGGCGTATGACCTGATCTACGGCGCCTCCGGATCCAGCACGGCGAGCGTACAGAAATGGGTCGCTGCGGCCCACACGCTGAAGGCGCGCTACTACATGCACCTCGCGGAGAAGGACCCAAGCAACTACGCGAAGGCGATCGCCCAGGCGAACCTCGGGATCATGGATCCGAAGAACGACTTCACCACGTACCAGAGCACCACT
The DNA here is from genome assembly GCA_013361935.1 of Gemmatimonadaceae bacterium. GTDB lineage: Bacteria > Gemmatimonadota > Gemmatimonadetes > Gemmatimonadales > Gemmatimonadaceae > JABFXC01. Next base: position 11,711 of record JABFXC010000161.1, read on the forward strand.
CCGGGCGAGGAAAATCTCTGGTGGCAGTTCTCGGTCCGCGACCGCGACACCTATATCCGCGCGAACGCGACGCTCGTCGACCTGATGAAGAGCCGCAACGATCCACGGCTACCGAACTACTTCGCTCCGAACGCGAAGGATTCGATCGTCGGCTCTCCTCCGGGAGGGAAGGAGCAGAGCGCCTCGACCCTCAGCGCGCTGCGCGCCAGCCCCGACTTTCGCCAGCCGCTCATCACGGCGGCCGAGAACCTGTTGATTCGCGCCGAGGCCAAGTACCAGACGGGTGACGCCACGGCGATCAACGACCTCAACACGGTGCGCGGCTTCTACGGACTGCCAGCCATCGTCGCCACGGGGCCGGCCCTGCTTCGCGCGATCGCCGAGGAGGAGTACGTCGCGCTCTTCCAGAACATCGAGGTGATGGCGCTCTACTCACGCACCTGCTATCCGAACATCACGCCGACCGACGGCGGCAGCAACGTGCCGCGCCGCCTGTACTACGGTACCGACGAGCGGAACGCCAATCCGAACACGCCGGCGAGCGAGAACCTCTTCAATTCGACCGACAAGGCCGGGGGAACGGTCAACGCAGCCGGATCCTGCCTCGGGCAGGCCGCCGGCGGCTGATTGCGGGCTGATCACCGCTCGCGAGAACGGCCACGAGACGCTTCAGCAGTGACAGTGCGGGGCCGGTACTCCGGCCCCGCACTGTGTTTCACCCTCGTCGCTCCCCATCGGTGAGCCACTCTTTTCGACACTGACCCAGGGCCATGATGCTTCGACGAGCGACGACTTCATTTCTCGCCCTCTGCCTCGCCGGCTGCTACGTCTACCGGCCGGCGGCGCCGCAGCTCCGCGACGGGCAGGAGGTTCAGGTGTTCCTCAACGACCGCGGGCGGAGCGAGCTCGGCGCCACGGTCGGCGCCGGAATCCGTACTCTTTCCGGCGCCGTCGTACAGGCGGGCGACTCGTCGATCGTCCTGGCGGTGAGCCGGACGCGCTCGATCGACGGCGCGGAGTACGAGTGGACCCGTGAACATGTGAGCGTTCCACGGCTCCTGCTTGACTCGGTCCGCGTGCGCCGGGTCTCGGTTCCGCGCACCGTGATCGTGACGGGCGCCGTGGTCGCGGCCGCGGCCCTCGTCCGCACCGCCTTCAGCGCGGGCTCCAGTGGTGGGAGTCAGCGCTCGCCGATGCCGGCGCCGAAGTAGCGCGGGAGCTATCCGGCAGGGGAGGATCGCTGTCCCCGGGCGCGACAGTCTCCAGGGCGTAGACGGCGATGGTCGAGCGCGCGAGATCCGACTCGAGGCTGAAGACGACGCGCTGCCCGCCGTGAACCACCACCGGATCGGACAGGATGCTCTTCCTCCAGCCGAAACGCCCCCCGATGAGAGGCACCGCGGCGAGCCGGACGGTCGTCGCACCCGCGGAGTAGTGCGCGGGGAAGGTGAAGGCGCTCGTCTGCGCGGCCCCGGCGATCCCGATCTTCGTCTTCAGACCGCCATGCAGGACGTAGATGTTGAGGTCCTGCATGTTGTCGTTCTGGATCTGCACCGGGATCACTGCGCCGTGGAGCTCCAGCGCGTCCTCGGCGGCGCTCGGGTACGCCGCGGGGCGCAGCTTGCTGCATGCGCCAGTCGCGGTCGCGATGATCGAGCACGCGATCGTCATCGTATGCCGAGCGTGCAGCCTCATGTCGTCACCTCGAGACGGCTGGATCCCGGTTTGGCCCCCGCGGTGGTGCAACGACGTGCGGGGCAGGGACCGTGTCGGCCCCGCCCCGCACGCGATTCCTACTGGACCTGCACGCTCTCCACGCGCGTCGCCTGGCTGTCGATGTTGTACACGAGCACCGTCACGTATTGCCCCTTCTTCATCGCGCCGAGCGCCTTGTCGAGCTCCGCGGGCGAGGTCACCGGACGCCGCGGGGACGGGTTGATGATCTCGACGATGATGTCGCGCTCCTCGATGAGCTTCTTGTACGCCGGACCCTGCGTGTTGATGTCGGTGACGACGACGCCGCGGCGGAACTGGTCGCCGAGCCGCGACGCCTGCGCGAGCTCCGTCGGCACCGGGGCGACGGTGATCCCGAGCTTGTCGTAGCTCACCGGCTCCGCGGTCGGGGAGCTCCGCTCGCGGGAATTGCCCGCAACCTGATCGTCGTCCTGGATCGCGACGAGCTTCACGTCGAAGCTCTTCTTCGCACCGAAGCGGACGACGCCGATGCTCACCGTCTCGCCGGGCCCCTTCGCGCGGACCAGCCGCTGCAGCGTGCTGACGCGATCCACCGGATGGCCGTCGAGCGACACGATGACGTCGCCCGGCTCGATCCCCGCCTTCCGCGACGGCGAGTCGTCGCCGGAGAAGCCGCCGACCTTCACGCCGGCGATGGCCTGCAGCCCGGCGGCGCGGGCGTCCTCCGCGTTCACGTCCTGGATCGACACGCCGAGCGCGGCACGGCGCACGTGGCCGAACTTGATGAGATCGTCCATCACCCCCTTGGCGAGGGTGATCGGGATGGCGAAGCCGTAGCCGGAGTAGTAGCCGGTCGTGCTCGCGATCGCGCTGTTGATCCCGATGACCTCACCGCGGCTGTTCACGAGCGGACCGCCGGAGTTGCCGGGGTTGATCGCCGCGTCGGTCTGGATGAAGTCGGAGATCGCGTATGCGCTCGGCAGGAGGCCGCGCACCGCGCGTCCCTTCGCGCTCACGATGCCCGCCGTGACGGTGAAGTCGAGGCCGAGCGGGTTGCCGATCGCCAGCACCCACTCGCCGACGCGCGCGGTGTTGTCGTCGCCGAGCGTCGCGGTGGGGAGGTTGGTGCCGTCGATCTTGATCACCGCGACGTCCGTCGTCGGGTCGTTGCCCACGACCTTCGCCGTGAACTCGCGGCCGTCGGTGAGCTTCACCGTGACCCGATCGGCGTCGGCGACGACGTGATTGTTCGTGAGGATGTAGCCGTCCTTCGAGACGATGAAGCCCGAGCCGCTGGCCTCGATGGGCTCCTGGCGCTGGGGACCATTGTCGAACTGCCGGAAGAAATCGTCGAGTCCGGGAGGCACGTTGCGGCCGCGGCTGGGCGGGCGGCGCTGGCTCTCGACCTGGATCGAGACGACCGAGGGAGTGACGTGCTCGGAGATCGCGACGAAGGCGTTGCTCGCGTCGGCGAGCGACTTCACTTCCTGGGCGGGAGGCTTCGACCCCGTGGTGCCCTGTTGTGCGAACCCGATGTGCGTCCAGTCGAGCGCCGAAGCGACGAGCAGGCCGCCGAGGAATGCCCCCGCCACGGCAGCGCCGAAGCGGGTACGCGAGATGGGAGAGGCCATACGACTATGCACCGATGTGTGAGCTGTATTCCGATATACACTCGAGGTGCGCCGCGTGTTTCGGGCCACGACGGCATCGAGAGAACGAGCGCTGCCGGTATGACGACGCGCTCGTCCATATGACACCAGCTGCCGAAGGAACAGTTTGCGCGCGGGGCGCGAAGTCCGCCACCGCGAGTACAAAGCGGGCATCGACGCCGTTGGCCGATGCCCGCTCCGTTCCTGCGTCCCGCTTACTTCTTGTCGTCGACGATCTCGTAGTCCGCTTCGACGGCGTCGTCCTGCCTGGCCTGCGCGCCGGGTTGTGCCCCGCTCGCTCCGGCCGCGCCGGCATCGGCCGGCTCGCCCGCCTGCGCGCCCTGCTGCGCGTAGAGCGACTGGCCTGCCTCACCGTACGCCTTCGTCAGCTCCTCCTGCGCCGCGGTGATCTCGGCGAGATCGTCGCCGCGGAGCGCCTTGCGCGCCCGCTCGACCGCGGACTCGAGCCGGGTCTTGTGGTCGGCGCTCAGACGATCGGCCCACTCCTTCGAGTTCTTCTCCACCTCGTACGTCATGCTGTCGAGGCGGTTGCGGGTGTCGATCTCCTCGCGGCGCTTCTTGTCCTCGGCCGCGAACTTCTCGGCGTCCTTCACCATGCGGTCGATCTCGTTGTCCGACAGACCGCTCGACGCCTCGATGCGGATCTTCTGCTCCTTGCCCGGGGTCTTGTCGCGCGCGGTCACGTGCAGGATGCCGTTCGCGTCGATGTCGAAGGTGACCTCGACCTGCGGCACGCCGCGCGGTGCGGGCGGGATCCCCGAGAGCTGGAACTTGCCGATGGTGCGGTTGTCGCGCGCCATTTCGCGCTCGCCCTGCAGCACGTGGATCTCGACCGTGCTCTGGTTGTCGTCCGCGGTGCTGAAGGTCTCGGTCTTCTTCGTCGGGATCGTCGTGTTCCGCGGGATGAGCACCGTGGTCACGCCGCCCAGCGTCTCGATGCCGAGCGAGAGCGGGGTGACGTCGAGCAGTAGCACGTCCTTCTGCTCGCCGGTGAGCACCGCGCCCTGGATGGCCGCGCCGATCGCCACGACCTCGTCCGGGTTGACGCCCTTGTGCGGCTCCTTCTTGAAGAAGTCCTTTACGATCTGCTGGATCTTCGGGATGCGCGTGGAGCCGCCGACGAGAATGACCTCGTCGATCTCCTCGGGCTTGAGACCAGCATCCTTCAACGCCTGCTCCATCGGCGGGATCGTGCGGCGCACGAGGTCGTCGACGAGCTGCTCGAACTTGGCGCGCGAGAGCGAGTAGTTGAGGTGCTTCGGGCCGCTCGCGTCGGCGGTGATGAAGGGAAGGTTGATGTCCGTGGTCTGCGTGGTGGACAGCTCCATCTTCGCCTTCTCGGCGGCTTCCTTGAGCCGCTGGAGGGCCATCGGATCCTTCGAGAGGTCGATGCCCTGATCGCGCTTGAACTCGCCGACGATCCAGTCGATCACGCGCTGGTCGAAGTCGTCGCCGCCGAGGTGGGTGTCGCCGTTGGTCGACTTCACCTCGAACTGGCGCGAGCCCTCGACGTCGTACAGCTCGAGCACCGAGATGTCGTACGTGCCGCCGCCGAGGTCGAAGACCGCGACCTTCTCGTCCTTCTTCTTGTCGAGACCGTAGGCGAGCGCCGCGGCCGTCGGCTCGTTGAGGATGCGGAGCACCTCGAGCCCGGCGATCTTGCCGGCGTCCTTGGTCGCCTGACGCTGCGCGTCGTTGAAGTAGGCGGGGACGGTGATGACCGCCTTGGTCACCGTCTGGCCGAGGTAGTCCTCGGCGGTCTGCTTCATCTTCTGGAGGATCATCGCGCTGATCTCGGGCGGGGTGTACCGCTTCCCCTGCACCTCGACCGAGGCGACGTCGCCGGGACCGGAGACGACCTTGTACGGCACGCGCTTCATCTCGTCGCCGACCTCGGAGGTCTTGCGACCCATGAAGCGCTTGATGGAAAAGACCGTGTTCTGCGGGTTGGTCACCGCCTGCCGCTTCGCGACCTGCCCGACCAGACGCTCGCCGTCCTTGGTGAACGCGACCACCGATGGCGTCGTACGGCCACCCTCGTCGTTCGG
>JABFXC010000172.1 GCA_013361935.1 Gemmatimonadaceae bacterium
CTCGATCCCCTTCGCGAGCGTCCGCTCGATGCTCGCGCGCGCCCGCTCGGCGAGCGCGGTGGAGACCTCGCGGACGATGACGGGGAAGCCCGCCTGCGCGGCGACCTGGGCGATGCCGCTGCCCATCAGTCCCCCGCCGATGACGCCCACCGATCGAATGACCATCGTCAGACGCGCCGCCTGGTCGCGTCGGTGATCAGCCCGATGACGTCGCCCACTCCGGGACGAAGCGGGCGGTCGTCGTGCTCGACCGCGTCGAGCGCCTGCTCGAGGGCGAGCTGCACGCGCTCGGCGGTGTGGCGGAAGCCGCGCAGGATCGCCAGCGCGCCGCCGGCGCCGGCGGCGACGGGAACCACCGCCAGCGCGAGGAAGGGGAGCGCCATCACCGTGAAGCCGATGCCGATCCCGGCGACCGCGCCGCCGGCGAGGACGCCGCCCGCCGCGGTCGCGGTGCCGCCGCGGATGCGCGCGCGACGCGCCGTGTCGAGGTCGGCGTCGAGCTGGACGAGCGCCGACCCGCCGTCGAGCGCGACCACCGTCGCGCCGACATCGTGCGCGCGCGTGAGGTTGTAGGAGCGACCGCCGATGTTGAACCCGCGCTTCACGTTCCCGAGGAAGTCGCGACGCGGCTCCCAGAGGATGCGATCGACGTAGCGCCGCTTCACCTGCAGGCACTCCTCGCGGCGCATCCAGTCGTCGAGCCGGGCGAGGAGCTGGTCACGCGTCCCGCGAATCACCCGCCGCGCGGTGACCGTGCGAGGTCCCACCCACCGGCCGGCGACGCTCGCCTCCTCCTGCAGCGCGGGGCGCGTGCGCTCCTCGGCGATCGCCTGCCTGAGATGCTGGGGCGTTATTCCCACCTCCTGGCCGAGCGCGATCAGCTGCTCCTCGGTCATCTCCTCGAGCGGATCCGCCGCCGAGGCCTGCAGCTCGCCGGCGCGGCGGAGGATGCGCTCGAGCGCCGCGCGGTCGAGCGCGGTGCGCGCGGGAACCGGCGGGCGCGAGGAGTCGGAGGACGAGGGCGAGTCGGGCATCGCGCGTCCTACGCGTGCGTCACGCGCTCAGATTCCACCGAGCACCGTGTCGAGCTGGCGTCCGATCGCGTCGCGGATCGCGTCGGTGATCGGGAAGGTGCTGGCCAGCGCGGCGGCGACGTCGCCGCTCGGCGTCACGCCCGCCGCGCGGAGATAGAAGCGCGAGTAGCCGTCGAGCAGCTCGGGCGCGACGCGCTGGATGAGGAGCGCGCCGCCGCGTACGGCCGCCGCGCTCTGCATCCGGTCGGCGCGCCCCTCGCGCCGTTCGGCCGGAGTGACGTTGTCGATCACCGCCTGGTTGGCGACCGCGCCGACGGCCTCGTGCGCGAAGACGTAGACCGCTTCGACCGCCTGCCGCGGGCTCTCCGGAAACTCCACCGCGATCGAGTTCTCGCGCTTGCCAGCGCTCACCGTGCGTCCCTCGCCATCGAGCGGGAGCGAGAGGAGGAAATCGCCGCTCTCCTGCTGGGTGCGCGAGAGATAGGTCTGGAACTTCGGGCGATAGACCCCCTGCCAGAGCGAGTCGACGGCGGCGAGCACGGGGCCGCGCGCGCGCTGCTCCTGGATCCAGTACTCGTGGTAGAACTTCGTGTACTCGTCCGCGAGCGAGCGCGAGAAGAGCTCGAGCCAGTCGCGATCGGCGGGGGTGTTGAACGACTGCGCGAAGAAGGCGATGATCTGCTGCTGCTGCTGGTCGCGCGCGCGGCCGGGGTCGCCCTGCGCCTGGAGGAAGATGGCGATGGCGCGCTGCATCTCGTCCCACGAGCCGAAGTAGAGCGCGGCGAACTGCGCACCGACGAGATTCCGGTTCATCGCGAAGCGCGCCGCGAGCTGGGCGCGGTTCTGGTCGAGGAGCGTCGTCACACCGCGCCGATTCTTCTCGACGACCATCTGGTCGCGATAGCCGCGGCGGAAGAAGGGGACGCGCGTGGTGTCCGCCTGGACCATCGCGAAGCCGTGCAGCCAGAGGTCGAGTTGCTCGCGCGTCTTCACCGGCCAGGGCGCGTTCGTCGTGGTGGCGACTCCGGACGGATTCGCCGGCGCCGGCGTCTCGGCCGACTGCTGCTGCGCACCCCCGCCGCATCCCGCGACGAACGCCATCGCGCCGATCGCCAGAGCCACCACGCGCCCACCCTGCAGAAACGTTCTCGTCATCATCGTCCTCGCTGTTCGCTGACCGCCGACCCCTGATCCCCGGTTCCCGACCCCTCGACAATCACCGCCATTCCCTGCCCGCCGCCGACGCACGCGCTTGCGAGCCCGTACCGCTTTCCCTCTCTCCGCAACGCGTGCACCAGATGACCGGTGAGACGCGCGCCGGACGCGCCGAGCGGGTGGCCGAGGGCGATCGCGCCGCCGTGGACATTGAGCCGCTCGCGATCGAGCTTCAGCTCGCGCTCCACCGCGCACGCCTGCGGCGCGAACGCCTCGTTCACCTCGACGAGCTCCATCTGGTCGAGCGAGAGACCGGCGCGCTCGAGCGCGATGCGCGACGCGGGGACGGGCCCGATCCCCATGATGCTCGGATCGACGCCGGCGACGCCCCACGAGACGAGACGTGCCAGGGGACGCAGTCCGCGCTTCTCCGCCCACGCCGCGCTGGCGATGACCAGCGCCGCGGCGCCGTCGGCGATCCCCGACGCGTTCCCCGCGGTGACCACGCCGTCGGGCCTGAACACGGGACGGAGCTTCGCCAGCCCCTCCGCGGTCGTGTCCGGGCGCATGTGCTCGTCGCGGCGCATCTCCTCCGTCGCGCGCGTCCTCGCGTTTCGCACCGGGACGCCGATCACCTCATCGTCGTACGCGCCGCTCGCCCACGCGTCGCGCGCCAGCTGCTGCGAGCGGAGCGCGAAGGCGTCGACGCAGCCGCGATCGAGCCCGTACTGCGTCGCCAGCTTCTCGGCGGTCTCCCCCATCTTCATGTTGGGGACGGGGTCGGTGAGCGTCGCCCAGAGCGAGTCCTCGAGCGCGGGCGCGGCGCCTAACGGCGTGCCCCAGCGGAGGCCGCGGGCGACGTGCGGCGCCTGCGACATCGACTCGCCGCCGCCGACCAGGCAGACATCGGCTGCGCCGAGGAGGATCTCCTGCGCGCCGCTGACGATCGCCTGGAAGCCGGAGGCGCAGAGGCGGTTCACCGTGAGCGCGGGCGTCTCCTGCCGGCACCCGGACTTGAGAGCGACATGGCGGGCGAAATACGGCGCGTCGGCCGACGTCTGCAGGACGTTGCCGAAGACGACGTGCTCGATCTCTTCGGCGCCGACGCCGGCGCGCGCGAGCGCGGCCTTCGCCGCGAGGACGCTGAGGTCGATCGCCGAGACGTCCCTGAGCGCGCCGCCGTACGAGCCGAAGGGCGTCCGGACGGCGGAGAGGAAGACGATGTCGGTGTCCGAGCGCTGCGTTCCCATGATTCCCGGCAGAGTCGGCGGCGCGGCGATCCGCGCGCCCCCGCTATCTAATGAATGGAGTCGGTCGCGCTCGGCGGCAGCGCGGCGCGCGCCGCGGCCGAGTCGCGCTGGATCGCGCCCGCGTGCGAGAGCGAGTACACGTATATCGCGATCCGGTGCACGGCGAGCGAGTCGAGCTGGTTTCCGAACGCGGGCATCCGCGCGGAGCCGCCCTTCGGCTCGGCGACGCCGCCGCGGATGATCCCGGCGATCCCGGCGACGGAACCGTCCGTGTCCAGCCAGACGGTGTCGCGCAGGCTGGGTCCGAGGCTCGCGTTGCCGCTGCCGCGCGGACCATGACAGGTGATGCAGCTCCCGCGCGAGTTGTGGTAGAGCGAGTCGCCGATCGCGCTGTCCACCGCGACGAGCAGCGTCGGCGGTGCGACCACCGGAGCGGCCGCGGAGTCGCGGCGCGCGGCGCTGTCCGCGGAAGCCGCCGTCTTGCCCGAGTCCGCGCGCATCGTGGTATCGGCCGAGAGCGGCGCGACGGCGGTGTCCGCCGTCGCGTCCGCGCGATCGCCGCCGCGACAGCCGGCCGCGATGGCGAGGACGGCGAGGAGCGCCGCGCCGCGCATGCCTAACGCGCGCGCGCTCACCCTTCGGCGACGCCGCGGCCGCAGGTCGTGCAGAACTTCCAGCCGACCTCGAGCTCCGTGTTGCACGCCGGGCAGTGCTGGACCGTGAGGTTCTGCCCGCAGTGCGGGCAGTAGGTGAGCCGGCGGCCGGCGGGGAGGGTGCCGTTGCAGTAGCGGCAATGTCCGCCGAGCGCCTCGGCGGTGGTCGAGCGGGGAGGAGCGGACATCGGCTGCTGCAGGCTGGGCGAGGAGACGGGAGAGCGCATCGGGGCGATGGCCCCGGGCGCGGGCTGCATCGTGGGACGCGCGGGCCGCGGCGCGGCGGGGGCGGGGGCTGACGCAGTGACGGGGCGCGAGCCGACGGCCGGAGACGCGGCCGGGGTCGAGATCGG
>JABFXC010000226.1 GCA_013361935.1 Gemmatimonadaceae bacterium
GGCCGCTCCGGCGCCGTTCGCCGGGATGCCCGCCGCCCCTCCGCGGCGCCCGTCGAATGGCGGACGCAGCGCGCGGACGCCCACCGGGCGTGACCTCGCCGCGCTCCTCGACACGGGCATCAGCGCGCTCGGCCAGCAGCTCTCGCAGCGGCCCCTCAGCGCGCCCGTTCCCATCATCGACGAGAGCCTCGTGCCGATCGAGTCGCTCCTCTACCGCGGACGCGCCGCGCTCGACCGCGCCGTCGCGCTCCGCAATGAGCTTCGCGGCGCCTCGCGTGGTCCGTCGGGCGAGGAGCTCGCCGAGCTGTACGACCTGCTCGAGCTGGCGACGACCGAGTAGTCCACCGGAACCGACACGCACATGAAGTTCGGCTGGCGGGGTGCGATCGGGATCGCGCTCAGCATCGCGCTCCTCGTCTACGCGCTGCACGGCGTCAACTTCGGCGTCGTCGCCGACACGCTTCGCCACTCGAACATCGCGCTGTTCGCGCTCAGCGCGATCGCCGCGACGCTCATCTTTCCACTCCGCGCGCTCCGCTGGCGCGTCATCCTCGACCCGGTCGAGCCGGACATTCCCCTCGGGCGGCTGTGGCGCGCGACGGCGATCGGGATGATGATCGGCAACATCGTCCCCGCGCGCGCCGGTGAGCTCGCCCGCGCGTACGCGCTGAGCCGCGAGCATCCGCGCGTCGGGTTCGCGGCCGCCTTCGCGTCGATCGCGGTCGATCGCGTCTTCGACGCGGTGGTGCTTCTCCTGCTGCTCTTCCTCGCGATGCTCGACCCCGCCTTCCCGTCGGGGACGCGAGTCGCCAACCAGCCGATCGCCAACTGGGCCGGCGGCGGGATCGTCGCCGTGGTCGCCGTGCTGATCGCGCTCTACGCGGTGGTGCTCTTTCCGCAGCGCGTGCTGACGTTCTACGAGCTCGTCGTGCGGCGCCTCGCGCCGAAGCTCGAGGCGCGCGGGCGCGACGCGCTCGTCGCCTTCGCCGGCGGGTTGAGCGTGCTTCGCTCGCCGCGGCGCTTCGGGACGGTGCTGATGTGGACCATCCTCCACTGGGCGATGAACGCGTTTGCCTTCTGGCTCGGCTTCCGCGCCGTCGGCATCGTCGCCCCCTTCTCGGCGGCGCTGTTCGTCCAGGGGATCATCGCGATCGGCGTCGCGATCCCCTCGGCACCGGGCTTCTTCGGGGTGTTCGAGGCCGTGGCGCGGGAGAGCCTCGCCGTGTACGGCGTCGGCTCCGACCTCGCCGTCGCCTGGGCGATCGGCTTCCACATCCTCAGCTTCATCCCGATCACGGTGATCGGCGCGGTGTACTTCGCGCGGCTCGGGATGCACATGGGCGACCTCGGCGCCGCCGCGGAGCGTTAGGCAGGATGCCCTCGGCGCGCGTCGCCGCCCACGCGAAGATCAATCTCGCGCTGCGCATCCTCGCCCGCGAGGCGAGCGGCTACCACCAGCTGGAGACGCTCTTCTGCCGGATCGACCTCGCCGACGACGTCGTCGTCCGCGTCGCCGAGGACGACGTGCGCTCCCTCGACTGCGCGGGCGCGGACGTCGGGCCCGTCGAGCAGAACCTCGCCTGGCGCGCGGCGGTCCTGTACGCCGCGCGCGACGGCTGGCCTCGCGGCTTCGCGATCGAGATCGAGAAGAACATCCCGGTCGGCGGCGGACTCGGTGGAGGGAGCGCGGACGCCGGCGCCGTGCTACGCGCGCTCAACGCGCTCAACCCGCGGCCGCTCCCGCCGAGCGACCTGCTCGCGATGGCCGGCGCGCTCGGCGCCGACGTCCCCTTCCTGGCGACGACGACTCCGCTCGCGCTGGCGTGGGGACGCGGCGAACGAATGCTCGCGCTTCCCGCGCTCCCGCCGCGCGACGTCGCGCTCGTGCTGCCGCCATTCTCGGTCAGCAGCGCCGAAGCCTACGGCTGGATCGCCGCGGCACGCTCCGAAGCACAGGCTGCCGCGCACTTCCCCGTCCTTCATCCGCTCGCCGCGGTGACAACGTGGGATGGCGCGCTGCGCCATTCGGAGAACGATTTCGAGCCGGTGGTCTTCGCCCGGCTCCCAGAGCTCGCCGGCATCCACGCGCGGCTGGCGGAGGTGCCCGGCATCGCCCTCGCGCGGATGAGCGGTTCCGGCTCGACGCTGTTCGCGCTCTTCGCCGACGAGATGGAGCTCCGCGCGGTGACGCAGGCGACCGGCTGCAAGGCCATCGCCGCGCGCACGCTGGGTGAGGTTCCGCTGGTCGGGGTGGATCTCGGCTGAGGAGCTGCGGCCAGGTGCCGGGTGCCAGGTGCCGGGTGCCGGGTGCCGGGTGCCAGGCGGAAGGAAGGGCGGCAACACAGTCGCCGGCCCCCGACCCCTGACCCCGTGCTTTTCGTTGGCAGCCCGAGCCGCGTCCCGCTACCTTTCCCCCGCGACGCGCTGCCCGCTCGTCCAATGGCAGGACATCAGACTTTGGATCTGAGAATGGTGGTTCGAATCCACCGCGGGCAATTCAGGGGTCGGCCTCCGGGCCTCAGCGGTCAGCGCCGGCCCCCGACCCCCGACCCCGACCCCCTGACAGTTGCCTCAAGCATCTGTCGCGGCTACGTTTAGAGGCTCCATGGACGGAATGGGATCATACGCCCGCGGCTTCAAGCTTCTCACCGGTGGCGCGAACCACGCGCTCGCCGAGGAGATCGCGCGAGGACTCAACGTCGAGCTGTGCAAGGTCACCACGTCGCGCTTCGCCGACGGTGAGATCTTCGTGCGCATCGACGAGAACATCCGCGGACACGACGTCTTCATCGTCCAGCCGACGAACCCGCCGGCGGAGAACATCCTGGAGCTGATGCTGCTCATCGATGCCGCACGCCGGGCGTCGGCGGCGCGCATCACCTGCGTGATGCCCTACTACGGGTACTCGCGACAGGACCGCAAGGACCAGCCGCGCGTCGCCATCGGCGCGAAGCTGGTGGCAAATCTGATTCAGGTCGCCGGCGCCGACCGGGTGCTGGGGATCGACTTTCACCAGCATCAGCTCCAGGGGTTCTTCGACATTCCGGTCGATCACCTCTACGCGCTGCCGGTGTTCGTCTCGCATTACCGCAAGAAGATCCTGAAGGACCTGGTGGTGGTCGCGCCGGACGCCGGCTCGGCGAAGATGGCGCGGGGGTTCGCGAAGCGGTTGAACGCGACCTTCGCCATCATCGACAAGCGTCGTCCCGCGGCGAACGTCGCCGAAGTCGTGAACGTCGTCGGTGAGGTGGCGGACCGGGATTGTCTGATCCCGGACGACATGATCGACACGGCGGGCACGGTGTCGGAGGCGTCCCGCGCGCTGAAGGCGTTAGGCGCGAGGGACATCTACGTCTGCGCGACCCACGCGCTGCTCTCCGGCCCGGCCATGGAGCGGCTCGCCAACGCGCCGATCGCGGAGGTGGCGGTCACCGACACCATCGCGATCCCCCCGGATCGACGCTTCGACCGGTTGAAGGTGTTGTCCGTCGGAGAGCTGCTGTCGAAGGCGATCCGCTATACCCACAGCGAGCAGTCGGTGAGCTCGCTGTTCGACTGACGATCAGCCGGCGCGAACGCGCGCGACGATCGCCGTCGACAAGAGTGAATGACTGGAGAGTTTGAGCAATGGCTACCGCAAACCTGACCGCTTCCGCGCGCTCCACCTCCGGCAAGGGCGCCGCGCGCGCCCTCCGCCGCGAGGGACGCGTCCCCGCCATCGTCTACGGCCACGCCCGTGAGCCGCAGTCGCTGTCCATCCCGACACGCGACCTCGAGCGCCTGCTCGACGTGATCGCCGCCGGCAGCACCGTCGTCGAGCTCTCGATCGACGGCAAGCCGTCGCGCACGCTGATCCGCGAGATCCAGCGCCACCCCTTCAAGAAGCAGATCCTCCACGTCGACTTCCAGGAGCTGGTCGCCGGCGAGAAGATCACGGTCAGCATCCCGCTCGTCCTCGTCGGCATCCCCGAGGGCGTCCGCCTCGGCGGCGGCATTCTCGAGCAGATGATGCGCGAGATCGAGGTCGAGGTCGATCCGGCGAGCATCCCGAATCACATCGACGTCGACGTCTCGCACCTCGTCGTCGGCCACTCGGTCCACGTCAGCGAGCTGCAGATCCCCGCCGGCGTCACCGTGCTCGCCGAGCCCGACGCGCCCATCGCGCTCGTGCAGCTGTCGCGCGCCAGCGTCGAAGTGCCCGTCATCGCCGAGGGCGAGGAAGTCGCGGGCGCCGAGCCGGAGCTCATCCGCAAGCCGAAGGAAGAGGGCGAAGGCGAGGAGAAGTAACATCCGGGGGCGCGCGCCATGGCGGGTCTCCTGGCGCGCGCCCTCGCGTTTCTCCACCCGGCGCACCATCGCTCCGAACCCGAGACCACGGTGAAAGTCATCCTTGGCCTGGGCAACCCGGGGCGCGAATACGAGAACACCAGACACAACGTCGGCTGGATGGTCCTCGACCATCTCGCCGACGTGTGGCGTTTTCCGGGGTGGCGAAAGGACGGCGAGGCACTCACCTCGAGCGGCACCGTGAACGGCGTCGCCACGCGCCTCGTGAAGCCGCTCACGTACATGAACCTCAGCGGGCAGGTCCTCAAGCCCTGGCTGCGGCGACCCTTCTGGGCCGCGGCGAAGGATCTGCTCGTCGTCGTCGACGAGGTCGCGCTGCCGTTAGGCAGCATCCGTCTGCGCGCCACCGGCAGCGCGGGCGGGCACAACGGCCTGAAGAGCATCGAGCATCACCTGAAGTCCCGCGACTACCCGCGGCTGCGCATCGGGATCAAGCCCCCCGACGAGCGCCGCGAGATCGGCGATCTCTCCGACTTCGTCCTCGGCCCCTTCGGGAAGATCGAGCGCGGAACGATCGACGAGATGATGCCGGTGATCCGCTCGGCGATCGAGACCTTCATCGCCGACGGCATCCTGCCGGCGATGAACAAGTACAACTCCAAGTCCTCGTAAACGACGGGGGCCCGCCTCCAGGCGTCAGGAACGGCGTGAGCCGCGGTTCCTGACACCTGGCACCTGGCACCTGGCACCTGGCACCTGGCACCTGGCAACCGTACCACCATGCTCAAGCTCGGAATCGTAGGCCTCCCCATCGTCGGCAAGTCGACGCTGTTCAACGCCCTCACGGCCGCCGGCGCGGAGGCGGCGAACTATCCCTTCTGCACCGTCGAGCCTAACGTCGGCATGGTCGAGGTCCCCGACCCACGGCTGCCGAAGCTCGCCGACGTCGTGCAGCCGAAGCGGACCGTCCCCGCCGTCGTCCAGTTCGTCGACATCGCCGGCCTCGTGAAGGGCGCGGCGGAGGGCGAGGGGCTCGGCAACAAGTTCCTCGCCAACATCCGCGAGACCGACGCGATCGTCCACGTCGTGCGCTGCTTCGAGGACCCCGACGTCACCCACGTCATGGGCGGCGTCGATCCGGCACGCGATCGCGAGGTCATCGAGTTCGAGCTCGCGCTCTCCGACCTCGCCGTCGTCGAGAAGCGGCTCGACAAGACCCGCCGCAGCGCGAAGACGGGGGACAAGGAGGCGTTGGGAGAGCTTCCGGCGCTGGAGAAGGCACAGCGCGCCCTCGCGGAGGGCAAGGGGCTGTGGTCGGTGAAGCTCACGGCGGAGGAGAAGGCGCTGCTCCAGCCCCTCGCGCTCCTCACCGCGAAGCCGGTGCTCTACGCGGCGAACGTCACCGAGGCCGAGCTCGCGGGCGACGAGGGGAAGCACCTCAAGGCGCTCCGCGCCGCGGTCGCCGCGGGGGGCGAGGAGGCGGAGATCGTTCCCTTCTCCGCGCGTATCGAGGCCGAGCTGGCGGAGCTGCCGCCGGAGGACCGCGCCGAGTTCCTCGCGTCGTTAGGCATCGATTCGGCGGGGCTCGACCGGCTCATCCGCGCCGGCTACCACCTGCTCGGCCTGCAGACCTACTTCACGGCCGGGGAGCAGGAGGTCCGCGCGTGGACCATCCATCGCGGCGACACCGCGCCGAAGGCCGCCGCGGTCATCCACACGGACTTCGAGCGCGGCTTCATCCGCGCCGAGACGGTCGGATACGACGAGTTCGTGGGCAACGGCGGGTGGAAGGGCGCGAAGGAGAAGGGCGTCGTCCGCAGCGAGGGCAAGGAGTACGTGGTCAAGGACGGCGACGTGATGCTCTTCCGCTTCAACGTCTGACCGTCGGAGCGGCGCGCGCTGCCGTTACGCGGGGGAACGGGTCTCCGTCCTACTGTAGACCCCGCTTTCGAACGCAACCGTCCCCGGCACCGACGATGTCGACCGACGCCACCAGCTCGTCCAGCTCGCACTTCCCGCCGCTCTCCCCGATCGCGACGGTCGCTTCCGCCGGCGTCTGCACCCGCTGTGGCGCGCAGCTCCGCGGCTCGTACCACGTCGTCAACGAGATGGTGACGTGCGCGACCTGCCGCCATGCGGCCGAAGCGGAGCATTCGTCGGGCGGCTTCGGCCGCGCCCTCGCCTACGGGCTCGGCGCGGCGATCGCCGGCGCGATCGGCTACTACCTCTTCGTCAGAGTGACGGGGATGGAGTGGGGCCTCATCACCGCCCTCGTGGGAATCGGGGTGGGACAGGCGGTCAGGATGGGAAGCAGGAGCCGCGGCGGCCGCAAGTTCCAGCTGCTCGCCGTCGTGCTCGCGTATCTCTCGATGGGCGGCGCTTACCTGCCGTATGGCGCCGCGGGCTTCATCGAAGGGATGAAGAACGGCGAGCACTCGAGCACCGCGCCCGCCGTCGCCAATGAGGGGCACGCCGCCGCCGCCACCGACCAGCTCTCGGCCGACTCCGCCGTCGCGACCGAGGAGGAAGCGACGACCCCGGAGTCCGACGCGGCCGCTTCGCAACCGAAGCAGCTCGCCGCCGCGAACCAGAAGTCGGCGAAGGTCGGCGGTGGGCTGCTGGCGCTCGGCGTCGTCGTGATCCTCATCGGCGGAGTCCTCGCGCTGTTCGCCATGCCCGTCATCGTCGCCTTCGCGAGCCCGCTCTCCGGCCTGATCATGTGCTTCGCGCTCTTCCGCGCCTGGAAGCAGAACGCCGGCGCCCCGACGGAGCTGCGCGTGGCCGGTCCGTTCCGGATGGGCACTCCGCCGAGCGCGGTTTGAGCACCTCGTTGGCGGCGGTTCGGTGGAAGAGATGAGCGCGGCTTCGGCGCGGCCGTCGCAGGAGCAGCCCGCCAGGCCGGCCGGAGTCCGCGAGTCGTGGCGCGGCGGCGGGATCCTCGCCGCGCTCGGCGCGCTCCTGCTCAAGTTCAAGGGCCTGCTCATCCTCCTGCTCGGCAAGGCGAAGCTCGTGCTGTTCGGGCTCGCGAAGCTGAAGACGCTGCTCTCGATGCTCGCGTACTTCGGCACGTACTGGGCGATGTACGGCTGGAAGTACGCGGCGGGAATCGTGGTGTCCATCTATGTGCACGAGATGGGGCACGTGTTCGCCGCGCGGCGGCACGGCATCAAGGCGAGCGCGCCGGTGTTCATCCCCTTCGTCGGCGCGTTCATCCTGCTCAAGGAGCAGGTGACCGACATGCGGGTGAACGCGCGCATCGGTCTCGAAGGCCCGGTGTTCGGCCTCGGCGCGGCGCTCGCGTTCTTCGTGGCGTATCGCACGACGGGGATCCCCATCCTCGGCGTCATCGCGGCGACGGGCGCGTGGATCAACATGTTCAACCTGCTTCCCGTCTGGTTCCTGGACGGCGCGCGTGGCTACTCGTCGCTGACGCGGAACGACCGCTGGACCCTGGTCGCGTCCCTCGCCGGCGTCGCCTTCATCCTCAAGGATCCCCTCCTCGGCATCCTCGCCCTCGTCGGTGCCGGGGTGAGCGCGTTAGGCACCCCGTCCGACGAGAGCGACAAGCCGATGCTGTTTTTGTATCTCTTCCTGGCGACGAGCCTCGCGCTGATCGTCCACGCGAGTGGAACACGCCTCGGCCACTGATCCTCTGGGGCGGGAGAGGGGTTCCGTTGGAAAGGGCGGCGCGGAGGGCGGAATACTGCGGGGCGGAAAGAAACGGGGCGGGGTCGTGGGAGCGAGAAACTACCTGTTCGGAAAGTGGCCGACTGCGGCGCCAAAGGCGCCGCGCGTCGGCCACAATCCGTATAGGTACTTTCGAAACTTCCGCTCTCCGCGCCGCAGTATCTCGCCCCCCGCCCCGCCGGTTCGAAGGAACCCCTCTCCCGCTCCGCCGTTTCCCGACCTCGGCGACAGAGAGTTGAAACACAGAGCCCGCTCGACTACCTTCAAAGGCTGTCAAAATCGTGCTCCGGGCGCCCGCCCGTGAGCCCACTCTCCCCTCGCTCCGGCAACCAGCGAGGGGCGGCCACGACCAAAGGGAGGATTGCCGCCATATGGCCCGTCAGTACGAGGCCGTGTACGTCTTCGACTCCGCGCTCGAAGACGGCACCATCACCGACAAGCTGAATCGCTTTCACGAGCTCGTTGGCGCGACCGGGAACGTCTCGGTCGACCAGTGGGGCCGGCGTCAGCTCGCCTACAAGATCGGCACCAAGGAGACCGGCTACTATGTCGTCGCGCGCTTCGACGCCGACGCCGCCGCGCTCCCCGAGTACGAGCGCGCGATCAAGCTCGACGACGGCGTGATTCGCCATCTCATCACCCTCCACGAGCACGACCTCGGCGCCCCGCCGATGACGCCCGAGGAGCTCGCCGCGGCCAACCGTCGCCGCGAGGAAGACGAGGACGAGGAGGAATGAGCACCATGATGCGCCGCCCCACCAAGACGTGCCCCTTCTGCGAGACGCGCGTCCGCTTCGTCGATTACAAGGATGACCGCACCCTCGGCCGCTTCATCACCGAGCAGGGGAAGATTCTCCCCAGCCGGCTGAGCGGCGTCTGTGCCCGGCACCAGCGTCAGCTCGCGACGGCGGTGAAGCGGGCCCGTTACCTCGCACTGGTCCCCTACATCAAGGGGCACCAGGGCTGAGCGCCGACGCGCGC
Source organism: Gemmatimonadaceae bacterium (assembly GCA_013361935.1). Classification (GTDB taxonomy): domain Bacteria; phylum Gemmatimonadota; class Gemmatimonadetes; order Gemmatimonadales; family Gemmatimonadaceae; genus JABFXC01. Next base: position 8,956 of record JABFXC010000226.1, read on the forward strand.
CAGATGACCGACGTCGCGCAGACGACGCCGCGAGCGCGAGGGTGGGCTGGTCTCCTCCTCGCGCTCGCGGCGTTCCTGCTCGTGCCGGCGATCCCCGTCGCCGGCGCGCTCCTGCCCGTCACCGACGGCTATCTGCTGCTGCTCCCCGCGTTCGCGGTGTGCACGCTGCTCGGCTGGTGGGCGGGGGGACGCGGCTCGCTCGCGTTCTTCTGGATCGCGATCACGGCATACACTCTCACGCAGGGGCGAGGCGCGTGGGGCTCGTACGACGTGCTGCTCCGTGCGTGGGCGATCATCCTCGCCGGTGCGTTCGGCGTGCTGGCGCTCGTCGACGCACGGCGGCCGCTCTTCGCTCGCGCGCTCTCGGCGACGGGGATGGCGCTCGTCGCCGCGCTCGGGATCACCACCCTGCTGCGTGCGCCGTCGGGCACCGTCGAGGGGCTCGTCGGGCGACAGCTGCAGGCGCGCAACGCGGCCACCGTGACGCAGCTTCGGTCGCTCGCGGACGAGCAGCCGGAGACCTTCGCCCGGCTGACGCGCAGCTACCCCGGGGCGGGCTCGCCGGTCGACGCGGTGTCCGATGCGCTGGGGGTCGTCGCGCGCGCGGGCGTCGTCGCGTTTCCGGCGCTGCTCGCGCTGCAGTCGCTCGCCGCGCTCGCCCTCGCGTGGGCGCTGTATCACCGCATCGGCCGCGCGCGCATCGGTCCGCCGCTGGGCGCTCTCCGCGATTTCCGCTTCAACGACCAGCTGGTGTGGGGGCTCATCGTCGGACTGACGGTGCTGCTTCTGCCCACGGTCGCGCCGGGACGCGCGGTCGCGTTCCGGATGCTGCGGACCTTCGGCATCAACCTGATCGTGTTCTTCCTGTCCCTCTACGCGTTGCGCGGGCTGGGCGTGATCTCGTCGGTGCTCCCGCAGCGAACGCTGGGGATCATCGTCGCGATCGCCGTCCTCCTCGCGCTCGTCCCCGCGACCACGGGGATCGCGCTTCCGGGACTTCTCTCTCTCGTCACCGGCGCCGGACTGCTCGGCCTCGCTGACACCTGGTTCGATTGGCGCCGCCTGGCGCGTCCACTACCGTAACGCACGGAGTTTCCCATGGAAGTCATTCTGCGGCAGGCCGTCGACACGCTCGGCCATACCGGCGACATCGTGAAGGTCTCCTCGGGCTATGCCCGCAACTTTCTCCTTCCCCGCGGCCTCGCCTACGAGGCGACGCCGGGGAACAAGAAGCGCCTCGAGCAGGAGCGCGCCCGCCTCGAGGCCGCCGAGGGCGAGCGTCGCGGCAAGGCGCAGGAGCTGGCGACCAAGGTCGAGCAGGTCTCGCTGACCTTCTCCGCGCGCGTCGGCGAGGAAGGCAAGCTGTTCGGCTCCGTGACCGCCGCCGACATCGCCCACGAGCTCGAGAAGCAGGGGCTGCACATCGAGAAGCGCCAGATCGACCTGCACGAGCCGATCAAGGCCCTCGGCGTCTACCGCGTTCCCGTCCGCCTGCACGCCGACGTGAAGCCGGAAGTCCGCGTCTGGGTGATCAAGGGCTGACCTGCAGCGGTCGGGGGTCAGGGGTCAGGCGGTAGGAACTGCGTTCGTAGAAGCCGGCGGCCGGTGAGTTACCTCACCGGCCGCCGCCGTTTTGCCACCTCGGTTCCGCCGTTCCTGACTCCTGGCCCCCGACTCCCTGTCGTCCGCCACAGGGACATCGCGCACTCGAGTGTCCTCGACAAGGCCACTGGCTCGCTCCGTGCGTACCCATCGGTCGTACACCTTCGACGTCAAGATCCGCTCGCGAGCGGCCCTCTGTTGCGCTCGGTTGTCCCGAGCGGAACATTGTTCGGTATTCGGAGTTAGAGCGTAATCCCCGAGTCGACTCTTCGTTCCGGTCTTCATGGCAACTGGTACCGCTCCGTCCCTCCCCTCCGCTGCTCTCGCGCAGCGTGCCGCAGCTCTCTGCCTCGATCTCAAAGCCCAGGATGTCGTCATCCTCTCGCTGAAAGGCGTGAGCGACGTCGCCGATTTCTTCGTGATCGCGAGCGGCACCTCGGACACGCACGTCCGCTCCATCGCCGACCACGTCATGGTCGAGCTGAAGAAGGAGGGATCTCCGGTCCATCACCTCGAGGGCGTCACGCAGGGCCGATGGGCGCTGCTCGACTACGTCGATTTCGTTGTGCACGTGTTCCATCCGTCGCTGCGGAGCTTCTATCAGCTCGAGCGGCTCTGGGGGGACGCGGAAGTGATCCCGGTGGAGAGCCAAGGAGGCACCCCGTGACGACCGTCATGAGCCGCGCGCGCCTCGCGCGCGCGGCCGTCGGCGCATTCGCAGTGGCCATCGGCCTCGCGGTCGCCGTGAAGCCAGCGCAGGCCCAGCAGTACTTCGGCCAGAACCAGGTCCAGTACGATCACTTCGACTGGAAGGTGATGGAGACGGAGCACTTCCTCATCCACTACTACCCGGTCGAGCAGACGGCGGTCTACGACGCGGCCCGGATGGCGGAGCGTGCGTACGCCCGCCTTTCGCGCATCATCGGGTATCAGTTCCGCGAGAAGAAGCCGATCGTGCTCTTCGCCTCGCGCTCCGATTTCGGCCAGAACAACGTCACCGGGGACCTCGGCGAAGGCGTGGGCGGCGTGACGGAGCCGATGCGCCACCGCATCATCCTGCCCTTCACCGGCGACTACCGGAGCTTCGAGCACGTGCTCACGCACGAGATGGTGCACGAGTTCCAGTATGACATCTTCGCGCGCGGCAAGGCGGGAGGCGGGCTGCAGGCGCTGCAGCAGAACCCGATGCCCGACTGGTTCGCCGAAGGGATGGCCGAATATCTGTCCATCGGCCCGGACCACCCGTTCACCGACTCGTGGATGCGCGATGCTGCCCTCAACGGCAACATCCCGACGATCGAGCAGATGACCGACCGCCCCGACCAGTTCTTCCCGTATCGCTTCGGTGAGTCGCTGTGGGGCTACGTCGGCGCACGGTGGGGCGACGAGACGATCGGCAACATCCTCCGCGCCACGCCCAACGTCGGCGTCGAGCGCGCGGTGAAGCGCGAGCTCGGGATGTCGCTCGACGACCTGAGCCAGGAGTGGAAGGAGTCGCTCCAGGATCGCTTCCTCCCCGGCATCACGCAGCTCGACCGTGCGCGGCGCTTCGCGCAGCCGGTGCTCAACGAGAAGAAGAGCGGCGGCCAGGTCTTCGTCGCGCCGGCGCTGTCCAACGACGGCAAGTACATCGCCTTCCTCTCCAACGGGAGCTTCCTCCGCGGCGAGGTCTTCATCGACCTCTGGCTCGGCGACGCGCGGACCGGCAAGCGCATCAAGCGGCTGATCAAGAGCACTACCGATCCGAACTTCGAGGAGCTGCGGCTGCTCTACTCGCAGAGCTCCTTCTCCCCCGACGGGAAGTATCTCGCCTTCACCGCGCAGCGCGCGGGCAAGGACGTGCTCTATCTGCTCGACGTGAAGCGCCGGAAGGTCGTGCGCCGCTTCTCGCTCCCGGGCGTCGAGGGCGTCACCGGCCCGACCTGGTCGCCGGACAGCAAGCGCCTCGTCGTCAGCGGCGACATCGGCGGGATCACCGATCTGTACATGGTCGATGCGGATGGAAAGAACTTCCGCCGCCTCACCGCCGACCGTTATGGCGACCTGCAGCCGCAGTGGTCGCCGGACGGCAAGACCATCGCCTTCGCCAGCGACCGCGGCGAAGCCACCGACTTCGAGACGCTGCGCTTCAACAAGTGGCGGATCACCCTCCTCGACCTGGAGACGATGCAGGTCACCGTCCTCCCGGGTCAGGAAGGGCTGAACCTGAACCCGCAGTGGGCACCCGACGGCAAGTCGATCGCGTATCTCTCCGACCGCACGGGGATCTCCAATCTCTTCCTGTACGACCTCGACGCGCGCCAGCATTTCCAGCTGACGAACGTCGTCTCGGCGATCAACGCCTTCACGGAGTACAGCCCGGCCATCACCTGGGCGCGCGGCGCCGACCGTCTCGCCTTCACGTACTACGAGGACGGCGACTACACCATCTGGGGGATCAGCAACCCGCGCTCGCTGAAGCGCGAGCCGTACCACGATTCGCCGATGGTTGCCGGCCCGATCTACAACTCGCGCCGCGATTCGGCGCGGACGGTCGCGGCGGCGCCGGCGATGGACACGACACCCGTCGCGACGCGCATGTCGACGTACCGGCTCGGGACGACGTCCTTCCGTTCCTCGGGTGTGGTGACCGGGGGCGCCGCCGAAGCCGCGCGCCGGCCGATCACCGTCGCGGCGATGCTCGACAGCGCCGCGCTCGCGCTGCCCGACACGGCGTCGTTCCGCGTCAGCGACTACAAGGTTCGCTTCCAGCCCGACTACATCGCGCAGCCGAGCATCGGCTACGTGCAGGACAACTACTACGGGCGCGGCATGGTCGGCGGAACGACCATCATCCTCAGCGACCTGCTCGGCAACAACCGCCTCGCCTTCTCGGCGGCGGTGAATGGACGTCTGAGCGACGCGCAGCTGTACACGGCGTGGGCGAACTACGGCCGCCGCCTGCAGTACGCGACAGGCATCGACCAGTACCCGTACTACTTCCTCACCCGCGATCAGCTCCTCCCGACCTCGAACGATCCGAACGATCCGATCCGGGCGCAGGTCCAGGAGATCACGCGCTTCATCTTCCGCGACGTCTTCGCGGTCGGGATGTATCCGCTCAACCGGTTCACCCGGCTCGAGTTCGGCGCGCGCTTCAACAACATCGACCGGCAGACGCTGTCGATCCACCGGTTCATCGATTTCCAGCAGCAGCAGGCGACGGGGTACTACCTCGACGACGTGCGGAACGAGCCGGGGATCAACAACGTCGCCGTCAACGCCGCGTGGGTCTCCGACAACGCGCTCTGGGGCTATACCGGCCCGATCTCCGGACGCCGCTATCGCTTCCAGGTCGAGCCGCAGACCGGCAGCTGGCACTGGATCGACTACCTCGCGGACTATCGCCGCTATGACCCGATCCTCTTCAACTTCCTGACGGTCGCGACGCGCGGGCTGGTGAGCATCACCGCCGGCCGCGACGAGTCATGGTCGTACAAGTACATCGGCCGCCCGGAGTACATCCGCGGCTACGACCGCGAGAACTTCTTCTCGTACAGCTGCGGATCGTTCGGCTCCGTGGCGACGAACTGCAACGCGCAGAGCCTCCTCGGCAGCCGCATCGCGGTGGCGAACGCGGAGCTCCGCTTCCCCGTCATCCGGCGCCTCGAGCTGGGCGTCCTGCCCATCGCGCTTCCGCCGGTGGAGGGTGCGCTGTTCTACGACGCGGGCATGGCCTGGACGAGCGGCAACAAGGTACAGCTCAAGGCTCCGGCCGATCCGGCCTCCGAGCCGAACACGCGCTACCCGTACCGCAGCTACGGCGCGGGCGTCCGGGTCAACTTCTTCGGCTACGCGATCCTGCGCTGGGACTACGCCAAGCCGCTGAGCATCGATCACAAGCCGTTCTGGACATTCTCCATCGGTCCCAACTTCTAGTCGATTCGAGATGAGGGGCAGGATGAGGAGGGGGATGTGGGAATCGCTCATCCCACATCACTGCCCCTCGTCCTACAGTCGATCCGAAATGAGGAGCAGGACGAGGAGGGGGGATGTGGGAATCGCTCATCCCACATCACTGCCCCTCGTCCTACAGTCGATCCGAGATGAGGGGCAGGATGAGGAGGGGAGATGTGGGATGATCCAGGAAAAGGATCATCCCACATCTCTTTCCCTCGACCTGCCCCTCATCCTGCCCCTCATCCGGAAGTCGATACGAGATGAGGAGCAGGACGAGGAGGGGGAATGTGGGATAACGCGGGAAAAGGATCATCCCACATCTCTTTCCCTCGACCTGCCCCTCATCCTGCCCCTCCTCCCGCTCGCCGTCTCAAGGGTTGTTCGAGAGGGTGGGAGGGGGTACCTTCTTCCCGTGCGCACGCTGCTCGCGTTGGCGCTCGTGCTCGCCGCCTGCGGTCGGTCGGACCGCCCGGCTGACCCCGCCGCGCACGACGCCTCTCCCTCGCTCTCCCGCGCCACCGGCCCGGACCCCGTCGTTCTGCGCATCCCGCGCGGCGGAGGGACCGCGCGCGCGTACGCCTACCCCCGGCTCGATTCCGTCGTCTGGAGCTCGCCCGCGGCCGTCCCGGCCCCGGCGCGCATGCTCGCCTTCGACGACGTCGCCGGCCAGGTCGTCCTCGCCGACGCGAAGGGCGCTCCCGTCAGGCTCGACCTGCGCAGCGGCGACCTCGCCATCACCAGGAAGCCCAGGCTCGTCAAGCTCGCATCGGCCGACGGACAATCGGTGTATGGTGTGACCGACAGCGGCACGGTCGCGCGCTTCACGCCGAGCGGCCGCTGGAACTTCAAGGCGCCCCTCCGCGTCCGCGACATCCTCCCGCAGAGCGACGGATCGCTGCTCGTCGCCGCCGACCGCGGCACCAGCACGGTGCTCTGGCACATCTGGCCGCCGGACACCCGCATCGTCGACAGCGCGGTCGTCCCCGCGGCCGCGCATTCGCGCTCCGTGCAGGCGGGCGATCGCGTCGTGATGGTCCGCGACTCCGCCATCGCCGCGGTCCGCGGCCGCGATCTCGCGCCCTCTCCGCCGATCGATCTCGCCGGACGCATCGAGACGGTAGCGGCCACGCCGAGCGGCGACCGCTTGTACGTCCTCATCGCCGGCAAGCCCGAGCTGCGCGTCATCGACCGCTACCACGCGGGCGAGACCGATCGTATCGAGCTCCCCGGCGAAGCCAGCGAGCTGCGCATGGATCCGCTCGGGCGCTATCTCCTCGCCCGCCCCGCCGCGGGCGACTCGGCATGGGTCATCGCCCTCGGCACGCAGCGCGTGCTCGGCGCGGTCGCCACCGAGTGGCGTCCCGATCTTCCCTTCGTCGCTCCGGACGCGCGCATCGGGCTCGTCACAGGGAACGACGTCCGCTTCGTCGACGCGGAGACCTTCCGTCCCGTCGCGGCGGTTCGCGGCGGGGGCAAGGACTTCTGGACCTTCTTCGCCTGGAACGGCTTCCGTCCGCGCGACGCGTCGCTCGACGAGCCGGTCCACTTCGACAGCGGCGTCGGCGCGCCCGGCGACACGACACCCGGCGTCGACAGCAACGCCTTCTCCGCCCCCGCCGCGACGCCGGGCGTCTCCGACGCGCGTGCCGGCAGCGTCGACCTGCCCAGGGCGCCGGTGGCGTCTTCCGCACAGCGTCCGGCGACCGCGGCGCAGCAGACCACCTCGCGCGGCTTCTTTGTGTCCGTGGCGTCGCACAACAACGAAGCCGCCGCGCGCGCCGACGCGGCCAACCTCGTCGTCGACGGGACCGCCGCCCACGTTGCGACCGCGCCCGGCAACAACGGCATGCTCTATCGCGTCGTTCTCGGGCCTTATGGCTCGCGTGCCGCGGCCGAGCAGGCCGGCGCGCGATCGAAGCGTCCCTACTGGATCTACGAGGCGGGACCGTGAGACTGGCCGACGAGATGCGTCCCGGCGCGAGCTGGTGGGAGGACGAAGGGCGCCGCATCGGCGAGGAGCTCGGCGACGTCACCGCGGCCATCGTCGTCGGTCCGACGCGTGACGACGCGGCAGCGATCGCGCTCGGCATCGGTGCGATCCAGGCGCCGACGCGACGCGTCGTCATCGCCGACCTCGCGAACGAGACGCCGACGCTGCAGCGGCACGTCGCGACCGATGATCCGCACGGCATCACCGACAGCTTCCGGTACGGCGTCTCGATCAATCGCATCGCGCACCCGGTTGCCGGCGTCGAGAACCTGTTCGTCCTCGCGAGCGGCACCGAGTCGGTGCTCGACGAGGACGTCTACCGCAACGATCGCTGGCGGCGGCTGGTCGCCGGCTTCCGCGAGGTGGGCGCGCTGCTCCTCCTCGTCGCGCCCGCCGACGCGCCGTTCGTCGACGCGCTGGCGAGCTACGCGGACGGAGTCGTCGCCGGCGGCGAGGCTCGCGTTCCGGGCGACGCGCGC
>JABFXC010000072.1 GCA_013361935.1 Gemmatimonadaceae bacterium
AGCGCGAGCGCGACTACCGCGAGCGCCGCGGCCGCGACGACCGTCCGGCGCGCGGCCGCGCGCTCGCGCTCGACGACCGTGGCTACCGTCATCGCGTGGCCCTCCGCGCCGGCCCGGCGTCGGGACGGCTCGTCACGGCGTAGACGAAGAGGTTCACCCCCATCCGCAGCGCCGCCTCATGGAGCGCCGGCGGATCGTTGTACGTCGCCGGATCTTCCCACCCGTTCCCCAGATCGCTCTCGTAGCTGTAGTAGAGCACCAGCCGGTCGCCGACGAAGATCCCGTACCCGCGCGCCGGCTTCCCGTCGTGCTCGTGGATCTTCGGGATGCCGTCAGGCATGTCGTAGACGATGTGGTAGATCGGGTGCGAGCGAGGGACGTCCACCAGCTCGCGGTCGGGGAAGATCTTCTTCACCGCCTCGCGGAAGCTCGCGTCGAGCCCGTAGTTGTCGTCCACGTGCAGGAAGCCGCCGCCGAGCAGGTACTCGCGCAGCCGCGCCGCCTCGGCGTCCGAGAAGCGGATCGTCCCGTGGCCCGTGGCGTGGATGAACGGGTAGTCGAACAGCCGGTCGTCCATTGGCGTCACCCGCGCCTCCTCGCGTGCGACCTTCAGCGTCGTCCGCTCGGCGATCGCCTGGAGGAGGTTCGGGATGCTCGACGGGTTCGCGTACCAGTCGCCGCCGCCGTCGTACTGCAGCCGCGCGATGGTCAGCGTCGGCGCCGGCGCGGCGACGAGCGACGCCGCGAGCGCGACGGCGAGGCACTTCGCGGCGATCACGGCTCGTGCGCCAGCCGGTAGGCGAGGTTCCGCGGCGCGCCCATCTCGTCCATCAGCGTCGCGACGACATCGCGTGCCGACGCGCCCGCCGCGCGCAGGTCGCGCGCGCGCTCGCGCAGCGTCTCCTCCGTCGGCGCGCTCTCGCGTGCTCCCTCGATCACGATCACCACTTCACCACGCGGCGGCACATTCTCGTAGTACCTCGCCAGCTCGTCGACCGTTCCCCGCGTCAGCTCCTCGAACTGCTTGGTCAGCTCCCGCCCCACCGCCGCGCGCCGCTCGCCGAGTCCGGAGCTCGTCAACTCGGCGAGGGTGTCGGCGAGCCGGTTCGGTGACTCGTACACGATCGCCGTGTGCGGCAGACGGCGGAGCTCGGCGATCTCGCGGTCGCGGTCCTTGCCCTTCCGCGCGAGGAACCCGAAGAAGGTGAAGCGGTCGGCGGGCAGCCCCGCCCCGACGAGCGCGGCCAGCAGCGCGGACGCGCCCGGAATCGGCACGATCCGCACCCCTCCCTCGATCGCCGCCGAAACGAGCCGCGCTCCGGGGTCGGAGAGGAGGGGCGTCCCCGCGTCGGTGATGATCGCCATCGACTCGCCACGCTTGAGCCGCGCGACCAGGGGCGGGGTCGCCTTCGCCTCGTTGTGCTCGTGATAGGCGAGCAGCGGCGTCCCGATCTCGAAGTGGTCGAGGAGCTTCCGCGAGTGGCGCGTGTCCTCGGCGAGGATGACGGCGACGGTGCGCAGCGTCTCGATCGCGCGCAGCGTCATGTCGCCGAGGTTGCCGATCGGCGTGCTCACGACGTAGAGCACGCCTTCCGTCCCCGGCGCCGTGCTCACATCTGCCAGGGGAGACGGTCGAAGAATCCCGCGCTCTGGAACATGTGCCGCCTCTCGTGGGTGAGCTTCCGGAGCAGCCGCTCCGGCCCGCCGTCCATGTCCGCGGCCGCCCACAGCACCTCCGTCACCCACGCCCCCACCGCGTCGGTCAGCTCGTCGATCCCCGCGATCGGATCGTGCACCAGCCGGTCCATCGCCGTGAACGAGCCGAGCGGGGCGTGCGTCGCGACCAGCGATTGCCGCGCCATCTCGGCGATCACCGGCGCGCTCTCCTTCCCGAGCCCGACCAGCTCGCGCACCAGACCGTTCACCAGCTCGCGGTACGCCAGGATGAGCGCGGGCGGCGCCTGCCGCGGAACGGGCGGGGGAACCGGAAAGCGCCGGACTCCCATCCGCGCGGTCCGGCTGTCCGGACGGAAGAGCGCCTCCAGCTTCTCCTCCAGCTCGCCGAAGTGCACGCTCGAGCAGAACGCGCGCTCGACCAGGCCGTCGCGGAGGATGAGGTAGTTCACGTTCCCGTCCAGCGTCACCTCGACGGTGCCGTCGAAGGTCGTCGCGAGCAGGTACGGAAAGAGCGAGTCGGCGTCGACCGGGTTGAGCTCCGCGGGCCAGGGCTCCTCGCCGACGACGTGCGCGTAGTGCATGCACGCGAGCTGCTCGTCGTCGGCCTCGTGGAAGCAGATCTCCCCGTACTCCGGCTCGGCGGGGACCTTCTCGATCGCGTCGGCGATCGGGATGACCATCGCCCCCTCGGGATCGAGGGTCGTGGCGCTCACCAGCTCGCCCTCCTGGAGGTAAAGGAGCACCAGCTCGTCCGGCAGCCAGATTGCGACGTACCCGAAGACACGCGCGGCCCGCTCCCGCTTGGCGTCGGTGAGCAGGTTCTTCAGGTGCACGTACGCGAGCTTGGTCCGCGGCAGGAAGATCCGCTCGTGCGGGAACCGCAGTCCGGCCAGACTCTGAGGCATCCGGTGGGTGAGGGGGGAAACGAGCAGCCCGGGGCGGCGCGCGCCGCCCCGGGCCTGACAAAATGTGTCTCGGTTTCCGCTCCCGCAACAGGTCGCGCTCGCTCGCGGCGAGCTCGCGACGGACCGCTTACGCGGCGTGCTGCTTGATCTTGGCCTCGATGTTCGCCTTCGGCTGCGCCCCGATGATCTGGTCGACCACCTTGCCACCCTTGAAGAAGAGCAGCATCGGGATCGAGCGGACGTTGAAGCGCATCGCCGACTGCTGATTCGCGTCGACGTCGAGCTTCGTCACCTTGACCTTGCCCTGATACTCCTGCGCCAGCTGCTCGAGCGAGGGAGCGATCATGCGGCAGGGGCCGCACCAGGTCGCCCAGAAATCCACCACGACGAGGCCATCCTGCTTCTCGACCTCGGTCTCGAAATTCGCGTCCGTCACCGCCATCGCGTTCGCCATCGTTCTCCTCTGCCCACACGTCGCGGGCCGATTAAGTTCTGACCGCCACCGACTTCACGTTCTGGAGCGAAGCTCATGCCGGATACGCCACGCCGCGGGACCAGGATCGCCCACATCGGGATCGCCGTCGAATCGCTTCGATCGCTGCTCCCGCTGTACCGCGACGTGCTCGGGATGCCCGAGGTTCCCCTCGACGATGCGGACGGTGCCAGGATCGCGGGCCTCGCCGCCGGCGAGTCGCTCGTCGAGCTCCTCGAGGCGGCCAGTCCGGACTCGCCCATCGGCAGGTTCGTCGCCAGGCGCGGTCCGGGAATCCATCACGTCTGCTTCGCCGTGGACGACCTCGACGCCGCCCTCGACCGTTGCCGGAAGGCGGGGCTCCGTCTCATCGACGAGAAGCCCCGCGTCGGCGCGGAGGGGAAACGTATCGCGTTTCTCCACCCCAGCGCCACGGGGGGCGTGCTCGTCGAGCTGTCCGACTATTAATGCGGAACGGGTGACGGCGGTTCCGTCAGGGGGCGGGGCTGCGCGTGGACGGAACGCCGCCCGCGCAGAGATCGGTGAGCGGCTCCAGCGCGGCCTGCTCGACGTAATAGCGCTCCGCCGGCCCCTGCACGGTGGTCAGTGTGGTCGAGCGCGCGATGTTGCCGCGGCGGAGCTCGACGTTGAAGCTGCGCTTCCCCTCGGGCGCCAGCCCTTCGCTCAGCACGCGATACGTGTCATGATTCAGGTAGCAGATCATGATCAGCTCGCGGCGCTCGATCTGGCTCTTGTCGACGACGTCGCGCGCGGGCCCCTTCGCGCTGCCCCAGATCATCGAGAGCGCCTGGAGATCCTGCGCCTTGGCCGCCCCGAGGAACCGCTCGACCGCGACCGCGGGCGTCGGCGCGCCCGGCTGGATGACGGCACCGCGCGGCGCGGAGTGGCAGGCGGCGAGAACGAGAAGGGCGAGCGCGGCGAAACGGTGCACGACGGTCTCCGAACGTGAAGGACGAGGGTGGCTCCGAAACCTACGACGACGACTTCCCCATGACCGCAACCCGCTCCGCGCATCACGGCTCTGCAGCGAGCGCGACCATGCGCCTCTACATCAACGTCGATCATGTCGCGACGATTCGCCAGGCACGGCGTACCGACGAGCCTGATCCCGTCGACGCCGCGCTGATCTGCGAGCGCGCCGGCGCCGACGGCATCACCGCGCACCTGCGCGAGGACCGGCGCCACATCCAGGACGCCGACGTCGAGCGCCTCGCGCGCGAGGTGAAGACGGTCCTCAACCTCGAGATGGCGACCACCGACGAGATGGTCGAGATCGCGCTGCGCTTGAAACCCTACCC
>JABFXC010000183.1 GCA_013361935.1 Gemmatimonadaceae bacterium
CCCCCCCCCCCCCCCCCCCCCCCCCCCCCGCGGGGCGGGAAAAGACAGGGCGGGAGTGTCGGTGCGAGAAGCCACCTGTTCGGAAAGTGGCCGACTGCGGCGCCAAAGGCGCCGCGTGTCGGCCTCAGTCCGTATAGGTCCTTTCCCGCCCCCCGCCCTCCGCCCCGCGGTATTCCGCCCCCCGCCCCGCCCTGTCCAAGGTACCCGCCCCGTGGTCTCACCTACCCCGCCCCGCAGTATTCCGCCCCCCGCGCCGCTCTTTCCAACGGAACCAATCTCCCGCCCCGCGGTTTCCTACACCTCCTCCACTCTCGCCCCCTCCGCCGCCCGCGACAGCCACAACCTCGCCGTCAGACCGAATTCCTTCTCATAGTCCTTCCCTATCTTCGGTCCCGCCGCCGCCAGGGCGCTCTCGTCGCCGACGACGATCATGCAGCCGCCCCAGCCGGCGCCGGTGAGGCGGGCGCCGCGGACTCCCGGCTCGAGCATGGAGCGCGCGACGAGCCAGTCGAGCTCGGGGCGCGAGCATTCGTAGAGGTCGCGCAGTGATTCGTGCGAGCCGAGGAGGAGCTCTCCGCTCAGCGGCTTGCCGGCGCGCAGGAGCGTGACCGCTTCCTGGACGCGGCGCGTCTCGCGCGACACGTGCAGCGCGCGCCGGTCGAGCGGGGCGGGGAGGCGGGCGGCGAGGACCTGTTCCGGGGTCGCCGCGGCGAGGGAGGGGAGCTTCGGCCAGCGCTCCCGCATCAGCCGCAGCGCCTGCGCGCACTCCGCCTGGCGCGTGTTGAACGCCGAGTCGCGCAGCGAGCGACGGACGGCGCTGTCGATGATCAGCACCGCGTCCCGGAACGGTACGAGCTCGGTCTCGGTCGTGGCGCAGTCGAGGTGCAGCGCTTCGCCCTGGCGCGAGAGCGCCGACGCGAACTGGTCCATGATCCCGGACGCCACGCCCACGAATCCCGTCTCGGCGCGCCAGCCGATCATCGCCGCCTCACGCGGCTCGAGCGTCCCGCCGAGCGCCTTCGCGACCGCGAGCGCGGTGGCGACCTCGATCGCCGCGGAGGAGCTGAGACCAGCCCCGGTGGGGACGTCGCTCGTGACCGCCGCGTCGATCCCCGCGCCGGCCAGCGCGCCGCTGCCTAACGCGTCGCGGGCGATCGGCGCGGCGACGCCGGTGAGATAATCCCACCAGTGCTCGCTCCGCGTCGGCGCGACGAGCGACGCCTCGCCCGCGCCGTCCTCGTTCGCCGACACGGCGCGCAGCATCCCCCCGCCCTCGCGCCGCACGCCCGCCGCGACCCAGGTGCGGCGCTCGATCCCGATCGGCAGCACCTCGCCGCCGTTGTAGTCGGTGTGCTCGCCGATGAGGTTCACCCGCCCCGGCGCCGAGGCGATGGTGTCCGGCTCGCGCCCGAAGCGCTGGCGGAAGAGCGCGCGCACCGCGGCGGCGCTGGCGGGGAGAGTCGTGTCAGAGGTCGGCATCGCGTGGTCGAGGTGCGGCGGAGCGGGATGCGAGAAGCGCGCCCGCGATCAACGAACGACTCCCGGTGGAACGCGCCCGTAGAACTTCACGCCCACCGTCTTCTGCGTCTCGGTCCGGTCGGCGCTCCCCTGCCGGGTGTCGAAGGTCGTCACCGCGCGCGTGCCGGCGAGGATCACGATGGAGGGCGCGATCTCGCGATACCAGGTGGTCACTCGGAGCTCCGTGATGTTCCGTCCCACCTCGTCCGGCTTCGTGACCCTCACCGTCGCGCGGCGCAGCTGGTACGTCACGGGATCGAGATACGCCGAGCCGTCGATGTCCGGGCCGCGGATCCGCGACGCGGCGCGGAAGTCGAGCCGCACGAACTCGCTGTCGTCCACCGTCTCCAGGCCGCCGTAGCTGAAGCAGTGCGCGGCGAGAAAGACGGTGTCGGCGAGATCGCGGAGGCCGGGGATGTTGAGCTGGCGGGTGCGCTGCCCGCGATCGACGACCTCGCTGATCACCTTGCCCGGCGCGTACCCCCACGCGAGATCGCCGCGGATGACCACCGTGTCGGGACGCGTCATCTGCGCGCGGTCGCCGTCGCCGAAGCGGAACTGTCGCTCCATCTGCCAGGTGAACGGATACTGGCGGGCGAGCAGCACCCAGCGGTCGGCGTTCTCGCGCAGCTGCTCGAAGATCACCGCCAGCGTCGGATCGGTGTCCGGATCGGGCGGGCCGGGGTCGCGGCATTCCTTCTGTCCGCGCACCCGCACCTCGCCGAGCCGCATCGTCAGGCGCTCGAGGCGTACGACGAGCGGCGCGGCCGGACCCGCGGTCTCGACGACGATCGTCGTGTCGCGTGGAGCGAAGCCGAGGTGCCTCACGCGAAGATGATAGCTCGCCGCGGCGAGCCCGCCGATGAAGAATCCGCCCGAGTCGTCGGCGAACAGCTCGCGTCCGCCCGGCTCCAGGGAGACGATGCTGTTGGCGAGCCCGCGGCCCTCGGGTGTCACGACGATCCCGCGGACTCGCGCGCCGGCGCCTTCGCTCTGCGCGCGCACACGCGACGGGGCGAGAAGCAGCACTGCGGCGAGAAGCACGACGCGTCTCATCTCCGGCCGATCCTACCGCGCACCGCCACGCGAGGGAAGAGCGCTAGCCGAGTAGTTCGCCGACGGCGATCCCCCGCCCGCGAGCGAGCTGCTCGGGCGCCATCCGCGTCTTCCCGGCCGGCTGCGCCTGGAGCACGCGCACCGCGCCTTCCCCGCAGGCGACGACCATTCCCTCGCCCGAGATCTCGACGACCTCTCCCGGCGGGCGATCGACGTGCGGGAGCCGGCGCGCGCCGAAGAGCTTGAGCGCCGCGCCGCGATGCTCGGTGAACGCCCCCGGCTTCGGGTCGTACGCGCGAATGCGGCGGCAGACGTCGAGCGTGGGGCGTGTCCAGTCGATCCGCGCGCTCTCGCGATCGATCTTCCCCGCGTACGTCGCGCGGGCGTCGTCCTGCGCCTCCTCGCGCGCGCGACCGACCGCGACGAGCGTCATTGCCTCGATGAGCGCGAGCGCGCCGAGCTCGGAGAGCCGCAGCGCCAGCTCCCCGTAGGTCTCGTCCTCGGCGATCGGCGTCGAGACCTGGAGGAGCATCGGGCCCGCGTCGAGCGCGGGGACCATGCGCATGATCGTGACGCCGGTCTCGGGCAGCCCCTCGAGGATCGCCGCCTGGATCGGCGCCGCGCCGCGCAGCTTCGGGAGCAGCGACGCGTGCACGTTGAAGCTGCCTGACGGCGGGAGGTCGAGCACCGCCTTCGGGATGATGTGGCCGTAGGCGACGACGACGGAGACGTCCGGCTCCAGCGCGCGAAGCTGGGCGACGAACTCCTCGCCGCGCGGCTTCTCCGGCTGCAGCACGGGAATTCCCTCGGCGAGCGCGATCTCCTTCACCGGCGAGGGCACGAGCGTCGAGCGCGAGCGGCCCACGGGTCGGTCGGGCTGCGTCACCACGCCGACGACGTCGAACCCCTCGCCGAGCAGGGCACGGAGAGGCGCCGTCGCGAACTCCGGCGTCCCCCAGAAGACGACGCGCAGGCTAGAGCTCCTCGTCGCGATGGTGGTGCTCGGCCACTTCCTCCGCCGTCAGCGTGCGGATGTAGCCGGGATACTTCCCCTTGATCGTCGCCCACTTCGCCATCGCCGCCTTGCGGCGCAGCGTGCTCAGATAGTCGATGAACAGCCGCCCGTCGAGGTGGTCGATCTCGTGCTGCAGGCAGCGCGCGAGCAGTCCCTCGGCCTCGAGCTCGAACGCCTTCCCGTCGCGGTCGAGCGCGCGCACCACGACGCGCTCCGGGCGCGTGACGTCCCCGTAGATGTCGGGGATCGAGAGGCATCCTTCCTCGGCCTTGGCGAGGTCCGAGTCGTTGCGGACGATCTGCGGGTTGATGATCGCGAAGGGCGCGTCCCCTTCGACGTCGATCACCGCGACGCGTTCGGTGCGCCCCACCTGCGGCGCGGCGAGCCCGATCCCGCGCGCCGCGTACATGGTCTCGACCATGTCGTCGATCAGCTTCTGCAGCTCGTCGGTGATCGTCTCCACCGGGACGGTCTGCTGCCGGAGGATCGGCGAGCCGAGGACCTGGATCTTGAGGAGCGCCACGGTCGGCGAATCAGGCCTTGGTGTCGGCCGGCGCGCCGGGCACGATCACCTTCGTTATGCTCCGCCGCTCGACGACGACGCGCGACTCGCCGCTCTTGATCGTGATGCGGTCGTCCATGCTCTTCACCGGCGCGCCGTCCTTCATCGACTCCTTGATGTGCACGACCTCGCCGACGACGCCGCCCGAGGTCACCACTTCGTCGCCCCGCTTGAGGGACGTCACCCGCGCTTCGTGCTCCTTCCGCTGCCGCTGCTGCGGCAGGATCATGAAGAAGTAGAAGATCACGAAGATCATCCCGAACATGAAGATCTGCTGGAACGCGCCGTTCGACGACGACGGCTGCATCAGCGCGAGCAGAGCGGGGAATGCGACGATCATTGGGTCCGGGCCTTGGCGTGATAGCGCTCGAGCCACTCGCGGCTCCAGCGGTCGTAGTCGCCGGCGCGGATGGCTTCCCGCGCCGCGCGCATCAGCGACACGAGGAAATGTACATTGTGCAGCGAGAGGAGTCGAAGGCCGAGGATCTCGTCGCTGACGATGAGGTGGCGGAGATAGGCCCGCGAGAAGCGCGAGCAGAGCGGACAGTCGCATCTCTCGTCGAGCGGGCGGGGATCGGCCCGGAACTCGGCGCGCTTGACGTTCACCCGCCCCTCGCTCGTGAACGCGGCGCCGTTGCGCCCCATCCGCGTCGGCGCGACGCAGTCGAAGAGGTCGACGCCGCGGCGCACGCCCTCGACCAGGTCCTCTGGGAAGCCGACGCCCATCAGGTAGCGCGGGTGATCCTCGGGGAGCGCCTCGTGCATGACGTCGAGCATCGCGTACATGTCGGGCTTCGCCTCGCCGACGGAGAGCCCGCCGATCCCGTAGCCCACCCAGTTACCCACCTCGCGCGCCCGCGTCGCCGACTCGCGGCGCAGCGTCGCGTGGATCCCGCCCTGGACGACGGGGAAGAGCGCCTGCTCGGAGTACGGCTTCCCCTCGGTGTCCCCCTCGCGGCCGAGGCGCTCGAACTCCACGCGGCACCGCTCCAGCCAGCGGATGCTCCGCTCCGTCGCGTCCCGCGCGACCGTCTCGACGCTCTGCCCCGGGATGACGTGGTCGAACTGCATGATGACGTCGGCGCCGAGGTTGCGCTCGATGCGCATCACCAGCTCGGGGGTGAAGTGCCGGCGCGAGCCGTCGATGTGACTCTTGAAGTGCACGCCCTCCTCGCCGACCTCGCGCAGGTCGGCGAGGGAGAAGACCTGGAAGCCCCCCGAGTCGGTGAGGATCGGGCCGTCCCATCCCATGAAGCGGTGCAGCCCGCCGAGGGAGCGAATGAGCTCGTCCCCGGGGCGCAGGTGGAGATGGAAGGCGTTGGAGAGGATCATCCCCGCCCCCATCGCGCGCAGGTCGAGCGGGTCGATCGCCTTGACCGTGGCGAGGGTGCCGACGGGCATGAACGCCGGCGTCTCGACGGGGCCGTGGGGGGTCGTGAAAACGCCGGCGCGCGCGGCGCCGGCGTGAGACTCGATCGTGAAGCGGAAGGGCAACGGCGGGTGGCTAGAGCGACACGGACGCGCCTCCGGTGACGCCGTAGGCGTCGCGAGCGCAGTTGTACCGCACCGCGAGGTTGTAGCGGTGAGTATACACCTGCTGCGCCGAGTCCCGGAAGCGGGGCGGGAGCTGCGACACGAGCTCGGCGATCGTCTCGTCGACGTGCTCGTCGCCGGAGGACTTCGTCACGTGCGCGCGGATCTCCGAGTCGAAGTCGTCCTGGAGGACGCGGACCGCGACGACGCCGCGCGCGGCGACGCTGTCGCCGACGATCCGCGGGCAGGCGTTCCGGACGAGGGTGTCGACCGCGACCTGCAGATCCTGCTCGGTGATCAGACCGCTCACCGCGTTCTCGCGCGTCGCGACGACACCGGCTGACGCACACGCCGCGCTCAGCGCGGCCACCACGGCAATGAGCGCGGCCCCCGAGCGGCGGGCCACCACGGCTCCAACGGACATCGGCTCTCCCTCCCGTCAAACGCGGCGCACACGGGCGCCGTCCCGCGCGATGCCGACGCGGCACCGCTTCGAGAGCCGACAATGCAGAGCGCGGGCCACTCGAGCTCGGAGGAAAGGGAGCGAGTCATCGCGACCGCGAGGGGTGGAGGTGTGGCGTTTTCAGACAGCGCTCGTTGCGCCTCAAGCACCCTGCGGATTAGTGCTCCAGCTGTGAATAACAGGGAGCCGGCGAGCTACGGGAGGTGCGATTTGAGGCGCAAACAGCCCCTGCGAACTCCTCCCCCGGCCTCGCCGGCTCCCTGTTAAAGAGGCCGAGCACCGGTTCAGTCTCTCACTCTTCCGAGCCTCTCACGGCAGCTGCAGCGTCGTCACCGCGACGTTCGGGGCGCAGGAGTAGCCGACGGTGATGATCCCGGGGCGAAGGTCCTCGGTCTGGCCCTCCTGCGGGTCGAACTGCAGGCGCGCGCTGAGGGCGCCCCATTCGGTGTCCACGCGCGAGTCGCCACTCGAGCGCAGGATCTCCGACTGCTGCACCGCGCCGCTCCTGTCGTACCGCACGCGGATCCGCGCCTGTCCCTCCGCGGAGCTTCCGCTCCCCATGAGCCGCGGGCACTCGACCTTGAGCAGCTGGTCCGACGCCTGCCGGAAGTCGTCCTGGTTCAGCCGCGGCTCACCCTCGCTCGGCTTGTAGTAGGTCGAGGTGCGCGTGACGCACGCCGCGAGCGCGATCGCGATCGCGCTAGACGACAGCCATCGCGTCGCCGTACGAATAGAACCTGTAGCCCGCATCGATCGCCTCCTGGTACGCTCGCATCGTCAGATCGTACCCCGCGAACGCGGCGACGAGCATGACGAGTGTCGATCGCGGAAGATGAAAGTTGGTGATGAGCCTGTCCACCGCGCGGAACGCGTACGGCGGCCTGATGAAGATCGACGTCTCGGCCTGGCCGGGCGCGACCGTGCCGTCCGCGCGCGCCGCGCTCTCCAGTGCGCGGCAGCTCGTGGTCCCCACCGCCCACACCGCATGGTTCGACGCCCGCGCCGCGGCGATGGTTGCCGCCACCGCTTCGGAGATGGTGAACCATTCGCTGTGCATGACGTGCGCGGCCGGGTCGTCGACCTCCACCGGCTTGAAGGTCCCGGCGCCGACGTGGAGCACGAGCTCCGCGCGCCGCACCCCCTTCGCCTCGAGGGCGGCGAGCAGCGCGGGGGTGAAGTGCAGCCCGGCCGTCGGCGCGGCGACGGAGCCGCGCTCGCGCGCGTACACCGTCTGGTAGCGCTCCTCGTCGGTCGGCTCGTCGGCACGGTGGACGTACGGCGGAAGGGGAACGTGCCCGAAGCGCTCGATTGCCTCCTCGGCGGGAAGATCGCCGGTGAGGAGCCTGACGACGCGCGTCCGCCGCTCGGTGACCTCGAGGATCTCGACGTCGAAGCCGGGACCGACGTGGAGCACGCGACCCGGCTTGAGCTTCCCTCCGGGATGGACCATCGCTTCCCACCGCGCCTCGCCTAACGGCCGGAGCAGGAAGACCTCACCGGGCGCGCCGCTGTCGCGGGTGCCGAGCAGTCGGGCGCGCATGACGCGCGTCGCGTTGACGACGAGCGCGTCGCCGGGTGCGACGTACTCGATCAGATCGCGGAAGTGCCGGTGCTCGATGCGCCCGGATTCGCGATGCACGACGAGCAGCCGACTCGCGTCGCGCCGCTCGGTGGGGCGCTGCGCGATGAGCGACTCGGGGAGGTGGAAGTCGTAGTCGGCGGTGCGGGCGCCGCGTGCGTGGCTGGTCACCACACGAAGTTAAGGGGCGGGGGCGGGCGTGGCGCGGCTCGCGCCCTGCGCAGGTTCTCGCGAGCGACTCGGATCTGTGCCGTTCGCGGGGAGGCCGGGAGGCAGGGAGAAGTTCGGGGAGCCATTTTCGCTCGTTGTGAGCTATCGGCTCAGCCGTGATAGGCAGGCCCGCGCCGACCAGGCCTCCCCACCTCCCGTCCTCCCTGCGACGTCAGAGATCCCGTCAGCCGCAGACGCTCAGCGCACCGCGCCCCGAACCAGCTCCGCTCAGAAGAGATTCTGCTGAGGACTCGCCGCCGGCGGGGTGAAGCCGAAGTGGCGATAGGCCTGCGCCGTCGCCATGCGGCCGCGCGGGGTGCGCTGGAGGAAGCCGTTCTGGACGAGGAAGGGCTCGTACACCTCCTCGATCGTGCTCGCGTCCTCGCCGCTCGCCGCGGCGATCGTCGAGATGCCCACCGGGCCGCCGTCGAACTTCTCGATGATCGTCTTCAGGATCACCGCGTCCATCTCGTCGAGCCCATACTCGTCGACGTCGAGCTGCGCGAGCATCTTCTGCGCGACGTCCTTCGTGATCCTCCCGTCCGCCTTCACCTGCGCGTAGTCGCGCACGCGGCGGAGCAGACGGTTCGCGACGCGCGGCGTCCCGCGCGAGCGACGCGCGATCTCGTGCGCCCCGCTCTCGTCGATATCGACCCCGATCACCTCCGACGAGCGGCGCACGATCGTCTCCAGCGCGTCGACGGGATAGAAGTTCAGCCGCTCGACGATCCCGAAGCGCGCGCGCATCGGCGCGGTGAGCATCCCGAAGCGCGTCGTCGCGCCGATGAGGGTGAACTTCTCGATCGGCATCGTGATGGTCTGGGCCTTCGGGCCCTCGCTCAGGCGGATGTCGATCTTGTAGTCCTCCATCGCCGGATAGAGGAACTCCTCGATGATCGGCCGCAGGCGATGGATCTCGTCGATGAAGAGGATGTCCCCCTCGCGCATGTTCGTCAGCGTGCCGACGAGATCGCCCGGCTTCTCCAGCGCGGGGCCCGAGGTCGTGCGGATGTTCACGCTCAGCTCGCGCGCGATCAGCTCGGCGAGCGTCGTCTTGCCGAGCCCCGGGGGACCGAAGAAGAGCGTGTGGTCGAGGGGCTCGCGGCGCGCGAGCGCGGCGTCGATGTAGATCCGCAGGCTGTCCTTCACCTTCTCCTGGCCGATGAACTCGGCCAGCCGCTGCGGTCGCAGCGAGAGCTCGACGACGGACTCGTCGGAGAGGGCTTCAGGGGTTGTGATCTCGGCGCGCGTCATCGTCTCCATACACTACCTGCTTTACGGGGAACATCCAACCGGTGTCGTGGGAGGGAAATATACCCGATCAAACACCGAAAATCAGCCCTGACCCCTAAAGTTGAAAACAGCAGCGCCCGATACTCGGAGACAGCAGCGCGCGCCCTCAACGACGGGGGCGCGGTCCTTCATCCGTTCTCCGATGCGAACCTCACCACGTTCCCTCTCCGGGCTCGCGGCAGCCGCCGGCTGTGTGCTGGCCGTCGTCGCTTGCGAGGTCCCGACTTCGCTCCCGATCTGGGACACCGTCTGGCAGGTCCCTGCGGACAGCGCCGAGGTCTCGGTCGCGAGCCTTCTCCCCTCGTCGGTCGGCATCGTCGACGTCGGGGGAGGGGTGCAGGCGTTCTCCCTCACGCTTCCCGCCGCCGTCTACTCGACGACGTTAGGCAGCGTCTGCCCGGGCTGCGCCGCGGCGAACGGGATGCGCGTGCCGAAGCCGCAGTTCACGATGGTCGACTCGACCGTCATCGCGCTCCCCTCCGACGTCGCCTCGGCGGACATCGTCGGCGGGACGATCGACTGCACCATCACCAACGGCTTCGGCTTCGACCCCATCAACCCGAGCGCGACGGCGAGCGGATGGATGCGCATCAGCGTCCTCTCCGGCTCGACGCTCCTCGCGAAGGATTCGGTGCCCGGGACCGCGCTGACGCTGCCGACGAACGTCGCCCGCTTCCGCTCGATCCCGGTGATCGGCACCCCCGCGGCGCCCGTGCGCATCGCCGGCCCGCTGAAGGTGAACATCACGCTCTTCTCCCCGGCCGGCGACTCGGTCACGATCAACACGAGCGAGCGCTTCTCGGTGAACGCGACCGCGAACAACTTCCGCGTCAGCCAGGCAGCGGTCGCCGTCCCCTCGAAGTCGATCCCCGCGCAGAGCGACACCGTCGATCTCTCGGGGATCAAGGACGTCGCCAAGGGGACGATCAACGGCGGCGCCTTCATCCTCACCGTGCGGAACCCGTTCACGGTGCAGGGCACGGTGAACGTCGACATGACCGCGCCGAACGGCACGCACGTCACAAAGGCGCTCAGCCTTCCCGTCGGCGGTCCTACGGCGCCGCCGGCCACGCTCCGGCTGCCGCTCACCGCGAGCGAGATCAATGGGCTCGTCGGCCAGTCGAACGTGCAGATCGCCCTCACCGGCGGCGTCAACGCTCCCGGCGGACCCGTCACGGTGATGCCGACCCAGAAGATCATCATCAACACGATGGTCGAGGTGACCATCACCGCGGGAGGGAAGTGACCGATGGCTGACGCACTGCACTTCCGCCGCGCCGCACTCGTCGCCGCGACCGTCCTCTGCTCCGCCGCCGCCGGCGCGCAGCTGCCGAGCGCGAGCCCGGCCGCGCTCGGCATGGCGGACAACTACACCGCGATGGCGCGCGGCTTCGGCGCCGTCGCCTGGAACCCGGCCAACCTCGGCCTTCCGCACAACCCGCGCTTCACCCTGACGCTGCTCGGCCTGCGCGGCGCGGGAGACCTCGGGCCGATCACCACCGACGACGTCGCCCGCTACCAGGGAATCCGTCTCCCGAACGAGGTGCGCGACGCATGGATGCAGCGCATCGACGCGAACGGCGGCGAGACCGGTCAGGTCGGCGGCGGGGTGACGTATCTCGGCCTGAGCATGGGACGCTTCGCGCTGCAGGTCGCCTCCAACGCGAGCGTCGACGCGAACATGCCGCCGGGCGCGATGGAGCTGGCGCTCTACGGCAACGCGGGTCGCACCGGTAGCGCGCAGGACATCCGGCTCGACGGCGCGCACCTCACCGGTGCGGTGACGACGACCACCGGCATCTCGTGGGCGCACCCGATCGACCTCGGCCTCGCCCGGCTCTCCTTCGGCGCGACGGCGAAGTACGTGATGGGGAACATGCTCGTGCACGGCGAGGACCGCGGCTCGCAGCTCTCGGCGACCTCCTCGCAGATCGACCTCCGCTTCCCGGTGATCCTCTCCGACACCGGTAACAGCTCGAGCGTCGGCAACCACGGCAGCGGCTTCGGGCTCGACGTCGGCGGCGCGTGGGACAGCGGTCCGTTCACGGCGAGCGTCGCGATCCAGAACATCGTCAACACCTTCCGCTGGGACGCGAGCAGCTTCTACTACAAGCCGATCCAGGCGTACTACGGCGCGGACACGAGCTTCAGCTCGGGCGACGTGACGATGCCGCTCGATTCCGCTCCCGCGGACGTGCGCGCCTGGCTCGACGACCAGCGCTTCAAGCCGATCCTCTCCATGGGTGTCGCGCTGAGGGCGAACAACCGCCTGACGCTCGCCGCCGACGTGCGGCGCGAGATGGGCGAGGGTCTCCGCGTCGGCGATCGCACCCACGTGGGCGCGGGCGCCGAGCTGCGCCTCATCCCCTTCATCCCGCTGCGCGCCGGCCTCGCCGTCCATCCGGACGGGATCACCATCGCCGGCGGCACGGGGCTCGAGCTCGGGAAGATCAACCTGACGGTGAGCGCGGAAGACCGCCGCACGGCGAGCGGCCACGCGCCGGGGGCAGCGATCGGGCTGTCGTTCGGCGGCCGTTAGGCGGCTGGCGTCAGGCGTCAGGGGCCAGGCGGAAGGAACGGCGTCGACTGCGGTTGACGCAGTGCCTGACGCCTGGCCCCTGGCCCCCGCAGTTCAAACGCGAGCTCGAATCCCCCGCAGCCGGAACGACGCCTCCTCGAGCGTCTCCTGCTTCTTGCAGAAGGCGAAGCGCACGAGGCCGCGGCCGAGCGATTTGTCGGAGTAGAAGCTCGAACCGGGGACCGGGACCACGCCGATCTCCTGCGCCATCCACTTCGCGAAGGCGGTGTCGCTCCTGTGCGAGATGGCGGAGAAGTCCGCCAGCACGTAGTACGCGCCTTCGGGAACGCAGAACACGAACCCCGCGTCGGCGAGGGCGGAGACGAGGACGTCGCGTCGCGCGCGGTAATCGAGCGCGAGGTGGTTGTAGTAGTCCGCGTCGAAGGCGAGGCCCACCGCGGCCGCGGCCTGCAGCGGGTGCGGCGCGCCGACGGTGAGGAAGTCGTGGATCTTCCGGATCGGGTTCGTCTGCGCCGCGGGCGCGATGACGTAGCCGATGCGCCAGCCCGTGCAGCTGAACGTCTTCGAGAGGCTGGAGACGGTGATCGTCCGCCCGCGCATCCCCGGCCAGGTCGCCAGCGGGTGATGGTTCCCCGCGTAGCGAATGTGCTCGTAGACCTCGTCGGTAATCGCCCAGACGTCGTGCTCGATGCACAGCTCGGCGATGAGCGAGATCTCCTCGCGCGTGAAGACGCGCCCGGTCGGATTGTGGGGCGTGTTGACGACGATCGCCTTCGTCTTCTTCGTGAACGCCTTGCGCAGCCGGTCGGGGTCGATGCGCCAGAGGGGGCGCTCCAGGGGCACGTACTTCGGCACGGCGCCGGCGAGGATCGCGTCCGGCCCGTAGTTCTCGTAGAAGGGCTCGAAGATGATCACCTCGTCGCCGGGGTCGAGCAGCGCCATGAACACCGCCGCCATCCCCTCGGTCGCGCCGCAGGTGACGGTGATCTCGGTGTCGGGATCGACCTCCATCTCGTGCATGCGGCGATAGCGTTGCGCGATCGCGAGCCTGAGCGCCGGCGTCCCCCAGGTGACGGCGTACTGGTTGACGTCGCCATGGATCGCCGCGGCCGCCGCGTCCTTCATCGGCGCCGGCATCGGAAAGTCGGGCATCCCCTGCGCGAGATTGATCGCGCCATACTCCTGCGCGACGCGGGTCATCTCGCGGATCACCGATTCGGTGAAGGTGCTCGTTCGCTTGGCGGGCTTCATTCGGTGTTCCCGGATCTCGTGTAGTAGGGGGCCAGGCGCCAGGCGGAAGGCACTGCGGTTGCGCTGTTCCTGACGCCTGGCCCCTGACCCCCTGCAGTCATCGCCCCCCGATCTTCGCCAGCGCCGCCCTGATCAGCTCCGGCGCCGACATCCCCTTCTTGCCCGTATCCAGCGCCGCACGCACCGCCTTCTCCGCGTCGGCGGTCGTGTAGCCGAGCGACACCAGCGCGCGGATCGCGTCCTCCACGCCCGTTCCCGCGGGGCGGGGCGCGCCGGCGACGTCGCTCGCCTGCAGCGCGTCGTCGAGCTTGTCGGCGAGGTCGAGGATCAGTTGCTCGGCCTTCTTCCGGCCGACGCGCGGGACGCTCTGCAGCGTCGCGATGTCCTTCTCGCGGATCGCCCGGACCAGCCGGTCGGCGGTCAGCGTCGAGAGCATGCCTAACGCGAGCGCCGGTCCGACGCCCTTGGCGCCGAGCACCTTGTTGAAGACGCGACGCTCGTAGGCGCTGGCGAATCCGTAGAGCTGCCAGCCGTCCTCGCGCACGATCAGCGAGGTCCAGAGCGTCGCCTCGTCGCCGGCGCGCGGCAGCGCCTCGTAGACGTTGAGCGGGATGAGCAGCTCGTACGCGACTCCCCCGCTCGTCATCAGCTCGACGCGGTCGAGATCCTTGGCGACGACCTTCCCGTGGACCTGGACTATCAACGACCTCGTCCTCCGATCAGCGTGTTCCGCGTCCGCGGTGACAGCGTGGCGCCGACCGCGGCGAGCCGCGCGAGGTGCGCGCCCATGCAGTAGGCGAGCGCCGCGGCGACGCCGTCGGCCGCGTCCGATGGCGTCGGCACGCTCTTCAGGCGGAGCAGCCGGGTGAGCATGAACTGCACCTGCTCCTTCGTCGCCGCGCCCGTTCCCGCGACGGCTTTCTTGATCTCCGCCGGGGGAATCTCGTGGATGAGCAGCCCGTGCTGTTCGCCGGCCAGAAGGATCACCCCGCGCGCGTGGCCGAGTACGACGGTGGTCCGCACGTTCTTCGCGTAGAACACCGCCTCGACACTGAGCACCTGCGGCTTGTGGCGCGCGATGAGCTCGGCGACGCCGTCGTGGATCTCCTTCAGCCGCGAGGCGAGCGGGTCGCGCGCCTTCGTCCGGATCACCCCGCATTCGACGAGCGTCGCATCGCCGGGGCGCGTCGCGCGGACCACGCCGTAGCCCGTGGTCGCCGTCCCCGGGTCGACGCCGAGCACCAGCACGGGAGCTACGCCCCCGCCATGTCGGCGACGTCGATGTCGAAGTTGGCCCAGACCTTCTGCACGTCGTCGAGATCCTCGAGCGCCTCGATCAGCTTGAGCACCGAGTCGGCGTCCTTGCCTTCGACCTTCACGGTGTTCTTCGGCAGCATCGCGATCTCGGCCTCCTCGATCGCCAGCTTCTTCGCCTCGAGGGCGCTGCGCACCGCGTGCAGGTCGTTCGGCTGCGTCGTGATGACGTAGAGATCCTCCTCGCGGCGAAGATCCTCCGCGCCCGCGTCGAGCGCGATCTCCATCACCGTGTCCTCTTCGAGCGTCGCGGCGGGGATGACGATCTGCCCCTTCCGCTCGAACATCCAGGCGACGGAGTTCGACGCGCCCATGTTGCCTCCGCCGCGCGAGAACTTGTGGCGGACGTCGGCGACGGTGCGCGTCGGGTTGTCGGTGACCGCGTCGACGATGATCGCGACGCCCGCCGGGCCGTAGCCCTCGTAGGTCACCTCGCTGTAGGTCTCGCCCTCCAGCTCACCGGTGCCCTTCTTGATCGCCCGCTCGATGTTGTCCTTCGGCATCGACTTGGCCTTCGCGGCGTCGATCGCCGTGCGCAGGCGCGCATTGCCGTTCGGATCCCCGCCGCCCTGCTTCGCGGCCATGGTGATCTCGCGAATGAGCTTCGTGAACAGCGCGCCACGCTTCGCGTCCGTGGCCGCCTTGTAGTGCTTGATCTGCTTCCATTTACTATGGCCAGCCATGCTTCCCCCGGAGTGTTTTCTCGGTGTCCCGGGGGAAATATACGGGGGGTCGGGGGTCGGGGGTCAGGGGTCGGGCGAGCGTTGATCGCGCTGTGAGCGACGCACGCGGATTCGTGCGGATGAACGCGGATTGCTGCTGGACGCTTTGGGGCGCGCTGGGTGAGATGGTCTCGCCTGGCGGGCCACAATATCATTCTCGGCCTTGGCGTGATGTAACAGGGAGCCGGGAGGCCGGGGGAGGAGTTCGCGGGGGCTGCGTGCTCCTCACGAGCGCCACCTCCCGTAGCTCCACGGCTCCCTGTTATTCACCGCCGAGCAAAAGAAGAAGCCCCCGATCCCTGCCTCCCCCGCGTCAGGGCGTGAACCGCACGGCCACCATCGCGCGCCACCCCGTCAGATCCGTCCGGTCGAGCGTCCCGACCGAGTAGCTCGCCGCGGGCGTGATCTGGAAGAGGCCGAGCTGCCAGCGCGACGCGAGGCCGAGCGTCTCCATCTGGCCGCTCCCCTTTTCCTGCGCAGGGTAGATGGCGTCGGCCTCGACCGCGGCGCGCGTCAGGTGCCGGGTCTCGAGCGTCGGCATCAGCGCGACGCCGGCCACCGTGAAGCTCGCGCCGAGGCTCGCGTTCACGATGTTCTCCGTCGGCGCGGTCTGGCCGCTCGCGCGATGGCCCTGCGTGCGCGTCAGGTTCCACACGTTGAGCGTGTAGCCGACGTTGCGCACCGTCGTCTCGTAGCCGCCCTGCAGCACGAGGCGGTTCCCGGTGTTGAACGTCGCGCCCGCGGAGCGATCGTCGCCGTAGCCGGACCACGTCGCGCCGATCGTCGCCCGCGAGGCGCCGAAGGTACGGTCCACTCCCAGGCGCGCGCGGTACTCGTCACCGGGCTGATAGTGCGCCTTCTGACCGTCGCCGTACTGGTACGGCGCGAAGTCCGACGAATGGCGGAAGCTCGCGCCGAGCCCGAGGTTCCACGCGCCGAAGGGACGCGCGACGGCGACACCGCCCGTCGTCGCGAGCCCCGCGCCCATCGTCCCGATCGGGAAGAGCAGGAAGTCGTTGGCGATGTTCTCCGCGGCGGCGAACTGCGCGCTGTCCGCGGTGCTGTTCCCCGTCGGCAGGTTCACCCCCGCCGTCAGGATCACCGCGTCCTCGCCGAGGGTGTAGCTGGCGCGAAGCTGGGTGTCGGTGAGGCCGGCGATCGAGCTGGCCTTCGACCCGTCGATGCGCGCCGCCGAGTGCGCCCACGCCGTCGCGACGTCGAAGCTGAAGCGATCGCCGACCGGAACGACGACGGCGAAGGGGACGATCTCCTGCGACACCCACTTCGTCGCGCCGTTCGAGGTGAGCTCGTAGCTCACCATCTGCACGGCGGCGCGGCTCGTGATGATCGCGTCCTGCGCGGCCAGTGTGGCCGGCGCGATCGTCGCGAGCGCGGCGATGGCGGCGATGCGCATGGTCATTTCGGGAGCGGGACCTGGATGATGATGCGGCCGGCGTTCAGGGTGACGTTGTCGCCACCGGTCGCGATCGCCGGACCTTCCTTGCTCGGCACCACGGAGGTCGTCGCCGCGCCGGCGGCGATCGCCGCGGGGGAGGGATTGATCGCGTCGCGCGCCGACTCCGCCGTGGAGGTGAGGCGGGCGGCGTCGTCGACGCCCGACGCCGCGGCGGCGACGACCGCGCCCTCGCTCGTGCGGGCGAGCGAGCCGGCCACCAGC
>JABFXC010000216.1 GCA_013361935.1 Gemmatimonadaceae bacterium
CGCTCGGCCGGCGGCCGCACCTGCGCGCGCTCTCCACCTGGTCGGCCGAGGACACGCGCGCCGTCGACGACGCGATCGCCGCGGCGGGCATCGGCGACCTCGTCGACCGGAGCAGCGACGAGCTGTCGGGCGGGGAATGGCAGCGCGTCCGCATCGGGCGGGGGCTCGCCCAGCGCGCGCCCTCGCTCGTGCTCGACGAGCCGACGACCTTTCTCGACGTCGCGCACGAGATGAGCGTCTTCGAGCTCCTCGCCCGCCTCGCCCGCGAGGGGATGGCCGTCCTTCTCGTGAGCCATCAGCTGAACCTCGTCGCCCGCTTCGCCGACGAGATCGTGCTCCTTCATCACGGCCGCGTCGCCGCCTCAGGATCTCCCGCGGCGGTGATGCGCGGCGACGTCCTCGAGCGCGTCTACGAATGGCCCGTCGTCGTCGTCCGCGATCCCGCGGTCGGCGCTCCCGCACTCGTTCCCCTCCGCGGCCGGCGCGACTGACCGCGAAGCCTCACTCGACACCACCGATGCGAATCTCCGCTCTCCTCCTGGCCGCCGCGCTCCCCCTCGCTTCTAGCCCCGTGCTCGCGCAGCGCCAGTCCACCGACACCGCGGCGCTCTCGCCCGTGGTCGTCACGGCGACCAAGGTCCCCGTCCCGCTCGGCGCGTCCACCGCCGCGACGACGGTGCTCGACGGCGCGGAGCTGCGCGCCCGCGGGGTGTCGACGCTGATGGATGCCCTCCGCGTCGTCCCCGGCATCACGTTAGGCAGGACGAGCGGCCCCGGCTCGCAGACGTCGGTGTTCCTCCGCGGCGGCAACAGCAACTTCACCAAGATCCTCGTCGACGGCGTTCCGCTCAACGCGCCCGGGGGTGCCGTCGACCTCTCGACCTTCACCACCGACGACGTCGATCGAATCGAGATCGTCCGCGGGCCGGCGAGCGTGCTGTATGGCTCCGACGCGATGACGGGAGTGATCCAGATCTTCACGAAGCACGGCGGCCCGCGCGCGCTCTCGCTGCGCGCCGCGAACCGCGATGCGCAGTACGACGCCGGAGCCACCATCGGGCGCGAGGTGCTCGTCGCTCCCACCACGCGCGTGCACGGCTCGCTGAACGGCGGATATCACCGCGGCAATGGCTTCCTGCCCTTCAACAACCAGTTCCGCAACGCGGTGGGAAGCGCCGCCGCGGGGATCGCCGGCATCCGCGGCACCGCCGACCTCGCGGTCTCCTACGCGGATGCGCGCTATCACTATCCCACCGACGGCAGCGGCCAGCCCGTCGACTCCAACGCGTGGACGGGCTCCACTCGCCTCTCCGTCTCGGCGAGCGCGCTCGGTCGCATCAGCGATCGCCTCTCCACCCGGGTGCAGGTCGGGCGCGCGACGCGGCTCAGGAGTGCCTCCGACCTCGCCGACAGCCCGGGGGACAGCGGCGGTTATTACTCCCGCTCCCATGGCCGGACCGTCCGCCAGCTCGCCGACGCCCAGCTCGTCGCCGCTCTCCCGTGGATGACCAGCGCCACCCTCGGCGGCACCATCGAGGCGCAGTGGGCGCGCATGCGCAACTGGTCCGAGTTCGGTGGCTTTCCCGGGACGTCCAGCTTCGACCGCTCGCGCACCAATCGCGCGCTCTACGCGCAGCTCTCGAGCGGCGGCGCCCCGCTGACGGTGGAGGTCGGCGGCCGCCGCGAGCGGCTGCGCGAGGGGAGCGCGGTGAACACCGGCCGAGTCGCCATCGCCTCGGAGCCGCTCCCCGGCACCGTGCTCCGCGCGAGCCTGGCGACGGCATTCAAGGAGCCCGCCTTCGAGGAGCTCTTCGATGCCGGATACTCCATCGGCGAGCCGAGCCTTCGCCCGGAGCGCAACCGCTCGCGCGAGCTCGGTGTCGAGACGCGACTGCCGGGCGGGTTCGTCACCCTCGGCGCGACGGCGTTCGACCAGCGCTTCCGCGACCTCGTTCAGTATCGCTACATCGCGCCGGGGATCTCGAACTACTACAACGTCGTCGCCGCGTGGTCGCGCGGGCTCGAGCTCGAGGGAAGACTCGCGCCCGTGCACGGGCTCTCGGCGCGCGGCAGCGTCACGCTGCAGCGCACCAAGGTCACCAACCCCGGCAACGGCAGCTTCGGCGCGCTCGAGGAAGGGAAGGCGCTTCTCCGGCGCCCGCGTCGCCAGGGAAGTCTCGAGGTCGCGTGGTCGGTCAGGCGCACATCCCTCTCGCTCACCGCCACCCGCACCGGGGCGCGCGACGACTACGACTACACGGCCGGCACCCGTCGGCGGCTCGCGCCCTTCACCCTTCTCGACGCCGCGGCGGAGCTGCCCCTGCTCGGCGACGCCACGCGCCGCTCGCTCGCGCTGACCATTCGCGGGGAGAACCTCGGCGGCGCGCGCTACCAGAACGTCTACGGCTACGCGACGCCGGGACGCGTGCTCTGGCTCGGATTGCGGGCGCGCGACTGAGCGCGCCAGTCCGCTATCTTTCGGGATGCTCCTCGCCACCGACGCCATCGTGCTCCACTCGATGGAGTACCTCGAGTCGTCGCGCATCCTGCGCATGCTCACGCGCGAGGCGGGGGTGCAGGCGGTGATCGCGAAGGGAGCGCGCCGCCCGCGCAGCCGATTCGGCGCCGCGCTCGATCTCTTCGCCCAGGGAAGCGCCGAGATCCTCCTGAAGCCTGGCCGCGATCTGCAGACGCTCACCGGCTTCGACGTCGCGCGCGGCCGGAGCGGGCTCGCCGAGGATCTCGCGCGCTTCACCGGCGCCGCCGCGATCGCCGACGTCGTGCTGCGCTTCGCGCACGACGACGCGGGGCCGGAGCTCTTCGCGATCGTCGCCGAGGCGCTCGACGGGATCGCGGCGGCGCCGCAGGGCAGCGCGCGCGAGCGGACCATCGGCGGCGTATGGCGCATCGTCGGCGCGCTCGGCTTCTCGCCGTCGCTCGACGCCTGCAGCATCTGCCACGCCTCGGTGGAAGTCGGGGACGCGGTGCTCTTCCACCATCGGGCCGGAGGCATCCTCTGCGCGCGCTGCGCGCGCGCGCACGGCGGGGGACGCGCGATCCCGCGCGAGGCGCTCGACGCGCTCCGGGGGTGGCTGGCCGGCGAGGCGGGGCCCGCGCTCCCCTCGCGCGAGGGCCGCGCGCACCAGCGGCTGCTCCACGAGTTCGTCCGCGAGCACCTGGCCGACGGTCGCGCGCTGCGCGCCTTCGATTCCTGGGCCTCGGATCCCGCCGACGCATGATCCTCGGCACCGCGGGGCACATCGATCACGGCAAGACGACGCTTGTCCGCGCGCTCACCGGGGTGGACACGGACCGGCTCCCCGAGGAGAAGAAGCGCGGGATCACCATCGAGCTCGGCTTCGCGCCGCTCGTGCTGCCCGGCGTCGGAACGTTAGGCGTCGTCGACGTTCCCGGTCACGAGGCCTTCGTGCGAACGATGCTCGCCGGCGCGACCGGCGTCGATCTCGCGATGCTCGTCATCGCCGCCGACGAAGGCGTCATGCCGCAGACGCGCGAGCATCTGGCGATCCTCTCGCTGCTCGCCGTGCACGGCGGGGTCGTCGCGCTCACGAAGTCCGACCTCGTCGAGGACGAGTGGCTCGCGCTCGTGACCGAGGACGTGCGCACCGCGGTCTCCGGCACGCCGCTCTCCGACGCCCCGATCGTGCCCGTGTCGGCGACCACCGGTGCCGGGCTCGACGCGCTCCGTGATGCCCTCGCCGACGCCGCGCGCAGGGTGCCGGCGCGCGATCCCGGCGATCTCTTTCGCCTGCCCATCGATCGCTCCTTCTCGGTGAAGGGGACGGGAACCGTCGTCACGGGGACGGTGTGGAGCGGATCGCTCGCCAGCGACGCGACCGTCCGCATCATGCCGGCGGGACGCGTCGCGCGCGTGCGCGGTGTCCAGTCGCACGGGGCGAGCAGCGATCGCGCCCTTCCCGGGACGCGTGTTGCGCTCTCCCTCGTCGGCGTGGAGCGCGACGATGCCGCGCGCGGGAGCTGGGTGATCACCGATCCGGGCTGGCAGCCCACGCGCGTCCTCCGCGCTGACGTCGCGCTCCTCGAGGACGCTCCCGCGCTCGGTCCGCGGACGCGCGTCCGGCTTCACCTCGGCACGCAGGACGTCGGAGCGCGGGTGGTCGCCGCGGGAGGCCCGCTCGCCGCGGGTGAGCTGCGCGGGACCCGCGTCGTGCTGGACGAGCCGGTGCTCGCGCGCGCGGGGGACCGCTTCGTCCTCCGGCTGCCCTCGCCGGCGACTACCATCGGCGGCGGGCTCGTCGTCGATCCGCACCCGCCGGCCCGGCGCGCGCATCCATGGCCGGCCGGCCTCGGCGTGGCGCAGC
>JABFXC010000209.1 GCA_013361935.1 Gemmatimonadaceae bacterium
GACCCGGCCCCCGCTCGATCGGACGCGCGATCGCAGCCGCCGCTCGCCGCGTAGGCCAGCCGCTGCGGGAGATGCCACCACCCCGGTGAATGGAGCACGGGGTGCTCGTACTCCCCCGACCTCGCGAGCGACTGCGCCATCGTGGCGAGCGCGGTCCGGCGCGGCGCGCGGGCCCGGATGTCGAACAGCCCGGGCTCGTAATGCCCGTCCAGTCGCGTGACGAGCGAGCTCCAGTCGCGCGTCCCGAACGCGGCCCACGTCGTCACCGCGCGGACGTCGGCGCCGTCGGCGCGGGCGCCGAGCGCGCCGTGCCAGACCTCGTCCAGCCAGCGCAGCTGCTGCTCGCGCGTGCATCCGAGGTGCGCCTCCGTGACTGCGATCGGCAGCCCATAGCGCGCCCACGCCTGGCCGAGCAGCGCGCGCGGACCGGCGACGCCCTCGGGGCGCGCGCGCACCGCTTCGACGTCGGCGTAGCGATGGCGGCCGTTTCCGCCGTGCGTGTGCGGCGGGTACGCGTCCAGGCGCTCGTCGAGCCAGCGCTCGCTGGTGACGTAATGATTGACGCCGATGACGTCGGGCATGCAGCCGTCGCCAACCGCGTCGTCGATCTCGGCGTCGCCCACTCCCGCCCAGCGCGCGTACTCGCGCAGCGGATGCGCCGCGTCGAAGCGGCCGGCGAGCAGGTCGAAGGTCAGCCAGCGGCGCTCGTTCTCGAACTCCGCCTGATAGCCGAGCGCTGGCGTCGCGTGCGTCATCCCGAGATCTTCCGTCTGCACCAGACGGGCATCGGGGACGACCTCGCGGATTGCGCGCATCGCGAGCCGCGTCGCGCGGATCTGCGCGAGCAGCGCGCGGAGCATCGCCGCGTCGGAGCGTTCGTGCGGATACCACACGCCGTACAGCGCCGAGAAGCGCGCGGTGGTCAGTGGCTCGTTGACCGGCGTGAAGCGGGTGACCCACGGATAGCGCTCGGCGACGCGGCGCGCGTAGGCGGCGAGCCGCTCGGGGAACGCCGCGTCGAGGAGGCTCGTGTCGAGCGGGCCGCTGCCGTGATGCACCAGCCCGACGACCGGCTCGATGCCCAGCTCGCGCATCTGCTGCATCCGCTGGTCGGTCCACTCCCACGGCCGGCCGCCGGGCTGGCCGCGCTCGATGCGCTCCCAGAGGATCGGGTAGCGGACGACGCGGATGCCTAACGCGGCGAGCCGCGTCAGGTCGTCGGGGCGATCGTAGTGGCCGGTGAGCGCGAGCTGGTCGTGCTGCGCGTCCCCGACGCGATTGAGCGTGCACTCGAGCCCCGCCCAGAGCTGAAGCGGGGCTGCCGTCCTCGCGCGATCGTTCTCCGGCATGTCCGGACCTTCACGGTGAGCCGGCCCGCGGCTCAATCTCCCATCTCGTCCGCCGCTCCGGCCAGCGACCGGTTGCCGCGCACGGGACGATCCGCGCGACGCGGGGCACGCTCCCCGGCGACGACCGCCGGACGCTCCTCGCGGACGCGCAGCGCCTCGCGGACGATGCGATCCATCCGCGCGACGATCGACTCCCAGGTGTTCGCGCGCGCCTGCTCGATGCCGCGGGCGATCATCGACACGTCCGGGGAGACGAGCGCATAGCGAACCGCGTTGACGAAATCGTCGCGCGAGTCGGCGACCGCGACCACGGGAGTGAAGTTGTGGACGACGTCGCTCACCGCGGTCGAGACGATCGGCTTCCCCGCGGCCATGTACTCGAGCGTCTTCGTCGGGTTGATGTACTCCGTCGCCTCGTTGAGGGCGAAGGGCATCAGGCAGACGTCGAAGCCCTTCACATAGGAGGGAAGCTCGGCGTACTGCCGCTGGCCCAACCAGCGGATGTTCGGCGCCTGCGGCAGCTCGGCGGGATCGACCTTCACCACCGGTCCGACCATCACCAGCTCGGCATCGTGGTGCCGCGCCGCGAGGACCCGGAGGAGATCGTAGTCGAGCCGCTCGTCGATGACACCGAAGTAGCCCATGACCTTCTTCCCGATCCCGACGAGCTCCGGTGCGAGCGGGAGGTCCTCGGAGCGAGCGCGGGCGAAGTGGTCGACGTCGACGCCGCAGCCGAAGAAGTGCACGTTGTGGTGGATCCGCGACTTCGCCTTCGACAGCCGGTACCCGCCGGTGAAGACGACATCCGACTCGGCGACGAGGTAGCGCTCGCGATCCACGAGCTCGGTCGGCGCGAAGCGGAACTTCGACAGCTCGTCCATGCAGTCGTAGACGACCCCGCGCTCGTTGAACGCGCCGATCATCGCCGGCGCGGGCATCGGGGTGTAGAACCACTGCACCGGGCGCTCGAAGAGGTCGCCGAGGGGGCCGTCGGCGGCGATCTGGCGGCGGATGAGATCGCGGATGATGCCGATCGACTCGTCATAGCTGCCGCGCAGGTGTCCCGGCAGCATCGGGACGGCGCGATGCACGCGCGGCAGGGGCAGCGAGACGTCGAGGCGTGGGGTCGCGAGGTCGTCGAGGTAGACCGGCTCCTCGACGAAGAGCACGTGTCCGCGCTGGCTGAGTCGTGAGAGGATCTGCTGCGGTCGCTGCCACACGAAGTCCCAGCGGAGATGGCTGTGGACGATGAGGGACACGTCGAGCGTGTCCGCGGCCTGGTGTGGGAGCGGGCTGGGCATATTCCGGGATTGTGGCGGTGCTCGTCAGGCCGCGGCTTCGGCGCGTGCGGCTGCCGTGAGGATGGCAATCTGTGTGCCCGCTCACTTCGTGCGGAATCGCACCTTGGCACGGACAAAAAACGCGCGGGAGCGCACTCGGCGCCCCCGCGCGGCCTAACGGTCTCGAGACCCCGCGGCCAGCGTCAGCCGCCGACCGCGAGCTCCGCCGCGCTCGTCCGCGCGTCTCCGGCGAGGACCCCGCGCCACTGCCTCACGATCTCCCGGTAGCGCTGCCCCACGGGACGGATCTTCCGCTCGAGATCGTACATCCCCACCGCGTGCAGATCGTTCCGCTCGACGCGGAGCGCGTGCTGCCAGTCGATCTGATCGGTGAGCGAGTACCAGGTGAAGCCCATCACCGGGATCCCCGACGCCCGCATCGCCATCAGGTCCGTCCACTGCCGGTCGATCCACTCCACCGCCTGGCTGCTCACGCGGTTGGTCTCGCAGTGGAAGATCGGCACGCGGTAGCGCTGGTAGTACAGCGTCGCGAGCCGCTTGAACCCCATCGGGTTCCGCGACGTCGTCGACCGGCCGGTCGAGGCGATGCGGTGCTCGCAGGTGGGGTAGTAGTCGACGCCGAGCCAGCGCTGCCCCGTCGCCCGCTTCTCGCGGAAGAAGCTCAGGTCGTTCGAGGTGACGCCATGGTCGTGGAGATAGCGCGCCATCCCGGGGGCGAGCTCGTGCCCCATGGTGAGATCGAGCGACAGCTGCTTCAGCCCGTTCCACCGTTCCGCCTCGGCGCGCGCGCCGGTGCCGGCGGCGTGGAAGTGCTCGATCGACTCGCCCTGCACGATGATCGCGTCCGGCCGCTCGGAGAGGATCGCCTCGACCGCGAGCTCGTGCGCCATGCAGAGGTTCCGCATCGCGCGGACGAAGGCGGCGTCGCTCGCCTCGCACTCGTTCCACCACCCGCGAAGGGCGGAGAAGCTGGCGCAGACGAAGATCTCGTTGACCGGGGTGAAATGCCGGATCCACGGATACCGCCGGGCGAAGGCGCGCGCGTACTCGGCGAAGAGCACCGGGAACGCAGGATCCTGGAAGCCGCCGAGCCACGACGGAACGCCGAAGTGGCAGAGGTCCGCGATGACGGTGATCCCCAGCTCGCGAAGCCGCGCCATCTGCGGATCGGCGTGGTCCCAGTCGAACTGGTTGGGGGCGACGTGGACCTTGTAGTACGGCGGGCCGTAGCGGAGGGCGTTCAGCCCGCTCTCGCGGACGAGCGCGAAATCCTCCTCCCACCGCGCATAATGTCCGCACTTCTCCATCTGGTCGATGCGAACACCGCCGGCGATGGTGGGATAGCTGTTCTCGATGCCGGTGGCGAAAAGAAACGGAGAGGGCGACATCACTCGTGATCCGGTTGCGCGTGCTTCGACCGAGGGGAGATCGACGGTCGTGACGGCGAAAGACGAACGACTGAGGGGAAAGGCACACCATCACTCGTTCCTGGTCGGTCGTACACCGAGGTGCTGCGGGGGTGCGGGGTTTCGAGGTGTTGAAGACGGGACGGGTACCGATTGAAAGGGCGGTGCGGCACTCGTCGAAACGGCGGGACGGGTGGCGATTGAAAGAGCGGTGCGGGGAGCGGAATACTGCGGGGCGGGAGATGGGTACCGTCTGAAAGAGCGGGGC
>JABFXC010000171.1 GCA_013361935.1 Gemmatimonadaceae bacterium
CGGTGTACAAGGTCAACATCGTCGCCGCCCGAGGAGGCGAAGACGCCCGCCCGCGCCGACGTGACCCCGCCCGCGCCGGTGCTCCCACCCAAGAAGCAGCCCGCCGCGGCGAAGCGCACGCCCCCCGCGCCCGCGACCCCGGTTCCCATCCCGCCGAAGACCCAGCGCCAGAACGCGCCGCTTCCGCAGGCGGGCGGGGGTCCCACCGGCGGACGCGGGACTGACGTCGCGACGGTACGGACGGAAGGGATCGAGTTCCCGTACCCCGGGTACCTGAACAACATCGTGCGGCAGATCGCGCTGCGCTTCGACCCGTCGACGCGGAACACCGGGCTGCGCGCCGAGGTGAGCTTCCTCATCCATCGCGACGGCTCGATCTCGAACCTCCGCTTCCTCACGCGCTCGGGCGTGTACGGCTTCGACCTCGAGGCGCAGGGGGCGGTGGAGGCGGCGGCAAACGCGCATGCCTTCGGTGCGCTTCCGACCGGCTTCACGGACGACATCCTGCCCGTGATCTTCAGCTTCGATCCATCACTGCTCCGTTGATGCATCTTCGAACCAGCGCCAATCGCACATTCCTCGCGTCGCTCGGCGTCGCCGCGCTCTTCGCCCTGCCCGCGCACGCGCACGCGCAGGACACGACATCGCAGCGCGGCGTCCGGATCGGCCTGAGCTACGCGCTCGGCAGGAAGCCGGGCGTCTACATCGCGCCGGTGAGCGGCGCGACCGGCGACTCCATCCGCGCGATCCTCCAGCGCGATCTCGACTACGGCGACCGCGTGACGCTCATCGGGATCGACAGCGCGGGGATCGCGCTCGCGCCGCTGCTCGGCAACGGGCGGCCGAGCTACGATGTCTTCACGCGGCTCGGCGCCGCGGCGCTCGTCGTGCCGACCGTGTCGCCGTCGGGCGTTCGGATCACGCTGCACGACGTCGGCGCGAAGAAGGTGGCCGAGACGCGGGATTTCCCGCTCGCCGGCGCGTCCTCGTCGCGTGCCTGGCGCGCGTCGCTGCACGCAGTGAGCGACGCGGTCGAGGAGTGGATCACCGGGACGCGGGGGATCGCGTCGACGCGCGTCGCCTTCGTTCGCGGGGGGCACATATCGCTCGTCGACAGCGACGGCGCGGTGGAGAGCGTGGCGAGCCCGATCACCCCCGTGCTCTCGCCGGCGTGGAGCCCCGACGGGCAGCGGATCGCGTACTCCGAGCTCGGGAACGCGGGCTCGCGGATCGGCGTCATCGACCTGGGGAGCGGGAGCGCGCGCACCCTCGTCTCGCGAGGCGGTCTCAACATCACTCCGGCGTTCTCGCCCGACGGCGCGACGATCGTCTTCTCGAGCGGCGAGGACGAGGGGACGGATCTCTACGCCGTCTCCGCGAGCGGGGGACCGGTGCGGCGCGTCACGGTGGGCCGCGGGACGGACAACGTCTCGCCCTCGTTCAGCCCCGACGGGCACCGGATCGCCTTCACCTCCGGTCGCTCCGGGCATCCCGAGGTATATATTATGGACGCCGACGGTACGGGGGCGGAGCTGCTCACGCCCTTCTCCTTCGGCGACCAGTACTACCGGTCGAACCCCGACTGGTCGCCCGACGGCCGCAGCGTCGCCTTCCAGTCGCAGATCGCCGGACAGTTCCAGATCATGACCATCTCGCTTCGTGACCGGTCGGTGAAGCAGCACACGAGCGAGTCCACGAACGAAGATCCCTCGTGGGCCCCCGACGGCCGACACCTCGTGTTCACGTCGTCGCGGACGGGAGTGAAGCAGCTCTGGGTACTGGACACCGAGTCGGGGCGCGTCAGGCAGTTGACGCGGAATGGCGGCGCACGGCTGGCCGCCTGGTCGCCGCGACTCGGGGCTCGGTAGCACGATTGCCCGTACAGCCGTTCCCTACAACACGGAGAACCACATGCACGTCACCCCCCGTCTCGCCCTGCTGTCCCTCGCCGCGGTCTCGATCGTCGCCGCCGGCGCCTGCAAGAAGAAGCCGCAGCCCGCTCCCGTCCCGGTCGTGAACCAGGACAGCATCAACGCCGAGAACGCGCGCCGCGACTCGATCGCCCGCGCCGATCAGGCGCGCCGCGACTCGCTCGCCCGCGAGCAGGCCCGCGCCGACAGCATCGCTCGTGCGCGTCAGCAGATGGACGAGATGATGGCGAACGCGCGGAACACGATCACCGCGCCGGTCTACTTCGAGTTCGACCGCTCCGAGCTGTCGAGCGACGACATCGCGAAGCTCGACGCGAAGATCCCGCTCCTCAACGCGAACCCCGAGCTCCGCATCCGCGTCGCCGGTCACACCGACAGCCGCGGCTCGGACGAGTACAACATGGCCCTCGGCCAGCGCCGCGCCGCTTCGGCGAAGCGCTACCTCACGCAGCACGGCATCCCGACGGCGCGCATCGAGACGGTGAGCTTCGGCGAGGAGCACCCGGCCGCCCAGGGCACCGACGAGGCGTCGATGGCGCAGAACCGCCGCAGCGAGTTCGAGATCATCGCCGGCGGGGACAACATCACCGTCCCGCAGGGCGAGTGAGCGCGACGCGGCATTCGGTCGTGACGAGCGTCCCGCACCTCCGGGTGCGGGCGCTGGTCGCGGGCGCGGCGATCGTCGTGATGGCCACCGGGTGCGCGACGCGCAGCGACGTTCGCATCCTCCAGAACGACATCCGCGTGATGCGCATGGAGTCGCTGCAGGCGGACTCCGCGCGACACGCGCAGATCGACGCGGTCATCGCGGCGCTCGGCGTCGTGAACGACTCGCTTCGCGTCATGCACGCGCAGGTCGCCAAGTTCCAGGGCGACATGCGCGGCGAGCTGTACTCGCTGGGGCAGCAGATCATCCAGGTGCAGGAGCTCACCGGCCAGAGCCAGCGGCGACTGCAGGAGCTGCGCGGCTCGCTCGAGGAGCGCGCGCAGCAGATGCAGGCGCAGCCCCAGCTGCCGGCCGCGCAGCCCGCGCCGGCGCAGAACCCGCCCGCGGGGACGGCCGGCAGCGCCACGCCGACGGGCACACCGTCCGGAGCGCAGTCGGCCCCGGCGACGACCAGTCCCTCGACCACCTCGGCCGCGCCGGCAGGACCCGGTCCGAACCAGCTCTTCCAGCTCGCGCTCGACCAGCTCCGGCGCGGGAGCGCGACCGCCGCTCGCGCGGGGTTCCAGGATCTGCTCAGGCAGTATCCGACGTCGGACGTCGCTCCCGAGGCGCAGTTCTACATCGCGCAGTCGTACGAGACCGAGGGAAGCGTCGCGCAGGCTGATTCGGCGTACGCGCTCGTCGTCTCGCGCTACCCGCAGTCCTCCCGCGCGCCCTCGGCGCTCTACAAGCGCGCGCTCGCGCTGCAGACGCAGGGGAAGGTGCAGGGAGCACGTGCCGCGCTCGACCAGGTCATCCGGCAGTACCCGCGGTCGGACGAGGCGGTCCTCGCTCGCGACCGGCTGCGCACGCTCAAGTAGGGAGGGGAAGTGGAGCAACGCGCTGGGGCGGAGATGCCGTTCCTCGACCACCTCGAGGAGCTGCGCTGGCGGATCCTCTGGTCGCTGCTCGCCCTCGTCATCGGGGTCGGCGTCGCGTTCCTCATCATCGTGAAGTTCGACGCGCTGACCCTCATCGAGCGCCCGATCGCGCCGCTGCTCGGCGGGAAGAAGCTCGTCTACACGCACCCGGGTGACCCCTTCGGGATCGTGATGAGCACCTCGCTCTGGTTCGGCGTGGTGCTCGCGTTTCCGGTGATCGGCTACAACCTCTGGGCGTTCATTGCGCCAGCGCTCTACAGCCATGAGAAGCGCGTCGTGCTCCCGATTCTCATCGGGGCGGTGCTGCTCTTCCTCGCCGGCGTCGCGATGGCGTACTTCGTCGTGATCCCGCTGACGCTGGACTTCCTCCTGACGTTCCAGACGGCCTCGCTCGACCCGATGATCACGATTCAGGAGTATTTCAGCTTCGTGATATCGCTCGTGGTGTCGTTCGGGGTCGCCTTCGAGCTGCCGATCGCGGTCGTGCTGCTCACCATGCTCGGGCTGGTGACGCCGACCTTTCTCCGGAAGTTCCGTCGTCATGCGGCGGTGATCTGCGTGGTGCTCGGCGCGATCCTCTCGCCGGGGGACGCCGTCACTTCGACGATCGCGATGGCCGGTCCGCTCTACGTGCTCTTCGAGCTCAGCATCTTCCTCTCGTATTTCGTGAAGCGCCGCAAGGACAAGCGCGCGGCCGCGATCGCGGCGGAAGAAGCGGCGGTCGGCTCCGCGTGACGATGCGCGCCGTCCGCCGGCTGCTGTTCGGCGCCGCGCTGCTC
>JABFXC010000206.1 GCA_013361935.1 Gemmatimonadaceae bacterium
CCCGCGCGCGGGCGATGACTTCCGCGAAGTCGCTCCCCAGCCTCTCCACCGGCACGAGCTGCCCGAGATCCTGCTCGACGATGGGCGCCGACTCGCCATAGGCGAGCACCATCCTGCAGGTTCGGCGGATGGCCGGCGCGAGCGAGGTGTACGGCTCGCCCTTGTGCCGGCCGCCGAGCAGCAGGACCGTCGGCCGCGTCATCCCCTCGACGGCGACGAGCGTGCTGCTGACGTTCGTCGCCTTGGAGTCGTTGATCCAGAGGACGCCGTCGTACTCGCCGGCGACCTCGAGACGGTGCTTGAGCGCGCGGAACGAACGGAGCCCCTCGGCGATCTTCCGCCGCGCCTCGGCGGTGCGGTGCTCGGGATGGGCGATCATCACGGCGAGCGAGGCGGCGAGCGCGTTTGCGACGTTGTGGTCGCCGAACAGCGTCAGCTCGTCGCGGCGGATGACCGGCTCGCCGAACACGACCAGCGTCCCCGCGTCGCGATCGTAGAACGCGTCGTCGCGATGCGCGAGCGAGAAGCGGCGCACCTCGCCCAGCGGCCACGCGGACTTCGGCGCGCTCGCCTCGACGATCGACTCGGGGAGCCGCCGCGCGAGCTTCAGGGTCTCCTCGTCGTCCGCGTTGAGCACCCACTGCGACCGCTCGCTCATGTTGCGGAAGAGCATCGCCTTGTCGAGGTAGTAGTCGTCGACGGAGGCGTAGCGATCGAGGTGGTCGGGGCTCAGGTTCGTGACGACGCCGACGCTCGGGTCGAGCGACGGGATGTCGTGGAGCTGGAAGGACGAGAGCTCGAGGGCGATCCACTGCGCGCGCTGGTCGAGTGCGACGCTCGACAGCGGCGTGCCGATGTTCCCCGCGTCCACCGCGTTTCGGCCGAGCGCGCGAAGGAGGTGGCCGACGAGCGCGGTGGTGGTCGTCTTGCCGTTGGTTCCGGTGATCGCGATGATGGACCGGTCGGTGAGCGACTGGAGCGCGACCTCGATCTCGCCGACGATCGCGACTCTCGCTTCGCGCGCCGCGACGAGTGGCGCTGCGGTCGGAGGGACGCCGGGGCTGACGATCACCCGCCGGGCCCGGCGGATGCGCACGAGGTCGTGCGTGCCGATGTCGACGTCGGCCCCGAGCGCGCGCAGCTCCGCCGCCGCCTTTTCCGTCGCCGGCGACGAGGTGGCGTCCGACGCGTACACCGGCGCGCCGTCGCGCAGCATCAGCTCGGCGACGGCGCGTCCGCTCTTCCCGAGCCCGATCA
The DNA here is from genome assembly GCA_013361935.1 of Gemmatimonadaceae bacterium. Taxonomy (GTDB): domain Bacteria; phylum Gemmatimonadota; class Gemmatimonadetes; order Gemmatimonadales; family Gemmatimonadaceae; genus JABFXC01. The sequence continues at coordinate 1,258 of JABFXC010000206.1, forward strand.
CCGCCTGCTCGTTTCGCGGGCCGGGAATGTTCTCGAGGCTCATCGAATCTTCAGCGTGCTCAGGGCGACGAACGCGGAGAGGATTCCGAGAATCCAGAAGCGCACGACGACCTGCGTCTCGCGCCAGCCCTTCATCTCGAAGTGATGGTGCAGCGGCGCTCGGAGGAAGACCCGGTTTGCCTTCGCGTAATCGAGCCCGTGCCGCCGGCGGCGGTACTTGAACACCACGCGCTGGAGGATCACCGAGATCGTCTCGGTCATGAACACCGCGCCGACGAAGAGGAGCAGGAACTCGCTCTTCAGCAGGATCGCGATCGCGCCGAGCGCGCCGCCCAGCGCGAGGGAGCCGGTGTCGCCCATGAACACCTGCGCCGGATACGTGTTGTACCAGAGGAAGCCGATGCAGGCGCCGGCGAGCGCGACGCAGAAGACGGTGAGCTCACCCGCCCCGCGCATGTAGAAGAGCTGCAGGTAGTCGGCCGCCTTGAAGTTGCCGATCACGTACGCGAAGATCGCGAAGGTGAACGACGCGATCGCCGTCAGCCCGGCGGCGAGGCCGTCGAGCCCGTCCGTCAGGTTCACCGCGTTGCTCGTGCCTGTCAGGACGAAGGTCGTGAAGAGCACATACAGCCAGGCGAGCAGCGCGCTCGCCGGCACGATGAGCACGTACTTGTAGAAGGGGAGCGTCGTGCTCGCGCCGGGCAGCGTCGACAGCGGATGCTGCCAGAGATACCAGCCGAGGAGGACGCCGATCGTGATCTGGCCGGCGAGCTTGTAGCGCTCGACGAGCCCCTCGTTCTTCCTGCCCTCGCGCTTCTGCTTCAGCTTGAGGTAGTCGTCGAGGAATCCGATGACGCCCATCCACGCGGTGACGAGCAGCGCGAGCAGCACGTAGCGGTTGTTCAGCCGCGCCCAGAGGAGCGTCGGGATGATCGACGAGGCGAGGATGATCAGCCCGCCCATCGTCGGCGTCGTCCCCTTACCGGCGTGCGTGTCCGGCGTCCCCTCGCGCACCACCTGGTTCACCGCCGCGGCCTTCAGCCGCCGCAGGATCGCCGGCCCGACGAGGAACACCATCAGCAGCGCCGTGACCGCCGCGCCCGCCGCGCGAAAGGAGATGTAGTTGAAGACGTTGAACAGCTTGACGTACTTCGTCAGCGGGACCAGCAGGTGGTAGAGCACGACGCGCGATCGTTCCGATGTAAATGGAGGACCGCGGACGCGACGCGTCCGCGGGTGCTACACTCTAACGACTTTCACCAGCCCATGCCGTCAGATGCGGCACGAGCCGCTCGAGCTTCACGCCGCGCGACGCCTTGAGCAGGATCACCGCGTCGGGCGCGAGCTTCGCGCGCAGCTTCGGCCAGAGGTCGTCGACGTCCGTGGCGGTAACGACCCGCGCGTCGCCCAGCGCGGCGAGCGCCGGCGCGAACTCTCCGATCCCGGCCACCAGATCGATTGACGATTCCACCGCCCGCTTCGCAATCTCGGCGTGCAGCGCGGCCGCGCCCGCTCCGAGCTCCCGCATGGTGCCGAGCACGAGCACGCGCTGCCGTCCGTCGCCGCTGCCGGCGAGCAGATCGATCGCCGCCCGCGTCGAGCCGGGGTTCGCGTTGTAGGCGTCGTTGATCAGCGTCGCCCGCCCGAGGGGCTCGGCGGCGAGCCGCATCTTCGGCTGCTCCATCGCGGCGATCCCGCGCGCGACGTCCGTGAGAGCGATCCCGCACTCACGGGCGACGGCCACGGCGAGCATCGCGTTCCGCAGGTTGTGCTCCCCGCGCAGCGGGACCTCGATCCGCGTCCCCTCCACCTCGAGCCAGCCCCCCGCGCGCTCCGCCGCCTCGCTGCGTCCCCACCCTGTAGCGCGGACATCGCCCTCGCCCAGCCCGGCCACGACCACGCGCGCCGCCTTCGTCCGCGCGAGCGCCACCACCTCCGGCTCCGTGGCAGGGACGACGGCGACCGCGACGCCGTCGAAGATGGACGACTTCTCACGACGCACGCCGTCGAGGGACTTCAGCTCCTCGAGGTGCGCCTCGGCGATGGAGGTCACCACCGAGATGTCCGGCCCGGCGATGGCGCGAAGGATGGCGATCTCGCCGGGGAGGCTCGTCCCCATCTCGATCACCGCGATCTCCGCGTCGTCCGGGAGCGCGAGCAGGGTGAGCGGGACGCCGATCTGATTGTTGAGGTTCCCCTGCGTGGCGTGGACGCGGAAGCGCGAGCCGAGCGCGGCGCGGAGGAGCTCCTTGGTGCTCGTCTTTCCGTTACTCCCCGTGACGCCGACCACGCGGCGTCCCCAGGCGCGGCGCCGGAAGGCACCGAGCGCGCCTAACGCGTGGAGCGTGTCGCGCACGTGCCAGACCGGGACGCCGAGCGAGGAGGCGCGCGCCGGGTCCGAGACGACGAGGCCCGAGGCGCCTTTCGACACGGCCTCGGCGAGGTGGTCGTGTGCGTCGTGGTTCTCCCCGCGCAGGGCGAGGAAGAGCGAGCCGGGCACGATGGTCCGCGTGTCCGTGCTCACCGCGCTGAAGCTCCGGTCGCCCTCGGGCGCGCGGGTCGCGAGGTCGTCGCGCAGCGCCTCGGCGATGCGCGGCATCGTCCAGAAGGCACCGCTCATCGCTTCCCCACCGTCAGCTCGCGCACGATCTCCTTCTCGTCGAAATGGTGCTTCACGGTTCCGCGTATCTGGTAGGTCTCGTGTCCCTTGCCGGCGAGGACGACGACGTCGTCCGGGCCGGCGATCTCGAGAGCGCGCGCGATCGCCGCGTGGCGATCCTCGATGCGCTCGTGCGCGCGGCCGTTCATCCCCGCCTCGATGTCGTCGAGGATGCGCTCGGGATCCTCGGTGCGCGGGTTGTCGCTGGTCACGATCGCGACGTCCGCCATTCGCGCCGCGATCGCGCCCATCTCCGGCCGTTTCCCGCGGTCGCGGTCCCCGCCCGCGCCGAAGACGACGATGAGCCGCCTGGTCGCGAACGGACGCACCGCGTCGAGCGCTCGCTCGAGCGCGTCGGGAGTGTGCGCGTAGTCGCGGAGC
>JABFXC010000177.1 GCA_013361935.1 Gemmatimonadaceae bacterium
TACCAGTCAAGCGCGCAGACTGCACGCGCGAGATGCTGCGTCAGGCAAACGTAGCGCGCGACGTGCGCGAGCTCGTGCAGGAGGACGTCGCGCTGGCGCGACTCGGGCCAGCTCTCGAAGCCGCGAGGGACGAGCACCACCGGACGCAGGACGCCCCACGTCATCGGCGTCTCGGTGCCGCTCCCCTCCACGATGCGCACGACGCGTCGGATGCCGAGCGAGCGCGCGAGGCGCGAGGCGTAGTCGTCGAGCGCGTCGCTTTCGATGTCGCGCGCGCGCCGTCCGATGCCGCGAAGCTGGAGCGCGCCGAGGAAGAGCGGGACGAGGGCCGCGATGCAGCCGAACGCCCAGACCGAGAGCACGATGAGCGGGAGGCGGTCGCGCTGGCCGACGATCGTGACCTTGACCGGTGCCGCGGTCGGAAGGTCGGTGACGGCGGCAGCGGCCGCGGCGAGCGTGGTCTTTTCATCGGCGGCCCCGTTCACGTCCACCGTCGCGCTCACGCCGCCCTCGGGAGTGACGGTCGCGGAGCGGCGCGAGGCGGAGAGCTCGTCGCGGGCGGGATCGTTCTCCACCGCGCGCGACAGGCGGCCGGCGAGCGCACGCGCGGCCTCCGCGCCGGGCACGGGAAGGTGCCAGCTCGGCAGCGCGAGCACGAACACGGGAACGACGAGCGTCGCGGCGATCGCGGCGCTCCAGAGCGAGTGGCGCAGCGCCGCCGACGCGCCGCGGAGCGCGCGCGTCGCGATGACCGCGATCGCGAGCAGAATCGACACCTTCACGGCCACGTCGAGCGCGGTCGCGGCGAACGAGGACGACGTAAGCGTTCCGGCGAACTCGAAGATCCTCGACATGTCAGCGTCCCTCCTCGCGCGCGCGATCGATGAGCTGGGCGAGGCGATCGAGCTCCTCGCCGGTGAGCTTGCGTTCGTTCATGTCGATGAGCGTCGCGACGGCTTCCTCCGCCGACCCGGCAAAGAAGGTCGCGACGACGTCGCGCAGCGCAGAGCGTCCGGCGCGATCGACGGGGACGGTGGTGAAATAGACGTAGCGCGGGCCGTCCTGCTCGTGCCGGAGCTGTCCCTTCTCCTCGAGGATGCGAAGCATCGCGCGGACGGCGGAGTAGCTGGGCGGGTCCTGGAGCTCGCCGAGCACTTCGGCGGCGGTGGCGCGGCCGAGGCGGTGGATGACGCTCATGATCTGTCGCTCGCGGCGACTGAGGTCGGGCAGTCCGTTCATGCGGTCCCTCGACGTGCGGGTGTCTGCTAAAAAATTAGCACTATGCTAAGTATTTAGCATCCAGGCGCGGCTGTCAAGGGATTCTTTTTGGGGGCGCAGCGGCCAGGCGTAGGGAACTGCGGTTGACGCCGTTCCTTCCTCCTGGCGGCTGGCCCCCGGCCCCTAGTCCCTGGTCCCTGGCCCCTAGTCCTGCTGGTACCGCTCGACCCCCGCCTGCGTCACCCGGTGCGACACGAGGGGCAGCGGGGGGTCGGCTTCGTCGGCGATGACGATGGCGGATCGCAGGGTAGCGCGGCCGGAGTCGATGCCGGCGCGGTCGCTCGCGAACACCGTGGCGAGGGGCTCGCCGACGTCGACCCAGTCGCCGGGTTTGGCGGTGATGACGAAGCCGACGCTCGGATCGACGACGTCCTCGATCCGCGTGCGGCCGCCCCCGAGAGCGATGATGCCGCGACCGATGGCGCGGGGCTCGACCTTCGCGACGAATCCGCGACGCGGCGCCGTGAACAGCTCGACGTGCGACGCCTGGGGAAGCACGGCGGGGTCGTCCACCACTCCCGGGTTACCGCCCTGCGCTTCTATGATCTCCTGCATCTTTTCGGCGGCGCGGCCCGTCCCGATGGCCTTCTCCAGCTCGCGGCGCGCCGAGTCGATGTCGGCGGCGATGCCGCCAAGGACGAGCATCTCGGCGCCGAGGGCATAGGTGACTTCCATCAGATCGGGAGGCCCCTCGCCTCGCAGCGCGAGCATCGACTCCTCGATCTCGAGGGCGTTGCCGCAGGCCCTGCCTAACGGCCGGTCCATCGCCGTGACCAGCGCGACGGTCGGGCAGCCGCGATCGGCACCGAGCTCGATCATCGTGCGGGCGAGGTCGAGCCCGCGCTCGAGCTCGGGGAGGAAGGCGCCGGAGCCCCGCTTGACGTCGAGCACGAGGCCGGAGAGTCCCTCCGCGAGCTTCTTGCTCATGATGCTCGCCGAGATGAGGGGGATGGACTCGACGGTGGCGGTCGCGTCGCGAAGCGCGTAGAGCTTCCGGTCGGCCGGGGCGATCTCTCCCGTCTGCCCGATGAGCGCGCAGCCGATCCGTTCGACCTGGGCCTTCGCCTCGGCGAGGGTGAGGTCGGTGCGGAAGCCGGGGATCGATTCGAGCTTGTCGAGGGTGCCGCCGGTGTGTCCGAGCCCACGTCCGGACATCATCGGCACGCCGACCCCGCAGACCGCGACGAGGGGGGCGAGGACGATGGAGACCTTGTCGCCGACGCCCCCGGTGGAATGCTTGTCGACGCACGGCCGGCCGAGGGCGGAGAAATCGAGCGCGGCGCCGCTCTTCAGCATCGCGTCGGTGAGGGCGCTGGTCTCTTCGCGATCGAGGCCGCGGAGGAAGATGGCCATCGCGAGCGCGGCCATCTGGTAGTCGGGGATGTGGCTCGCGGCGTAGGCGTTCATGAGGGCGCGCCACTCGCCGACCTCGATGCGACCCCCGTCGCGCTTCCGCTCGATCAGGCGCTGCGCCAACATTGACCGCGCTCGGGGGTAGACCTATGATGACGGCGGCCGGACCCGGCCGTGCCGCGGACGATCGCGGCCCATCCCGTCGCTTCGCTCACTCGCGCTTCACGCGCTCCCAGCCCCTCGCCGAGGCTCGCATGTCTCTCGCCATACGTTCGGTCACGCAGCGCCTGCTTCCCGTCGCGCTCGCGTCGCTCATGGTCGCGCTTCCCGCCTCCGCGCAGAGCGCCGCGCAGCATGTCGCGATGGGCGACTCCCTGCACGCGGCGATGGATCCCGCGGGCGCCCTGAAGCACTACGAGGCAGCGATCGCGATCGACCCGAAGAACTACGACGCGCTGAATCGCGCGTCGCGCGACGCGGTGGACGTCGGCGAGTTCGAGGGAAACAAGGACACGCGCACGGCGCTGTTCGCGAAGGGAGAGCAGTACGCGCGTCGCGCGCTCGAGGTCGACCCGCGGGGCGCGGAGGGGCACTTCCAGCTGGCGCGAGCGCTCGGGCGCCGCGCGCTCACTCTCGGTCCGCGCGACCGGGTGAAGTACGCCACCGAAGTCCGCGCCCACGCGCTCGACGCGCTGAAGGCCGATCCAAAGCATCCCGGTGCTCTGCACGTGATGGGGATGTGGAACGCTGAGGTCATGCGGCTGAACGGCCCCACGCGCTGGATCGCGAAGAATGTGCTCGGTGGTCAGGTGTTCGGCTCGGCGAACTGGGACAACGCGGTGAAGTACATGGAGCAGGCGGTGGCCGTAGAGCCGTCGCGCATCTCGCACCACATCGATCTGGCGGAGATTTACCGCGACACCGACGACAAGGCCAGAGCGCGCGAGGAATTTCAGAAGGTGCTCAGCCTGCCAGCGACGGACTACAACGACCGCTTCTACAAGGAGCGCGCGAAGAAGGGTCTCGCGGAGCTCTGAACTGCGGGGGCCAGGGGCCAGGCGTCAGGAACCGCGTTGACGGCAGTTGACGCCGTTCCTTCCGCCTGGCCCCTGGCCCCTTCAATTCTGGTCAATCGTCCGCGTCGGTCTCGTCGTCGCCGGCGGCGGTGTGCTTGCGGGCGCGGCGGAGGCGGAGCTTGTCGCGGGCGGCGCGGGCCGCCTCCTTGAGCTCGAAGGCGAGATCTTCCCACTTCTGCTCGGCGTCGTGGCCGAAGCGGCGGGCGCGCCTGGCGATGCCGGCGCGGCGCTCGGGGCCGGTCTCCGCGGTGAAGAGCAGGGCGACCCCGGCGCCGATCGCGGCGCCCGCGGCGATCCCTCCCGCGACGAGCGCGATCTGCCCCCAGTCGCGGGCTTCCTCATACGAGCGGCCGCGAGGGGGCTTCGGCGGCGTACTTCCGCCGTTCCCGCGCCGCGGGCGCGACTCCGTGGAGGTCAGGCGATCGCGGCCCGCGTTGCGGGCTCCGGCGGATTCCCGGGTGGCGGAGCGGAGGCGGGTCGGATTCGGGGCGTAGGACATCGGACGGGTGTCTCTCCTGGGTGGTAAGAATCTTGCTTCTATGGCCGTCAATCGTAGTTCGGCCGTCCCCCGTTCAGGTTCCGGGAGACGTTTTCGCGTATGCTGCGGCCAGATCGGGCCAATTCCGTGACATCACACGACACTGCTGCGCTCGCCGATCCAGGCGGGGAGACGTCCTCCTCGCGCGCGAGCAGCGCGAGGACTGGCATGACCCCCAATGGGAAGACCGTTCTCCTCGTCGAGGACAACGAAGACAACCGCATCGTCTATTCCACGATTCTTCGTCATTTCGGCTACAAGGTGACGGAGGCGTTGAACGGTGAGGAAGGGATCTCCAAGGCGCGCAGCGAGCACCCGGACCTGATCCTGATGGACATCTCCATCCCGATCATCGACGGGTGGGAAGCGACGCAGGTACTGAAGCACGATCCGCAGACGCGATCGATCCCGATCATCGCGCTGACGGCGCACGCGCTCGCGTCGGACCGGGAGAAGGCGATGGAAGTGGGCTGCGACGGGTACCTCGCGAAGCCCTGCGAGCCGCGCGCGGTGGTCGCCGAGGTGCAGCGCTTCCTCGGCACCGGCAATGCCGCCTGAGGAAGGGTCGTCGGCCCGCGAAGGGTCGGCGCAGTCGCGATCCGAGGAGCGCGTCGCGCGCATCCTCATCGTCGACGATCACGAGGACAACGTCGATCTGCTGCAGACCCGTCTCGAGGCCTGGGGATATCGAACCTCCAGCGCTTCGGACGGGGATGTCGCGCTCCGGATGATCGAGCAGGACCCGCCCGACCTCGTGCTGCTCGACGTCATGATGCCGACGATCGACGGGACCGAGGTCGCGCGCCGCGTGAAGGAGAACAAGGAGCTTCCCTTCATCCCGATCATCATGCAGACGGCGCTCGACGCGCCGGAGCACAAGGTGGCCGGGCTCGGCGCCGGCGCCGACGACTACATCACGAAGCCCATCGAGTTCGCCGAGCTCGGCGCGCGCGTCAAGTCGATGCTCCGCATCAAGCGGCTGCAGGACGAGCTCGAGGCGCGCACGGAGGAGCTCGAGCAGCTGAACGGGGAGCTCGCGAAGCTCAACGGGCAGCTTCTCTACATGTCTCAGACCGACGGTCTCACCGGGCTGCGGAACCGGCGGTTCATCGAAGAGCGGCTGCACGAGATGTTCGAGCACAGCATTCGGCTCAACGAGCCGCTATCGTGCGTGATGTGCGACCTCGACAAGTTCAAGAGCGTCAACGACACCTACGGGCACCAGGCGGGCGACGCGGTGCTCAAGCAGTTCGCGCGGATCCTCGAGGCGGAGGCGCGGGAGATCGACAAGATCGGACGGTACGGGGGCGAGGAGTTCATCATCCTCCTTCCGGGAACGGTGCTCGACGCGGGGGTGACCTTCGCCGAGCGGGTGCGCAAAGCGGTCGAGGAACATACCTTTACCTTCGACGGCGGAAGCCTGAAGCGGACGGCCAGCTTCGGGGTCGCCGGTTGGCCGCACCCCGCCATCTCGCATTACGAGATGCTGGTCAAGACGGCGGACGACGCGCTCTACGTCGCGAAGGAGACGGGGCGCAACAAGGTGGTCCGCTTCGCCAGCGACGAATTCAACGCGCACCTCGAGACCGCCGATGGAGCAACCGCCGACGCCGACGTCACCTCCAGCGCCCTCCCCACAGCACTCGGAGATCGCGCGCCTCGAGGCGAGGATCGCGGAGCTCCAGCGGGAGCGTGACCACCTCGTAGCGATCGTCGACATCCAGCAGGAGATCGCCTCCTCGCTGCACTTCGTCGACATCCTGCAGACGATCGCCCGGAAGCTCGGCGAGTCGTTCGGCCTCGATCGCTGCTCGATCTTCCTCAGCGGAGAGAAGGAAGAGGTCCGCCTCGTCGCGAGCTACGAGGACCCGACGATCCGCAACCTGGTCGTCGACCTGTCGCGGTATCCGGAGCTCAAGCGCGCGTTCGAGAGCGGCGAGACGGTGTTCATCCCCGACGCGGCGACGGACCCGATGCTCCGCAGCGTGCGCGACCAGCTCCACCTGCGGAACGTCCGCTCGATCGTCGTCGTGCCGATCCGCGCGCAGGGCACGATCATCGGCGCGATCTTCCTGCGCACCGAGCGCGACGCCGCCGCCTTCAGCGACAGCGACGTCCGCTTCTGCCAGGTCATCGCTTCGCTCACGGCGAAGGCGCTGCGCAACTCCTACCGCTTCGAGTCGCTGATCCGCGACACGCAGGACGTGAACAAGGCGCAGCGCCGCGGCGAGATGCAGCGCATCGCGATGATCGCCTTCATCCGCCGGCTCCTCGACCGGTACACGCGGACCGAGGACCACATGTGGGCGGAGACACTCCTGCCGAAGGCGAGCGACGAGGAGCTGGAGCGGCTGGTGACCGTGACGATGCAAGTGCTCGAGAAAGAGGCTGAGGGATAGAAGTGGGATGAGGGGCAGGTCGAGGGTAAGAGATGTGGAATGATGAGGAAGCTCGCTCCGTCATCTTCCACATTCCCCCTCCTCATCCTGCCCCTCATTCTGCCCCTCATCCTGCCCGTCGTTCTGCTCCTCGTCCTGCCCCTCGTTCCGTATATTCCCGCCATGACGGACGCACCAGCCGAAGCGGCCGCGCGGGCAGCGGCGCTCCGCCAGGAGATCGAGCAGGCGAACTACGAGTACTACGTGCTCGATCGCCCGACGATCACCGACAAACAATACGACCTTCTCTTCCGCGAGCTCCGCGATCTCGAGGAACGGTTCCCGATTCTCCGCGCGCCGGACTCGCCGACGCAGCGCGTGGGCGCGGAGCCGGCGACGCAGCTCGCGAAGCACGCGCACCTGGTCGCGATGCTCTCGCTCGGGAACGCGTTCAACGAGGAAGAGCTGAGCGACTGGGAGCGGAAGATCTGCCGCCTCGCCGGCGAGGCCGCCGTCGCCGCGGGGTACACGGCGGAGCTGAAGATCGACGGCGCGGCGGTGAGCCTCACCTATCGCGACGGTGTCTTCGAAACGGGGACGACGCGCGGCAACGGCACCGTCGGCGAGGTGGTGACGGCGAACCTGCGCACCATCCGCGAGATCCCGCTGCGGCTTCGCGGCACCGGCCACCCGCCGCTGCTCGAGATCCGCGGGGAGGTGTACATGACCTTCTCGGGCTTCGAGGCCATGAACGCGGAGCGGGTGAAGAACGAGGAGCCGGTGTACGCGAACCCGCGCAACTCGGCGGCGGGAAGTCTTCGCCAGCTCGACCCGGCGATCACCGCGCAGCGACCGCTCAGCTTCTTCGGCTACGCGATCGCGCTCCCCGACGGTGAACGGCCGCCGGTGCGGACGCAGTGGGAGCTGCTCGAGCTGCTCGCGTCGTGGGGAATTCCCGTCGCGCCCCACCGCGAGCGCTGCGCGACGCTCGCCGAGGTGCACGCATGGGCGTCGCGCGTGGAGAACCAGACGCGCGCATCGCTCGACTTCGCGATCGACGGGGCGGTGGTCAAGGTGGACGATCTTCGGGCGCAGGACGAGCTCGGGGTCGTCGGACGCGAGCCGCGGTGGGCGATCGCGCGCAAGTTCGCCCCCGACATCGCCGAGACCCGGCTGCTCGACATTCAGGTGAACGTCGGACGCACGGGGGTGCTCAACCCGTTCGCGATCCTCGAGCCGGTGGAGATCGGGGGTGCGGTGGTGAAGCTCGCGACGCTGCACAACTTCGACCTGGTGCGGAACAAGGATCTGCGCGTCGGCGACGTCGTGCTCGTGAAGCGCGCGGGCGAGGTGATCCCGCAGGTGATCGGGCCGGTGCCGGAAAAGCGCGATCCGGCGAACCCGCCGCGCGTCGTCCACCCGCCGAAGAAGTGTCCGCGCTGCGGAACTCCCGTCGAGCGCGACGAGGACGAGGTTGCGCTGTACTGCAGCAACGTCGCGTGTCCGGGTCGGCAGCTCGAGGGGCTCGTCCACTTCGCGTCGCGTGGGGCGATGGACATCCGCGGGCTCTCCTACGCGCGCATCGAACAGATGATCGACGCTGGCCTCGTCCACGACGCGGCGGACATCTACCGCCTGACGGTGGACGACCTCGTGAAGCTCGAGCGCTTCGCGGAGAAGAGCGCGGAGAACCTCGTCGCGGCGATCGAGGAGTCGAAGAAGCTGCCGCTCTCGCGGCTGCTCAACGCGCTCGGCGTGCGGCACGTCGGCGAGCAGTCGGCGCAGCTGCTCGCGCGGCACTTCGGCACGATGGATCGCCTGATGAGCGCGACCGCGGACGACATCCTGGAGGTGCGAGGGGTGGGCGAGATCATCGCGCACGCGGTATCCTCGTACTTCGCGGATCCGACCTCGCGCGCGCTCGTCGAGAAGCTGCGCGACCTCGGGCTGAACCTCACCGAGCCGGTGCAGGTCGCCGCGGACGGTGCCCTGAAGGGGAAGACGGTCGTCATTACCGGGACTCTTCCGAGCCTCTCGCGCGGCGAAGCGACGCAGCTGGTCGAGCGTGCGGGGGGGCGAGTGACGAGCGGCGTGTCGAAGGCGACGAGCTTCGTGGTCGTCGGCGAGGACGCGGGGAGCAAGCTGGACAAGGCGCGCCAGCTCGGCGTCGAGACGATCGACGAGGCGGAGCTGAGGCGGAGGGCGGGAGAGTAAGAGAGTACGGGAGTACGGGAGTACGGGAGTACGGGAGCACGGGAGCACGGGAGCACGGGAGTACGGGAGCACGGGAGTACGGGGGGTAAGGCGGCTGTCTGGCGGCGCTCCCGGGCGGGGCTCATCCATCAATCCGATCGCAGTGCCCATGGAACTCGTCAACAACGGGATGCTCGGCCTGCCACGACCGGCGCTCGCGGCGCTGCGCGCGGCGCTCTATCGCGACGCGGGGCCGGCGGCGGCGGGATATCTCCAGGAAGCGGGCTACGCCGGGGGCGAGACGCTCTTCGCGGCGTTTCGCGGCTGGCTCACGGCGCGCGGGGAGAAGGAGCCGGAGTCGCTGCCGCTCGAGCGGTTCGAGGAGATGGCGACCGCGTTCTTCGGCGAGGCGGGATGGGGGTCGCTGGCGGTCGGGTCGCTGCGCAACGCGGTCGCGACGCTCGACTCACGCGACTGGGGCGAGGCGGATCCGGCGAGCGGAATGGATCATCCGGCCTGCCACTTCACGACGGGGATGTTCGCCGACTTCTTCGGCCGGATCGCCGACGCGCCGCTCGCGGTGCTCGAGGTCGAGTGCCGCTCCGCCGGCGCGAACCGCTGCCGCTTCCTCATCGGCAACGCCGAGGTGATGGAGCACGTCTACGAGACGATGGGCCGCGGCGAGGGGTACGAGGTCGCGTTAGGCGAAGTCGAGTAGCGGAGGGCTTCAGGGGCCAGGGGCCAGGCGGGAGGAACGGCGGCAACCGCGGTTCCTGACACCTGGCCCCTGGCCCCCGCCGTTACCGGTACGGCGAGAGCGCCTTCTGCGCGTCGGCGTAGAGCGGGTTGGGAACGAGCTCGCCGTCGATGAGGATCTCGCGGTCCCAGGGAAGCACGATGGTGCTCTCGGTGGCGAGGGCGTGGAAGTCGGGCTCGTAGGGACCGGTGCGGAAGCACACCGCGGTGCGCACCTCCGCGGCGCCGGCGTTGACGCAGGCGCTGATCGCGAGGCGGATCGTGTCGCCCGAGTCGCAGGTCTCGTCGACGACGAGCACGCGCCGGCCGCGCACCTGCGGCGGGACGCTGCCGAGGACGTGCGGAGTGGCGCGGACCGCCTCCTCGTCGCCGCGACGACTGATGGTCATCGCGCGGAACTCCCGTCCGTGGATCGCGGCGATCACCGCGCCCGGAATCACCCCCGACGTCGCGATCCCGACGATGATCTCGGGGTCGAACTCGCGCGCCACCTTGAGCGCGAGGGCTCGCGCCATCTCGCCGAAGAGCGGCCATTCGACGTCGAGGACGCCCTTCGTCTGATCGACGGTGTAGCGACGTGGGGACATGAGGTGAAGCTACTGGGCGGGACGGGGGGCGGGAAAGGGCGGCGCGGTGATGGGGGATGAGGGAAACTTCGGGCTGCACGAGGCGCGATGCACGACCAGGCGCGATGCACGATGCGCGATGCGGCACGATGCGCGATGCGCGATACGGCACGATGCGGGATCTTCCGGATGGGTGATACACGACCCTGCGGGATGCGTGATGCACGACCTTGGGGGGTGCGGGAGGGGAGGTTGGGCGCGGTTGCTCGGACCGTGCTTCCCCCATAGCTTGCTGCCTGTAGCCGCCACCGGCGCGCAGGTTGCACCCGGGGAGGCGGTGCCGCCGTCCCCTCCCCTTTCCGCCGAACCCGACCGCATGTCCTGGTGGAACCGCCTCACGGGCGGTAACTCGAAGCGCGATTCGAAGCCCCAGCGCGTCGACTACCTGAGCGAGGCGCTCGCCCTGGAACGCCAGGGCGACTTCGACGCGGCGCTGACCTCCTACCGGCTCGCGCTGCGCGACCACCCGAACGACCCGAAGATCCTGCAGAACATGGCGATCGCCTTCTCGAAGACGGGACGACTCGAGGAGGCGATCCGCAGCTATCGGCGGGCGCTCGAGCTCGACCCCGCGCTCTCGGGATCGCATTACGGGCTCGCCTTCCTGCTTCTCAAGCGCGGCGATTCGATGGGCGCCTCGCGGCACCTCGAGGCGTTTCTCTCGCAGCCTCCGGACGGCGTCGACACCGGCCGATGGGTGCGTCACGCCCGCGAGACGCTCGAGCTGATCCAGTCGGGCGCCGATTCCGCGGGCGAGCTGGAATGAGCGCGGGCAAGGTCCTCGCGATCGTCAGCCAGAAGGGAGGAGTCGGCAAGACCACCACGGCGGTGAACCTCGCCGCCGCCTTCGCGCGCCGCGGAGTGCGGACGATCCTCGTCGACGTCGACCCGCAAGGGTCGGTGCGCTACGGGATCGGGCTGCGCCCCGGACAGCCGACGCCGGGGATCACGGAGTACCTCTCGGGTGATCGGGCGCTGCAGGAGGTGCTCCTCCCCACCCCGCTCGCCTCGCTGCGCGTGCTGCTCGCCGGCGCGATCGCCGACCGCGGGGACCACGCGGACTTTCAGCGGCAGATCACGACGCCGGGCGTCCTCGACGAGCTGTTCGACGAGCTGGCCGGCCGTGCGGACCTGGTGATCGTCGATACGCCGCCGGGACTCGGCGCGATCGTGCGGCGCGTGCTCGAGGCGAGCGCGCACGCGATCGTCCCGCTGCAGTGCGAGCCCCTCGCGCTGCAGACGACGCCGCAGATCCTGCGCGGGCTGCAGGACATCGTCGCGGTGAACGAGGAGCTGGCGCTCGAGGGGATGCTGCTGACGATGCACGAGCCGGAGAATCCGATGAGCGAGCGCGTGGCCGAGTACGTGCGCGCGAGCCTGCCCGAGGATCTCGTGTTCGAGCGGGAGGTGCCGCGCACGGCCGCGGTGGTGGAGGCGTCGGCGGCGGGGCAGCCGGTGGTGCTGCGCGACCCGAACGATCCCGCGTCGGCCGCGTATCTCGATCTGGCGGACGTGCTCCGGGAGCGGATGGGATGAAGCGACGCGCTGGAGTTCTCGCCCTCGCGCTGCTCGCGGGCGTGTCGTGCACCGATCTGCCCTCCGATCCGAACACGCCGTTCTCGGTGGAGTTTCGGCCGGCGGCGTCGCCCTCGGTGGTGCTCGGCGACGAGATGCGCGATTCGCTGGGGAACGTCGCGCCGCTGCAGGCGATCGCCTTCAACGTGAAGGGCGACACGATTCGCGGCGCGCCGGTCCGCTACTACCTCGCGCGCAACGCCGCCGATACGCTCCCGCCCCCGGTCACGGTCGACTCGATCACCGGCCTCGTGACGGCGTCGAGCGCGCCCACCGACGCGACGCGGAGCTTCCGCGTCTACGCGCAGGTCGGCGGGCTGCAGTCGGTCGCGGAGACGCTCTACGTCACGCGCAGGCCGGACCTGATGAAGAAGGTCGACAGCGTCGTCACGCTGCGCCTCCGTTTTCTCCCCTCGGACTCCCTGACCACGACGCCCGCGGTCTCCGTGCGCCTGCTGCACGCGACCGACGGAATCGCCGGCGACACCGTGGTGCCCCACTATCGGGTGCGTTTCCGCATCGTGAGCCCGGCGAGCGCCGCGACGGATACCTCCTACGTGATGTTGACTGCCGGCGGGGGGCGCCGATCCGAGGTCGACACCACCGATGCGACGGGGCTCGCCTCCCGCCAACTCCGCGTACGGCAATCGCTCTTTCCGCTCGGGAAGCCAGTCGCGCCGGGAGACTCGCTCATCCGCGACACGATCACGGTCGAGGCGCGTGCGTACTACAGGAACGGCCAGGTCGCGGGAAGCCCCGCCTCGCTGCTGGTAATTCTGACCGGACGCCCGCGCTAGCTGCCCGCGCGTGGTGCTGGCGACCGCCGCGCCACTCGCCGTATGATAGGGCATGCCTGAGACCACACCCGCATCACGCGCCCAGGGCGCGCTCGCCGCGGCGGCGGCGCTGGGACCGATCACGTCGGGCGGCCCGCGCGTCGGTCAGCCGGGAACGATTCCCCAGCTCTTCTACGGCGCGGTCGAGAAGCACGACCGCCCGGACGCGCTGCTCCACAAGACCGGCGGGGAGTGGAAGCCGATCAGCCACCGCACCCTCCTCGAGCGCGTCGCGCGCTGCGGACGCGGGCTGCGCGCGATCGGCGTGCAGCCGGGCGACCGGGTCGGCATCCTCTCGGAGAACCGTCCCGAATGGGCGATCGCCGACTATGCCTGCCTGACGTCGGGCGTCATCGACGTGGCGCTGTACCCGAACCTCCCGCCGGACCAGATCGCGTACATCCTGCGCGACTCCGGCGCGGCCGCCGTGTTCGTCTCCACGGCGGCGCAGGCGGCGAAGGTCGCGGAGGCGCGAAAGGACGTGCCGTCGGTGAAGCACGTCATCTCCTTCACCTCCCCGCGTCCGGCGGGCGCGGACATGACGATCGCCGAGCTCGAGGCGCGCGGCGCGGAGGGAGAGACGGCGGAGAGCATGGCCGCGTACCGCGCCGATGCGATGCGCGCGCAGCCCGACGACGTGGCGACGCTGATCTACACCTCGGGCACGACGGGCGAGCCGAAGGGGGTGATGCTCACCCACGACAACTTCTACTCGAACGTGCTCTCGGCGGTGCTGCGGCTGGACGTCGCCTTTCTTGCGGGGGCGTCCAATCTCGCGCTGAGCTTCCTCCCGCTCTCGCACGTGTTCGAGCGGATGGTCGGGCACTTCACGATGATGCACACCGGAACGACGATCGCGTACGCCGAGTCGATGGACACGGTGCCGGTGAACATGCAGGAGGTGAAGCCGACGATCGTCGCGTCGGTGCCGCGCCTCTACGAGAAGATGTACGCGCGCGTGCTGGAGAACGCGCTCGCCGGCGGCGCGGTCAAGAAGCGGATCTTCTTCTGGGCGCGCCGCGCCGCGGAGCGGTGGGCCGACGTCGTGCTCGCCGGACGCAGGCCGAATCCCTTCCTCGCGCTCCAGTACCGCGTCGCGCAGAAGCTGGTGTTCTCGAAGCTGAAGGCGCGCACGGGGGGACGGCTGCGCTACTTCGTGTCGGGTGGCGCGCCGCTCTCGCCGGAGATCAACAAGTTCTTCTACGCGGCGGGTCTGACGATCCTCGAGGGCTACGGGCTGACGGAGACGTCGCCGGTGATCTGCTGCAACACGCCCTCGGAGTTCCGCATCGGCACCGTCGGCCGGCCGATCCCGGGCGTCGAGGTCGCGATCGCGGGCGACGGCGAGATCGTCACCCGCGGCCCGCACGTGATGAAAGGCTACTGGAACAAGCCGGAGGCGACGCGCGACGCGATCGACGCCGAGGGGTGGTTCCACACCGGCGACATCGGCGAGCTGCGCGACGGGTTCCTCGCGATCACCGACCGCAAGAAGGACCTGATCGTGACCGCGGGGGGCAAGAAGGTCGCGCCGCAGCCGATCGAGAACATGGTGAAGACCAACAAGTACGTGAGTCAGGCGATCATGCTCGGCGACAAGCGCAAGTTCCCGAGCATGCTGATCGTGCCGAACTTCGAGCAGCTCGAGAAGTGGGCGAAGTACAAGAACCTGATGTACAACGACCATCGCCAGCTGATCGCGATGCCGATCGTGCAGGCGAAGATGGAGAAGGAGGTTCTCGGCCGGACGTCGTCGCTCGCGAACTTCGAGCAGCCGAAGAAGATCGCCCTTCTCGATCGGGACCTGACCGTCGAGCACGGGGAGATGACGCCGACGCTCAAGGTGCGGCGGAAGATCGTCGAGCAGCGGTACCGGGACGTGATCGAGTCGATGTACGAGGAAGGGATCGGCGGTCAGGGGTCAGGGGTCGGGTGAAAGCGCCGACCCCTGACCCCTGACCCCTGGAGGCTGACCCCCGACCCCCGATCCCCTCCCTCGGGCATGCTCTCTGCACTTTCTCCGCGCCGAACAGGCAAGGAGATCCAATGCGCAGACTAACCGCTGTGGCCGCCATCGTGGTGGCACTCGCGGGATGTGGGACGATACGCAAGACGTTCGGGATCAAGGACGCGCCGCCGGCGCACAGCGAGCCGCGGAGCACGAGCATCTACGGTGACTGGGTGCTCGCGACCCCCGACTCGACGGCGTTCGCGGGGGCGAACAACGTCGAGATGTCGCTGCAACCCACGAACTTCGCGATCAACGCGAGCTATCCATCGCGCCCTGCGGTGATGATCTCCGGAACGGTGATCTACCGCGACGGCCTTCTCACGCTGACGCCGACCGGCGGATCGGCGGACATGGGGCAGCTGGGAGCAGCGTTCGCTGCCGGGAGGCCGATCGTGATCACCGCGAGCGCGGCCGGCGGCTCGCTGGTCTTCGCGCCGCCTCCGAGCGGGGGTACGACCGCGGTCGTCCCGAGCTCCGTGTGGCACAAGAAGGCGATGGCCGAGGCGGCCGGAAAGGTCAACCCGTAAGGCCCCCTGCCGAACGGAGAGAGGCGCGGAGCGATCGCTCCGCGCCTCTCTCGCATCAGGTGGACGTTGCCGGCGGCGCCGATCCCCGCACGAGCCTTAGGAGGGGTCCGCCGCCTCGCCGCGCACCCACCCAATGCCGCTCGTCGCGCGCGAGGAGCTCGACGCCGGCGGGAAGCTCGACCTCGGCTTCGCCGACGACGCGGCCGCCCGGTCGCACGCGGGCGATCGCCGAATCGGCAAGCGCCGAACTGCCGACGTCTATCGCGACGCCGCGCGCGGAGCCCGCGGCGAGTGGAACGCGGTCCGCGATCGAGATCCCGGACACGCCGTTCCCCATCTCGACGCCGGCCGGCGGATTGGCGACGATCACCATCACGGGGGCCAGCTCGCGCAGCGCGTGAGCGAGACGTGCCCAGCGCCCGAGGAGCAGCACGTAGCCCCCACCGCTGGTGAGGTCGAGCATCGCGGCGAGCTTCATCGCGTCGTCGTCCTCGAAGGGAGGACCTTCGGTCGCGGCAGCGGACGATGCTCCGCGCCCCTCGGTGAAGTCGGCGACCCCCGCGTCGATCGGGTAGCGCGCGCGGCAGACGGGGCAGCCGAGGACACCGCGCATGATGTGTCGGTCCTCGGTGTGATCGGCGGCGGCGACGAGCCAGCTCTCGTCGTGCGCGCCGAGGCAGCGCAGGGTGTCGACGATCTCGGAGTGCACCGCGGTCAGGCGCGCGAGAGGCGCAGCTCGTCGACGTTGACGCTGGCGTCGCGCCCGAGCGCGAAGAGCACCGCCTCGGCGACGGCCGACGCGGCGAGCATGCGCGCGCGGGGCGTGAACCCTTCGCGCTCGTCGGGGCCGATCGCGTCCCAGAGCGGAGTGTCGACGGGCCCGGGGGAGACGAGGGTCGCGCGGACGCCGGTGCCGCGGAGCTCCTCGCGCAGCACCTGATGCATCGCGCGCGCGCCGAACTTGCTCGCCGCGTAGGCGCCGTTCTCCGGGAAGGTCGCGCGGTCGGCGATGGAGCCGATGGTCACGAGATGGCCGCGTCCCGCGGCGCGCATCGCCGGGATCAGCGCGCGGGCGAGCACGAAGGGCGCCACGAGATTGGTCTCGAGGGTCTCGCGCAGCTCGGCCGCGGAGGTGCGCTCGACCGGCGCGAGCCGGAAGATCCCCGCGTTGTTGACGAGGATCTCCGCAGCACCGAGCTCGGAGGCGACGCGTCCGAGGGCGCGTCCGACCGCCTGCTCGTCGGCGACGTCGCAGGGGACGGCGAGCGCGCCTAACGGTCCCGCCGCGTCACGGAGCGCCTCGGCGCTCCGGGCGAGCATCGCGACGCGCGCGCCC
>JABFXC010000086.1 GCA_013361935.1 Gemmatimonadaceae bacterium
TGCTATACCGGATGTTACGAGAGGCGCCGGTCGGAATCGAACCGACGAATAGCAGATTTGCAGTCTGCCGCCTTACCACTTGGCCACTCGACTGTCGGCGGCATCGTCACCTCGGCGGTGCGTTCGCTCGAAGGCGACACGGTGCTCAGGAACCGGCTCCGCGACAATGCCACCGCGGTGGGGATGGACTGGAGTCACAGCTGGAGCAATCGCGTCTATCGCTGGCGCGGGACGCTGATGGCGTCGGACGTTCACGGGTCGCGGCAGGCAATGGCACTCACGCAGCGCTCGCCGACGCACTACTTCCAGCGCCCCGATCGGGAGGTGACGTCGGACGGTCTCTTCTCCACCCGGGAACTACGAGCGCTTCCGGGAGTTCGCCGGGCCGCGCACGAGAGAGAAGCTGGAGTACGGGCGCGACATCGGGGTCATCACGCGGGCGCGGCCACCGGGCAGTATACCGTGGACCCCGATGGTGCCGGACCGGCGGCGGCATTCAGCTTCGGCGACCCGAACTTCACGACGCGCTCGCTACGCGGCACGGCGGTGTTGCGGTGGGAGTACCGCCCGGGCTCGACGATGTTCTTCGTCTGGACGCAGCAGCGGTCGGGGTTCGATCAGTTCGGCGATCTCGACTTCCGTCGGGATGCGCGCGCGCTGCTGGGCGACCGGCCCGACAACGTGTTCCTCGTGAAGGCGACGTACTGGCTGGGGAGGTAAGCGAGCAGTGATGCATGGTGTTGATCTGCAGGAGCGGGATCGCCGCTGCCGACAGCCGCTGCCCGCCCACGCTCCCATTGCGTTGCTACGGCTGCGTGAAGTCGAACGCGCCCGTGAGGTCCGCCGCCTTCGCATCGCGGGTGCCGAGCGGAGCGAGGCCGAAGCGCTTCTCGATCAGCGTCAGGATCGATGCCGTCTCGTAGGTCGTGTGATCCACGAAGCCCTTCCTCGCGTACGGCGAAATCACGAGCGTCGGCACGCGCGTCCCCGGTCCCCACCTGTCCACGACCGGCGGAGCGACGTGATCCCAGAACCCGCCGTTCTCGTCGTACGTAATGATAATCGCCGCATCCTTCCAGTTCGGACCGTTCCGCACCGCGTTGATGAGCTGCAACGCATGGTTTTCGCCCGTGATGATGTCAGTGTAGCCCGGATGCTCGTTGTTCGCCCCCAACGGCTTCACGAACGACACGGCTGGTAGCGTTCCTGCCTGCGCGGCCGCGATGAACTCCGCCTCGTCCTTGAGGTGGGCCGTCTTCGCGGGCGTGCCATCGGCGTAGTTGGCGAAGTACGCGAACGGCTGGTGATGGAATTGGAACGTCGGGTCCGGATGGCCCGCCAGCGCGTCGTTCCAGCCGCCTGAATACCACGCCCAATTGATCCCCTTCTCCGTCAGCCGATCGCCGATCGTCGGCATCGTCTGATTCGGCACCAGGTTCGCCGCCGGCGCGGTGGCCGGGTGCGGCTGGTTCACCGTGAACAACGTGTTCACAGCGTAACCGTCCGGCGTCACGGCGCCGTCCGTCACGAGCGCGCCGGTGGCATCCACCTTCGCCACGATCGTCGACGGGGCAGTGGGGAACACGGGTGCCGCAGCACTGACGAGGAAGATGTGGTTGAGGAACGACCCGCCGAATGCGGAATGGAAGAAGTGATCGGCGAGCGTGTATTTCGCCGCCTCCGCGGCGAGCGGCAGGGTGGACGTGTGGTAGTAGCCCATCACCAGCCCCTGCGCGTCGCTGACCGCGGCGAACCGGTCCATCTTCCCGCCATCGATCTGCAGCTGCTCCTGATAGAAGCGGTGCACGAGGTCACGCGTGGGGGTCGCAGGCGGGACGAATTGAGCGATGTCGAACGGCGCGTTCGGCAGCGTCGTCGGCACGTTCGAGCCGTTCGCCTGGGGCAGCACGGCGTACGGCACGCCGCTCGGGTCGACCTGCTTCTGCGCGCCCGCGCTCGCCCCGAGGCCGTCAGCCCCGGGAAACTCCCCGTACGTGTTGTCGAACGAGCGATTTTCGAGATAAATGACGACGAGGTGGTTGATCTTTGTGACGTCGCCGGACGCCGCGAGTGGAGTGGTGCTGCCGGCGTCGCAGCTCGCGGTGAACACCGAGAGGGCAGACAGTGCGGCAAAGGTGGCGATGCTTCGTGCAACGGCAGGAATGGAGATGCGCATGAGAAGGGTTACGGGAGTGATGACGGGCCGTTCATGGTGTAAGATGGCCCGTCGACAAGAGCGTGCAGGAACGCCACCAGGTCGTGGCGGTCGGCGCGCGACAGATGGAGCGGATGCGGGTCGAGCGTCTGCGTCGGGAGCGGTACTCCCCGCCCCGCCGCGCCGCCGCGGTCGTAGAAGTCGAGCACCGCGTCGAGATCGCGGAGCGCGCCGTTGTGCATGTATGGCCCGCCGAGCGCCGCGTTCCGCAGGCTTGGCGTGGTGAACGCGTGCAGGTGGCCCGCCAACCGGTCGATGCCGGCGCGCCCCGAGTCCGGATCGACGTCCCTCGCGCCGGCACGAGACGGGACCCCGATCACCTCCGGCGGCGAGGCGACGAAGGCCGGCGGCGCGGTGCCGTTGAACAGGGGCGGCACGTGACAGCTTCCGCACCCTGCCCGCCCCATGAACAGGTTGAATCCGCGTCGCTCGGGCAAGCCCATCGCGATGGAGTCGCCGCGCATGGCGCGGTCGAACGGCGCGTCGAAGCGACCCAACGAGCGCACGTAGGCGGCGAGCGCGGTACGCACGACACGTGGCGCGAGACCGAGCCGGCCGGCGGCGGCCTCCGTCGAGCTGCGCATCTCCGTGCGGCTCGCGAGCACCAAGTCGACCTGTCGCTCGAGCGTCGCCGCGCGCCCGTCGGCGAATTGCGTAGGCTGCCAGCCCGCGTACGCGAGCCGCGGCGTGTGCCGCATGACCCCGACGTCGTCGAGTGCCGCCGCGATGGGCTGCGCCCGCGCGAGGCCGTCAGTGAAGCCGCGTGCTGGCTGGTGGCACGACGCGCACGAGCGCTGGCCGTCTCCCGATAGCGCGGGGTCGCGGAAGAGACGTGCGCCCAACGAGACCAGCGTGGAGTCGGAGCGGGGCGCGTCGAGTGGCGCGAATGCCATCGGGTCGAGCGAGCGACCGTCGAGCGGGTTCGTCGCCGCACGTGGCCAGACGCGGCGAAGTGGAAGCGACGGCCCCGGCGCGCGCTGCTGCGCCGCGGCGAGCTCGGTGAACACCGGAGCGGCGTACCGCGTGAGGAAGACGTAGCGGTCGAACGTGTCGACGGCCTGATGCCGCCCGAGGTACTTCGTGGCCGAGTCGAGTCGGGCGTCGAGCGACGCGGCGCCCATGCGCATCGTCGCGAGGAGCCCACGCAGGCCGTCGATCGCGGCGGCACATTCGCGCATCGCCCTGCGTGGGTGCGCAGCGTCGGCACCGGTGATACCGATCGTGCTGACGCGCGCGACCTCGAGCCGCGTCACTTCGAGCACGAGTGCGTCGCCCGTCTCGAGCTGCGCGAACGTCGCGCGAGCTCTCGCCAGCGCAGCCCGCATCCTACGCAGCTCGGCGCGCGCGCTGTCGCGCGCCAAACGTGTCTGGCCCAACGTGCGCAGACGGGCGAAGCCGCGATCGGCCAGTCGGCCGGCGTCCGGATCGTCATCGCCCTCGTCGGCCTCGGTGGAGTTGAGCCGTTGTCGGACCTCCGGCGCGTAGAACGCGAGTAGTGCCTCGCTCCGGCGGAACGCCAGGCGCGCCGAGTCGAGCGCCGATTCGCGCGCATTGGCCGCATCGACTGCTTCGGCGTGCGCGAGCGCCGTGTCGAGCTCGTCCAGCAACCGCGCGGCGATAGCGCGCACGCGACCCGTCACATCTGCGTCGAGCGGCCACAATGCTGGGTGCGGTGCGGCGGGCCTGGGGCCGGCGCGGGGCCATCCCACCAGCAGCACGCCGCCGACGGCTGTGGCGAGCAGTGCCAGGCGCGCGGCGAGTCGGTTCGGGTACATGCGCGCAATCACGGGCGCGCACGTCAGGGCTCGACCACGACCTCGTTACGAATCAGCAACGACTGGCAGCTGGCGCTCGGCCCTGGCTTCGGTCGGATACGCACACGAACGGGGCGGAGCCAAGTTGGCCCCGCCCCGCTGCTATCCGCCCATCGATGCCACACACGCGTCAGAGGCGCCGGTCGGAATCGAACCGACGAATAGCAGATTTGCAGTCTGCCGCCTTACCACTTGGCCACGGCGCCGTCCGACAAAGCT
>JABFXC010000069.1 GCA_013361935.1 Gemmatimonadaceae bacterium
CCAGCTCCGGCTGGGCGCCGAGCTTCGCGAACACGTCGTTCGCGCGGCGCAGCTCGCGCGCCGCGCCCTCGCGATCTCCCGTTTCGGAGAGGTCGCGCGCGAGCTGCCGCCGCAGCCGCGCGGCATCCGGCACGAACGGGATCGCTTCGAGCCGCTCGGTGGACGCGCGGAGCAGCGCCACCGCGTGCGGCGCGTTCCCCTCGAGCAGGTCGACCAGCGCGTCGCAGGCGTCGGCCCACGCGATCCCCAGCTCGTGCCCCACGCGCTCCGAGTCCGCGCGAAGGCGCGCGCCCAGCGCCCGCGCGCGATCGAGCGCGCTCGCCCAGAGCGCCGCCTCGGCGACCATCGGGAGCAGCCGGTGGATCGCCCACACGACGTAGCCGCTCCGCTCCACCACGCCTAACGCGCGCTCGCCGATGTGCAGCGCCGCCGGAAAGTCGCGGGTGGCCAGCGCGAGCGCGACTCGCCCCACCATTCCGGGCAGCTGGCGCTGCAGATCGGATCTGCGGCCGCCGTCGCCGTCCGGGATCTGCCCCATCCGCTCGGCCTCCTCGATCATCCCCCGCGCGCGGTCGACGTCCCCGCGCCCCAGGTGGACGAGCGCGCTCCAGACCAGGACGCGCGGCAGCAGCGAGCCCTGGCCCATCGATCGCGCCAGCGCGATCGTCCGGTCGGCGATCGCGATCGCGCCGTCCCAGTCCCCCGTCCCCGAGGCGTACTCGATCTCGATCTCGCCCGCCCACACCCGGAGCATCGGCGAATGCAGCTCGTCGGCTATGCGATTCGTTTCGGCGAGATGCTCCGCGACTTCCCGCGACTTGCCCGTCAACCCGCCGAGCATAGCCAGCGCCCAGTGCACCGTCGCCTCGACCACCGGATTTCTCGCCTCGCGCGCGTACCGCAGCGCTTCCGCGCCGTGGACGCGCGCGCGGTCGGCGGGGCCCGTCCACGCGTAGAGCAGCAGCAGCGCGCGATGCACGCGGGCAAGGAGCTGCGGAGAGCCCGCGCGCTCCGCGGCCGCGAGCGCCTCGTCGAGCACCGCCTTCGCGTCGCCGCGTCGCCCCAGCTCGACCAGACACACCCCCTTCGCCAGCGACGCGCGGAGCGCGAGGTCGCTGTCCTTCGCGCGCCCGCCTCCCACGATCGCCGCGTCGAGGTGCTCGATCGCGTCGGCGAAGCGCCCGTTCCAGTACGCCAGCAGCCCGAGCCTTCGCTCGATCGCCGCCTCGCCGGCGACGTCCTTCGCCGCACGCGCCGAGTCACGCAACTCCAGCCAGAGCGCTCGCGCCCCCTCGGAGTCACCCACCCGCTGACGCGCGCGCGCGAGATCCACCGAGAGGGCGCGGCTTTCGGCCCCGTCCCCGGAGCGGCGCGAGAGGTCGAGCGCGGTCGCGAGGTAGTTCACCGCCTCGCGGTCCGCGTGCAGCGCGAGCGCGTTGCGTCCGGCGATCCCGAGATATCTCGTGGCACGCGCCGCGAGCTTGGGCGACGAGGCCCGCGCGAAATGCGCCGCGAGCTCGTCGGCATGCTCCTCGGCGCGCGCACCGTAGTGCTTCTCCAGTCGGGTCGCGAGCTTCTCGTGAAGCACTCTCGTGCCCGCGGCCCCGAGCCTCGCGAGCAGCGCCTCGCGAAGAAGCGGGTGCGAGAGGTCGTACCGGGCCACGCCACCCTCGACACGCTCGTCCACGACGTGTTCGGCGCGGAGCTCGGCGAGCGCCGCGGCGAGATCCTCTCGCCCCTCTCCGCTCACCGCGTCGAGCGCGGGCAGGGTCGCTCCCGCGCCGAGCACCGCGACGAGCTCCGCGACCGCGAGCGCCGGCGTGGTGAGCCTGCCCAGTCGCGCCGTCAGGGCATCGAGGATCGTCGGCGGAAGGATGAACGATTCGCGATCCCAGCCCACCCAGCGCCCGCGCTCCTCGCGCAGCGCGCCCTCGGCGACGAGCGCCTTGAGCGTCTCCTCGACGAAGTAGGGATTCCCGCCGGTCCAGGCGTGCAGCCGCCGGGCGAAGTCGCGCGTCGCCGATGCCGGCGCGTCGAAGGTGCGCTGCAGCAGCTCGTCGGTCTCGCGCTCTTCGAGCGCTCCGATGGTCAGCACGTCGGCAGCGCCTAACGCCACGAGCGACCGCTCCGTCGCCGCGAGCGTGGGGTGTCCGTCGCGCTGCGATGCGTTGTAGTTGCCGACGATGAGGACGCGGTCCTTCGCGATCTGCCGGGCGACGAAGTGAAGCAGCTCGAGCGACGACTCGTCCGCCCACTGCAGATTCTCGAGCACGAGCAGCATCGGCCGGCGGCTCGCCATCCGCGAGAGCATCTGCGCGAAGCTCCAGAACAGCCTCGCCTTCGCGTCGGCGGGGCTGGCGCGTGCGGGCTCCGGCGGTCGCCCCTCGGGGGCGAGCGCGGGAAAGAGCCGCGCCACCTCTCCGCCGGCGCCGCGTGCGAGCATCGCCAGCTGCCCCGGCTCCAGCGCGGTGAGGATCGGCACGAGCGCGTCGGCGAAGAGCGCGTACGGCACCCCGGTCTCCACCGGATACGCGCGCCCGACCGCGACGGTGAAGCCGAGCCCCTCGGCGTGCTCCGACGCCATCGTCGCCAGACGCGACTTGCCTACTCCACCCTCCCCCACGAGGACGATCGTCCGGCCGCGCCCCGCCTTCGCGCGATCGAGGGCGTCGGAGAGGAACGAGAGCTCCTCGCGTCGGCCGACGAGAGGGAGAGGCGGGAAGCGCGGCGGAGTCGAGGGCATCGGGAGTGGCGTGAACATGCGTCCCGTGACCGTCCCGCCGCAACGGGCGTCACCCCGCGGCCGCCGCCGGCAGCGCGCCGAAGCGTCGCTCCCGCGCGCCGAACTCCTCGAGCGCCGACCGCAGCACCTCCGCGTTGAAGTCGGGCCACGCGCGCTGCGTGAACCAGAGCTCCGCGTACGCGCATTCCCAGAGCAGGAAATCGCTCAGGCGATTCTCCCCACCCGTGCGGATGAGCAGATCCACGTCTCGCGCCGTCCCGCCATGCTGCACGACGCCGAGCAGCTCGGCGAAGCGTTCGCGCGTCACGTTCGCCGAGCCGGCGAGACGCGCCGCGTGGAGGCTCGCGTCGCGCCCCGAATAGTCGATGGCGACGCGCAGGTGCATCGCGCGGCCCGCCGCGGTCTCGTGCTCGCAGCGCTCGATCGCCGCGAGGAGCGAGAGCGGGATGCGATCGCGCCGGCCGACGATGGAGAGTCGGATTCCCTGGTCCTTCAGCCGCGCGCGCTCCGCGTCGAGGTAGCGACGGAAGAGCGCGAGCAGGGCGCCCACCTCGCGGGGCGGCCGCTACCAGTTGTCGGAAGAGAATGCGTAGAGCGTGAGCATGTCGACGCCGAGCGACGCCGCCGCCTCGACCGCGGTCCGGACCGCGCGCGCGCCCGCCTCGTGGCCGCGCCGTCGCGGGAGCCCGCGCGCGGTGGCCCAGCGTCCGTTCCCGTCCATCACGATCGCGACGTGCAGCCCCGTGCCGGGGGAGTGTCGAGTACTTTGCATTACAAAGCTACCTCGCAAAAAAATATCTCAACGCTCCCGCACCGCGCGGATGAGCGCCTCCATGTGGTCCACGTAGCGCTCGAGCGCGCGGCGGCCCGCCGCGGTGAGCTTGAATTCCGTCTTCGGCACCCGCCCCTCGAAGCGCTTCGTCGTCGTGACGTATCCGGCCTCCTCGAGCTTGCGCGCGTGCACGCTCAGATTGCCGTCGGTGGCGCCGATCAGCGTCTTCAGCTCGTTGAAGCCGAGGGTGTCCGTGGCCGCGAGCGCGCTCACGATGGCCAGCCGCATCCGCTCGTGGATGACCTTGTCGAGGTCGGGCACGTGACCGGCCTCGGACTTTCCCTTGAGCTCGCGGAGCGGCTCGCGCTCACCGCGCGGCCGGCCGCCGGCGGGGGAGGGCTTAGCCACCATGCCTCCTCGCGATCGCTGCGCCGAACGCGAGGTGCAATCCCCCGAAGGCGACCGCCATCACCACGTTGCGAGCGTCGGGAACGAGCAGCGCGACGGCGCCGCAGATCATGAAGCACCCACCCATGACGGGCACGATGCGCACGGAGAAGGTGCCCGCGCTGACCACCGCCGCCCCGTAGAGCAGCATCCACACGGCGGGGAGCAGGGCGTATTCGCCGCGCGTCACCAGCACGATCGTGAGGAGCGCGCCGGCGATCATCGGAGGGACGAAGCTCAGCGCGAACTTGCGCGCCGGTCCCGAGACCAGCGGCACGCGATGGTCGCGCACCTTCCAGGTCGTCGTCGCCATCGCGATCGCCACCGCGATCGCCGCCTCCCCCAGCCACAGCGCCAGCCAGCGGTCCGCCGAGGTGGCCGCGGAGGCCAGCCACGCCGCGACGAGCGCAGTCGTGCCGATTCCCATCTCCCCCCAGCCCGAGACGGCCGTGAACGAGCCCGCCCGCTCCATCGTCTCGCGGATGAAGCGGAGGTTGTCCTCGGCCTTCACGTGCAGCGATTGCGGCATCGGGTCGCGGGGGCGAGTGAACGTGGTCCAGCGGCGGCGGGAGGCGGCAGCACCGCCTCCAGCCTACCACTTCGCGCCGATTACGTCAAGTGCTTTGCGACACAAACTAGATCAGGCGCCCGCCGAGATCGGGCCCGGGGGCGGATCGCTCGCCGGAAAGCTCTGCTCCACCGTCTCGTCCACCTGACGCTCGTTCATCCCCGAGGCGAATGTCTGCAGCACGCGTGCGTTGAACTGCGGGATGTCGTCCGGCTTGCGACTCGTCACCAGCCGCTGGTCGACCTGCACCGCCTTGTCCACCCACGTCCCGCCGGCGTTCTCGATGTCCGTCTTCAGGCTCGGCCACGAGGTGATCGTGCGGCCCTCGAGCACTCCCGCCTCGACGAGAAGCCACGGGCCGTGGCAGATCGCCGCCACCGGCTTGTCACGCTCGAAGAAGTCCCGCACGAAGTTCACCGCGCGCTTGTCCGTGCGCAGGCGATCCGGGTTCGCGACGCCCCCCGGCAGCAGCAGCGCGTCGTAGTCCGCGGCGCTCACGTCGGCGAGGACGCGATCGACGGGAATCTCGTCGCCCTTCTCGTCGTGGTTCATCCCCTGGATCGACCCGCCCTCGAGCGAGATCACCTCCGTCTTCGCGCCCGCCTGATCCAGCGCGGCCTTCGGCTCGAGCAGCTCCACCTGCTCCACCCCGTCGGTCGCGAGAATCGCTACCTTCTTTCCCTCGAGACCCTGCGCCGTCGTCCCTCCCCGGCTGTTCGTCCGCGACTTGCTCCTCCCTCGAAGTCGCCAGACACGTCACGATCCATGCCGACCTCACCGTCGGGAACCGGAGCCTGCGAGCGACGCCGATTCCCGGCCGGGCGCCATCCTTCGCCTCTCTTCCGCGCCTCATGAACGCACCCGGCTTCCTCAACGACCTGCTGATCCTCTTCGGCCTCGGCGTCGCGGTGGTGCTGCTCTTCCACCGCGCCAAGGTCCCGCCGATCGTGGGGTTTCTCATCACCGGCGTGCTCTGCGGACCCTACGGCTTCGGGCTCGTGAACGACCCGCACGAGGTCGAGTCGCTCGCCGAGATCGGCGTGGTGCTCCTGCTCTTCACCGTGGGGATCGAGTTCTCCCTCGAGCAGCTCGGACGCATCCGAAACTTCCTGCTCGTCGGCGGCGGCC
Source organism: Gemmatimonadaceae bacterium (assembly GCA_013361935.1). Lineage (GTDB taxonomy): Bacteria > Gemmatimonadota > Gemmatimonadetes > Gemmatimonadales > Gemmatimonadaceae > JABFXC01. The sequence continues at coordinate 5,659 of JABFXC010000069.1, forward strand.
TGCAGGTCGGCGTGACGGTCGCCACCATCTACTTCATCTCGCGGCTCGCCGGCGACAGCCCCAAGCTCGCCCTCTTCCTCGGGATGCTCGTCGCGCTGAGCAGCACGGCCATCGTGCTGCGGCTCCTCGCCGATCGCGGGGAGATGGATGGCCCGCATGGGCAGGCGGTGCTCGGGATCCTGATCTTCCAGGATCTCTGCGTCGTGCCGATGGTGCTGCTCACTCCCTTCCTCACAGGTGGCGGGGGCAGCCTGGGTGAGGCGGTCGCGGTGATCGTGAAGGCCGTCCTCTTCATCGGAGGCGCGATCGTCGCGGCGCGATGGGTGGTCCCGCGGCTGCTGAACTTCGTCGTCGCGACGCGCCGCCGTGAGGTCTTCCTCCTCGCCATCATCCTGCTCTGCCTCGGCACCGCCTGGGCGTCCAGTCGTGCGGGGCTCTCTCTCGCGCTCGGCGCGTTCATCGCCGGGCTCCTCATCTCGGAATCGGAGTACAGTCACCAGGCGCTCGGCGAGATCCTTCCACTCCGCGAGGTGTTCAACTCGCTGTTCTTTATCTCCATCGGGATGCTCTTCGACGTCCGGACGGTGATCTCGTCGCCCCTCACCGTGCTCGGCGCGCTCGCCGTCGTCGTCCTCGTGAAGACCGTGATCACCACCGGGGCGAGCGTCGCGCTCGGGCAGTCGCTGCGCATCGCGGTGCTCGCCGGGCTCGCGCTGGCCCAGATCGGAGAGTTCTCCTTCGTTCTCAGCAAGGTCGGCCTCGCCGCGGGACTGCTCGACCCGGGGCACTACCAGCTCTTCCTCGCCGTCGCCGTCGGCTCGATGACGCTCACCCCTGCCCTGCTCGCCGCGGCCCCGCGGATCGCCGCGAAGCTCGAAGGGGTGGCGCCGTCCAGGCTCGCCGCCGGACGCGCCGCGCCGCTTGCCCTGCACACCGGGACTGCGCTCGCCGACCACGTCGTCGTCGTCGGCTACGGAGTCAATGGGCGCAACGTGACGCGCGTGCTCGGGCGCGTCGGCGTCCCCTTCATCGTCGTCGAGCTCAATCCCTCCGTCGTCCGTCGCGAGCGTGAGCGCGGACGAGCGATCATCTACGGAGATGCCACCCGGCCGGAGGTGCTCGAGCATGCCGGGATCCGGGCGGCGCGTGCCGTCGTCATCGCCATCTCCGACGCGGCGGGAACGCGCGGCACGGTGGCCGTGGCGAGGCGCCTGAACCCGCAGATTCACATGATCGTGCGCAGCCGCTACGTCCACGAGATGGATCCGCTCTTCGCGCTCGGCGCGAACGAGGTCATCCCCGAGGAGTTCGAGACCTCGATCGAGATCTTCTCGCGCGTGCTGCACCGCTATCTCGTCCCTCGCGACGAGATCGAGCGACAGATCCGCGACATCCGCAGGAGCGGCTACGAGATGTTCCGCACCATCTCCGCGGCGCACGGTCCCGCGCTCGGCCTCCAGCGCTTCCTCAGCGGGCTCTCGTTCGAGGTGTACCGTGTGGAAGGCGGCAGCGCCGTGTCCGGCCGGTCGCTCGCCGATTCGGGAGTGCGCGACCGCAGCGGCGCCTCCGTCCTCGCGATCCATCGTGCCGACGGGACCATGGTCTTCAATCCCGCCCCCGAGGACGAGATCCACGCCGACGACCTGCTGCTCCTGCTCGGGACCCACGAGCAGATCAGCGCGGCCGCTCCGCTCTTCCGGATGGGAGAGCCGCAGGCGTGACCGCGTCGCGCTCCGACGTACCGGACGAGCAGGCGCGGCTCGTCGATGAGAAGTGGTCGCAGTACCCCTGCACCGTCCTCGAGCTGATCGCGCCCGGCGCACCGCGGATCGATCTGCGCCGGCCCCTCGGCGACCGCGAGCGAGCCATTCTCCGCGAGCATGGGCTGGACCTTCCCTTCGCGATCTTCACCGCGGAGAATCCGTGGGGCGAGAACGCCGAGGACGAGCCGACCCCTGCGGCCGAGGATGCCGCCGAGCGCCGGAACAGCGCGCGGCGGGAACGGCTGGAGGAGGAGCTTCGAGGGGCGGACGTCCGATTCGTGCGCTGCGACGGCGTCGCGCCCGACGGCGACTACCGCGAGCATGGGGTCGCCGCGCTGCTCGACAAGGCGGCGGCGCTGGCGACGGCGCGACGGTACCGGCAGCTGGCGATCTTCTGGTACGACGGTCGGGACTTCTGGCTGGTCGGTGCCCTCGCCGATCGGCCCCCGATGCGCCTCCCCGGCTGACGCGGCGTCCGGAGTTTTTCAAGTCTCGCCGCGCCGGGGGGCGGGGGGCATATTCCGGCGTGCCCATCGTACCTCTCTACGGCCACGCCGCCCTTCGCGAGCGTCTCGCCAGCGCCGCGGCGACCGGCCGCCTGCCGGCGAGCGTCCTGCTCCATGGCCCGTCGGGGGTCGGAAAGCAGCGACTCGGTCTCTGGCTCGGGGCTCTGCTGCTCTGCGAGTCGAGCCCCGCCCCGTGCGGTCGCTGTCAGTCCTGTCGGTACGCCGCGGAGCTCGCCCATCCGGACCTCCATTGGATCTTCCCACGCCCCCGTCTCAAGGACGCCGACGCCGGCGCGGAGGAAGTGCGCCAGGATTACGCGGAGGCGATCTCGGAACGGCTGGCGGCCGGCGGGCTCTACGCGCGCCCCTCGGGTACCGAGGGCATCTACGTCGCGACGGTGAGGTCCATCGTCCAGCGGGCGGCGATCTCGCCGGCGATGGCGAAGCGGAAGGTCTTCGTGATTGGCGACGCCGAGCGGATGGTCCCGCAGGAAGGCTCCGACATGGCGGCCAACGCCTTTCTCAAGCTCCTCGAGGAGCCGCCCGCCGATACCACCCTCATCGTCACCTCCAGCGAGCCTGGCGCCCTCCTCCCGACGATCAGATCGCGCGTCGTCTCTCTCCGCGTACCGCCCCTCGGCGAGGCCGACCTGCGCGCCTTCCTCGCCGACCCGCTGGTGCGCGACGCGCTGGAGAAGGAGCCGGTGCCGAAGAGCGACGCCGAGCGCGTCGCGCTCGCGGGTGGCGCGCCGGGCACGCTCTTCGGCGGGGGTGAGCGCGACGCCGCGCGCGACGGCGCGAAGCGCATTCTCGACGCCGCCGAATCGGGAGACCGCGCGGCCGCGCTGCGGATCGCCTTTCAGCAGGGGGCGACTCGCGCCAGAGGGCGTTTCACCGATACCCTCGACGCGCTCGAGGGACTCCTCCACGATCGCGCCCGCACGAAGGTCGCGCGCGGCGACGAGCGGGGCGCGGAGAGCGCCGCCCGTGCCGTCGACGCCGTGGAGCAGGCGCGCGAGCGTGCAGCCGGCAACGTGAGTCCGAACCTGGTCACGGCGGAGCTGATGCGACGCCTCGGGGAACGGCGATGAGCGCCGGCCGGGAGAAGGAAGGACTGAGCCACGTGGGCGCCGATGGCGCCGCCCGCATGGTCGACGTGTCGTCGAAGCCGGAGACTGCGCGCATGGCGCGAGCGACGGGCACGATCCGGATGGAGCGCGCGACGCTCGATGCCATCCTCGCGAACGGCCTCGCGAAGGGCGACGTGATAGCCGTCGCCCGCGTGGCGGGCGTCCTCGCGGCGAAGAAGACCGCGGAGCTGATCCCGCTCTGCCACCCGCTTCCACTCACCGACGTTCAGATAGAGCTGGTGCCGGAAGACGACCTTCCCGGACTCCGCGCGACCGCAACAACGCGCACTTTTGGCCGTACGGGTGTAGAAATCGAAGCGATCTCTGCAGTATGCGTGACCTTGGTCACAGTCTACGACATGGCCAAGGCGATAGATAAGACCATGCTAATCTCCGACGTTTGTTTGCTCGAGAAGCGCGGCGGACGATCCGGGGACTGGCGGCGTTGAAAGGTGGCACGGCCGTTGCCCCTGCACTGGCAACTGAAGCGAGCACCCTCCTCGAAGTGTGCTGTAAGTCACTTTATACCAACATCTTATGAAGAAACCCATTCGTCGCACCTACGTGCACCGTGGCGATGCCGCCCGGCGCAGGACGCGGATCAAGAACGCGCTCCTCGCCCTCGGCTTCGTCGCAGCGGTCGTGCTGCTCGTGAGCAGCAGGAGCGCGGTGGGCGAGGCTCGTGCGGAATCGGCGTTCAGCTTCGGGCTCACCTCCGAATCGCGGCGCCTGAGCAACGAGCTGGGTGAGGCCAAGGGGGAGCTCGAGCTGACGCGAAATCAGCTCGACCGGGCGAACAAGATCATCGCGTTCTCGTCCAAGTACGGGGTGACCGCCGACATGGCGAGCTCGATCTACGACATCGCGATGGCCGAGGGGATCGAGCCCGACCTCGGGTTCCGGCTGGTCAGGCTCGAGAGCGAGTTCAACGAGCGCGCGGTCAGCCCGGTCGGCGCCATCGGCCTCACGCAGGTGATGCCGGCGACGGCGCAGTACTTCCTGAAGGGCGCCACCCGCGAGAAGCTGCACGACCGGGACACCAATCTGCGCGTCGGCTTTCGCTACCTCCGGACGCTGATCCGGGAGTACAAGGGAAACCTCAAGATCGCGCTGCTCGTGTACAACCGCGGCCCCGCGGCGGTCGATGCCGCGCTGGGGATGGGCCTCGACCCGGCGAACGGCTACGATCGCATCGTCATGAAGGGCTACCACGGGCGCGGTACCGTCGACTGATCGGCAACGGCTGGGGGGCAGGAAGGAATGCGGGCGGCGAATCGGTGATTCGCCGCCCGCATTCTCTTCCGGTCGTTCGCCGGGCTAGTGCTTGCGCCCCGTCGATCTGCCGCGGGATGCCTTGCCCTTCGTCGCTCCACGCGACGACTTCGCGGCGCGAGCGGAGCCACCGCGCACGAGCAGCCGCTGGCCGGGGATGATGAGACTCTTCCGGAGTCCATTCATGCGCATCAGCGCTGCGGTCGTCGTCTTGTAGCGACGGGCGATGAGCCCGAGCGATTCGCCGCGCTTGACCGTGTGGTAGACCGCGCTCTTCGACGAGCCGTAGATCTCGATCGCGGGATCGGGCACGTCGTGGGCGGCAGCGAGCACTCCGGCGCTGGGGACGAGGATCACCTGGCCGGCGACGACCTTTCCGCTCTTCTTCGCGATCTCGAGCTTCGGGTTGTACCAGCGAAGGTGCTCGGACGAGACGCCGGTGCGTCGCGAGATCGCGGCGAGCGTCTCCCCCTTCTTCGACGTGGTACGCACGTAGGCGGTGCGATCTTCGGTCGAAAGCCGGGCGAACGCGGTGTCGAAGCCCGCCGAGCTCCCGGTGGGAACGCGCACCACGAACGGCGTCTTCGGCGGAGTCACGCCGCGGAGCACGTGCGGGTTCAGCTCGGCGACCTGGGCCAACGGCACCCCGAGCGCTTTCGCCACCGCGGCGAGCGGCGTCGACGCCGGCACCGTCACGGTGTCGTAGCTGTACGCCGGCTCGGTGCGGAGGGTGAGCCCGTAGCGCGCCGGCTGCTTCGCCACGAGCGCGGCGGCGATGAGCTGCGGAACGTAGTTGCGCGTCTCCGTGCGCAGGTAGTCCTTCTCGGCGAGCGCGAAATAGCGATCCTCGCCCGTTGTGCCCTGGAGGTCGTCCGCGTAGCGCTCCAGCCCGCGCGAGACGCGGCCCGGGCCGCCGTTGTACGCGGCGGCGGCGAGATACATCGACCCGAACTGGTCGTTCAGGTAGCTCAGGAACTTGATCGCCGCGTCGGTCGAGCGGACCGGATCGCGCCGCTCGTCCACCCACCAGTCGACGCGCAGGCCGACCCCGCGCGCGGTCCCCGTCATCAGCTGCCACATGCCGACGGCCGCGGCGCGCGAGTACGCGTTAGGGTCGTAGCCGCTCTCGATGAGCGCGAGGTAGACGAGATCTTCCGGGAGGCCCGCGTTGCGCAGCTTCGCGCGCATCATCGGCTCGTAGCGGCTTCCCCGCTCGAGGCGGACCTCGATGCGGTCGCGCGCGTCGCCGCTGAAGAGCTTCACGTAGTGCGCGACACGCTCCTGCGTCTCGTACGCGTGCAGGTCGAGGCCCATGGAGCCCGCGTCCGCCGCGGAGTCGGTCGCCGGCACCGCCGCCGCGACGGAATCGCCGAACACCTGAAGCGCGGCCTTGCTGACCTCGGCCTTCGAGACGTCGGCGGTGTCGGTCGACGATGCGCCGCTCGGAGCGGAGGGCGCTGCGTCGCTCGCGGCCGGCTGTCGGCTCGCGGTGCTGTCGCGGCCCGTCGGTGCCACCGTGACCGGGGTCGGCGCCATCGTCGGCACCGGATGCTGGCAAGCGGCGACAGCGAACGACGTCGCCAATGCCGCGCATGTCATGAAGCGCGTCACGTATTCTCCCTGCTGGATGTTCGCAAACTAGCCGCGGAGCTCAGTCACGTCACCACCGCTCACGCCGGCCTCGGCGGGCGCTAGCGCGTCGCGATGAAGTTGCCGAGCACGCGGTTGGTCGCGTTGAGGACGGCGACCACGGTGCCACGGATGGCGTCGTGCTCGGCGAGATAGCAGCCGAGCAGACGGGGCGGCCCGTCGCCGCGCTTGACCATCACCGAGACGATGACGACGTTCGCGTCGAAGGCACGGAGCAGCTTCACGCCGACGAGCTCGAACTGCAGCGCGTTCCCGGAGAACGCCTCGAGTGCGCGCAGCCCGGCGTCGGCGGCGATCCGCAGGTCGCCCATCGGGCTGGACTGCCCGCTCGCCTTGCCGACGACTCGGACCCCGTCGATCCACTCGAGTTCCACCTCGCACGAGCAATGTCCCGAGGGAGTGCGCGTGAAACGAAACTCCGAGAACCGCAGGCGCTCGCGCTTGATCTGCGCGGGGGTGATCGTCAGCGGAATCTGATCGCCGGCCTGTGGCGTCGTCGGGGACATGTCGAGAGCGTGAGGCGGAGGGTCCGGAGGGCCCGGTCGCCCTCGTGTATTCGTAGTACGACCGACGCCGCGGAACGCAACCGAACCGCTGGACGGGTCGCGAGATGCCTCGTGCCGCCCCACGTTGCATCGAGCGGCCGTCGGTCTATATTCGGGCCATGCTCCTTGCCCTTCTGCTCGCCGCGAGCGTCGCGGCCGACAGCGGCGCCGCGCGCGCCGACTCGCTCCGCGCCGCGATCGAGCAGCGCATCGCCGCGGTCCCCGGCGCCAGGGTCGGCGTGGTGCTGCACGACCTGGCCGACCGCTTCGACCTGCGCATCGCCGCCGACAGCAGCTTCCACGCGGCGAGCACGATGAAGGTGCCGGTCATGATCGAGCTGTTCCGGCGAATCGACGCCGGCGCGCTCTCGCTCGACCAGAAGGTGCTGCTCGTGAACCAGTTCGGGTCGATCGTCGACGGGTCTCCGTACTCGCTCGACGCCGGGGAGGACTCGGACAGCGCGGTCTACGCGCGCGTCGGCCAGCGGGTGAGCGTCGGTGAGCTCATCGAGCACATGATCATCCGGTCGAGCAACCTCGCGACCAACACGCTCATCGCCCTCGTCGGCGCCGAGCACGCCGACTCCACCGCGCATGCGCTGGGGGCGACGCGGATGCGCGTGCTGCGCGGGGTCGAGGATCAGAAGGCGTACGACCTGGGACGGAACAACACCACCACCGCCGGCGACCTCGCGGCGCTGATGCTGGCGATCGAGCGCGGGCAGGCGGCTTCGAAGGCGAGCTGCGCGCGGATGCGCGACATCCTGCTGCGCGAGGTCTATACCGGGGAGATCCCCGCGGGTCTCCCGCCCGGCACGCCGGTGGCGCAGAAGACCGGGTGGATCACCGCCACGCTGCACGATGCGGCGATCGTCTACCCGCCGGGGCGGACGCCCTACGTGCTCGTCGTCCTGACGTCGAACATTCCCGACGAGAAGGTCGCGGGGTCACTGATCGCCGACATCTCGCGCCTGGTCTGGGCCTACACCTCGACGCGGTAGGCCGCGCCGTTAGGCCTCACGCGTCGAGGGGCAGCTGGAGGGTGAAGGTGCTCCCCTTCCCGATCTGGCTCTCCACCGTGAGCTCGCCGCCGAGCATCTGGGCGAGCCGCCGCGACACGGTCAGGCCGAGTCCCGTGCCGCTCAACCGGCGCGTCAGCTCCTGATCCACCTGCCAGAAGGGCTCGAAGATCCGCGCGAGATTTTCCGGCGCGATCCCGAGCCCCGTGTCGCGAACGTAGAGCAGCAGCTGGCGTCCCTCGCGCCGCGCGCCCATCGTGATCGTCCCCCGCTCGGTGAACTTCGTCGCGTTGGAGAGCAGGTTGACAAGGATCTGTCGGAGCTTCTGCGCGTCCGTCTGCGCCACGATCGGTCCGTCCGGGAGCTCGATCTTCAGCTCGAGGCCATGGTCGGCCACGAGCGGCTCGACGATCGCGGCCGCTTCGTCCAGCGCGGTGCGGATGCACACACACTCGATATGGGCGCGCTCGCTCCCCGCTTCGACCCGCGAGAAGGTGAGGATCTCGTCGATCAGGCCGAGCAGGTGTGTCGCGCTCGCCTTGATGCGGCCCAGCTGATGGCGCTGCGTGTCGGTGACCGGTCCCGTGATCCCGTCGGCGAGCAGCTCCTCGTAGCCGATGATCGCCGTGAGCGGGGTGCGCAGCTCGTGCGACATCGAGGCGAGGAAATGCGACTTCGCCTGGCTCGCGGCGACGGCGGCGCGATACAGCTGTGCGTTCTCGATCGCCGTCGCGGTGCGCCGTGCCAGCTCCTCGGCGACCGTCTGCTCGCCCGAGTCGTACCCCGGGCGCGTCGTCGTGCGGAAGAACGTGATCGCGCCGAGCGCGCGGCCGCGGGCGACGAGCGGCACGGCGACCAGCGAGCTGAGTCCGAGCTGACGGATCACCGCGCGATGCGCGTCGGTCTGGGCCATCCGGTCCCGGTCGCCCGCCGTGACGGACTCCAGCCGCACCGTCCGCTGCTGGCGGATCGCGCGCACCACCGGGTGCGCGTCGCTCCATTCGGAGAGCGTCGGCGCGAGCTCGCGCGCGCGCCGCATCAGCTCCGCCTTGCGGGCGTCGCGGTCGATCGCGGTCGTGCGGCGCGCGGCGCCCGTCTCGTCGGTGAGGTCGACGATCACCGCGTCGGCGAGGCGCTGGCAGGCGAGGCGCGCCACGCCGGCGAGCATCACCTCGACGTCGAGCGAGGAGGCGAGGAGCGTGCTCGCTTCGGCGAGGAGCCGCGAATAGTCCTCCGCACGGCGCCGCTCGGTGACGTCGACGATGCTGCCGAGAAAGCGGACCGCACGATGCTCGCCGCCGATCTCGTCGAAGATCGCGCGCCCCTTGGCGATCACCCAGCGGACGGCGCCGTCGGACCAGCGCGTCCGGTACTCCATGTCGAACTGCCCGGTGCCGTGCGGATCGAGCGCGTCCTGCACGCCGCGGTCGACCCGCGCGCGGTCGTCCGGATGTACCGCCTCGAGAAAGCCCTGGTAGTCCACCGGCGCTTCCCCCGCCAGCCCGAAGGCGAGACGGCAGCGGTCCGACCAGACGAGGGAGCCGGTGACGGGATTGAAGTCCCACGTACCGATGCCGGCGGCGTCGATCGCGAGCTTCGTGCGCTCCGCGTCGACGACCGACGGTGGCGTCACGGCGCGCTCGGTGCTCGATCTCCCCGGGCGCGGCGCGGTGGCCGGATTCGTCACGGGGTGAATGTATGGATCGAGACTTGTCACGGAGCGAAGTGCGTCGACGATGTGCGAATGCGAAGCAAGGAGAATCGCTCATCGTGCCCGGCGAGGGAAGGGGCAATTTCCTCGCGCGAGTGTGATCCGCGTCGCGGCGTCGGCGAAGTGACCCGGGTGGGGCTCGAACCCACGACCTAAGGATTAAAAGTCCTTTGCTCTGCCAGCTGAGCTACCGGGTCGGCCGCCCCTGCGGGCGGTGTCCTGCTCCTGGAAACTAGCCGGACGGGTTCCCGTCCGGCAGAACCGCTACTGGAACTGGATGTACTGCGGGATCGGGAACAAACGCATCACATCCGCCGGGGTGAACATCGGCTTGTCGTTCTTGTAGAACAGCTTGATCCCGTAGTACTGCACCGGCCGGTCGTGGACGTACGCCTGGTACGAGCCGAGCTTCAGGCTCGGCGGCCCGAAGCCGTCCATGTTGATGATCACCTGCACGCGCGGGTCACGCTCGATCTTCTCGTGGTTGGTGAGCATCCGCTGCGTGAAGCGGTGCACGATCAGGATCTTCGGGGGAAGCTTGTTCTCGTCGACGAGCTTCTCGAGCAGGTGGATGGCGACGTTCACGTCGGCCGCGTCCATGGTGCCGATCTTCTTGCCCGGCGGCTCCGGGCCCTTCATGGAGAACTCCGGATCGAGCGCGAGGTGCACGTACGGCCGCTTCAGATACGGCAGGAGCGGCTCGAGCTCCGCGGCGACGTTGCTCTTCCCCACCTGCACGTCGAGGAACAGGAGGTAGCCCTTCGACTCGGCGAGCTGCGCGACCTTCTCGATGAGGGTGTCGGGCATCCGCATCCGCCAGAGCCCCTTCGCGCCGGGACTTCCCTGCGCGACCGGGGTGATCAGCTCGAGCGCGCGGACGACGGGGGTCGCCGTGTCCGCCCGCTCGAACGCCTTCGCCTGCGAGTCGAGCTTGGCGAGCATCTGGGCAGGCGGGTACTCCCCGAGCACGCCCATCCGCTTGGAGAGCGGATTGCCGTAGAAGGCGACGATGCGGCAGCCGGGGAGGACCGATCCCGGGAGCGGCGTGGGCGGCGTCGGGAAGGTGTCGCGCACCGCGCGGCGGCTCGTCGTGTCGCGACGGGCCGCGCTCCCCCGGGCCGCGACGCGCGCCGCGGGACGGGAGCT
>JABFXC010000059.1 GCA_013361935.1 Gemmatimonadaceae bacterium
GGCTGCGCGCCGAGCGCATGCCGGCGCCGGGAGGCGGGGCGAGCCGCGTGCTGCGCGTCCGCCGCGGCGCCGCGCTCGACGGCTGCGGGCGCGAAGTGGTCGTCGGCGTCGACCAGTGCATCGACATCGGCGCCTGGTACGCGCGGATGAAAGGAAGCCCCGACCTCGCCGGCTGGGCGCCGGGATCTACGCAGACGCTGCAGGTCGCGGTGCGCTACCGCGAGTGTCCGAGCGATCCCGGTCCCGCGCCGCGCGATGCCTGCGGCTGCGACAGCGGTGGCTGCGAGTACGGACGTGTGCGCGAGGGGTTCGAGCTCGCGCTGCACGTGCCCGGTGGAGAGGAGGAATGCCTCGCGCCGCCGGCGATGGCCGACGCCCTGCTCGACCTGCTGCGCGGGGGCGACGTCGCCGGCGACGTCGACGTGGACCGCGGCGTGGCGACGCTCGTCGGCGGCGACTGTCCCGAGCTCGACGGCGACGACTGGCTCTGCCTCGCGAGCGTCGAGGTGAAGCTCGACGGAACGGGCGCGCCGTCGGACATCGGCGCGATCGACAACGCGATCGACGAGCGGCTGTCGCTGCTCCCGACCGCGGTGCTGCAGCGGGCGGTGCTCGCGCTCGCCGGCGCGGCGAGCGACGGCGGACCGTTAGGCGACGGGCCGCGCGCCGGCGCGCTCGGCTTCCAGGGCACGGCGGCCGACGCCGGCGTCGCGACGATCCCGATCACGCTGGCGCGGCGCGGCACCCCGGCGGTCGACGTGCCGCTCGAGACGACGACCTTCGATCCGGCGCTGATCAGCGTCCAGCGGCTCGACGCGGGCGCGGGGTGGCAGGACGTCACCCCGGCCGCGGCCGACATCGCGCTCACCGCCGCGCCGGCCATCGAGGTCACCTTCCCGGCCGGCCTGATGACGGGACGAGCCTACCGCCTCGTCGTGAACGACGACGCGATCACGCCGATCGCCGACGTGCGCGGCCGACCGCTCTCCTCGCAGCCGCTCGTCCGCAGCTTCGCGCTCGCGCTCAGCGGCGGCACCCTCACCATCGACACCGCCTTCTAGGAGCCCCCCATGCCGTCCATCGATCTTCGGGCATACGTCATCGCGCGGTGGGGCGACTGGTACAATCGCCGCGACTCCTTCACCCCGTCGCTGCTCCGCCTCGACGGGCCCGACGACGGGCTGACGCTCACGGGCCCGGTGCGCGTGAAGGTGTCGGTCCAGGCGCGCAACGAGTTCAACCTGCTCGGCACCGCGCAGATCGCCGTGCAGGCGCGCGAGGCCTTCTGCTACGTGCTCGACGTCCCGCCCGGGCAGACGTGGAGCTATCCGGCGCCGCGCTTCCGCGGCTACCCCTTCCAGGAGATCGCCGCGGTCGGCGATCGCATGGCGATCCGATCGCTCGCGCAGCCGGCGACCGCGTCGGCGTCGTACGCGGCCACGGTGGAAGCGACGAACGTCGGCACCGGATGGCCCGCCGACTCGACCGCGACGATCAGCGAGGGCGGGGGAAGCAACTATCACGGCGCGACCCCCGTCGGCGGCGGGGGAAGCGGGAACGTGCATGGCGCGACGCCGGTCGGCGGAGGGACGACACCGCCCCCTCCACCGCCCCCAGGCTACGTCGCGCCACCGCCGCCCCCGGGATACAGTCCGCCCCCTCCGCCGGGCTACAGCCCGCCCCCTCCTCCCGGACACGGGTACGGCACTGTGCCCCCACCGCCGCCGCGCGGCGGTGGCGCGACGCCGCCTCCGCCGCCCGGCACGTCGTACCCGCCTAACGCGCACGACGTCGTCCTCGGCACCAACGGCGGCTTCAGCATCCTGATCCGGCCGGCGGGACACGACAGTTGCGGCGATCCCTGTGCCGATCTCGTCCCCGATCCCTGCGCGCCGACGCGCGGCGAGTGCGACTGCGGCGGCACGAAGGGCGGCTGCGGCTGCGGTGGAAAGTGCGGCGGCAGCTGCGGCGGCGACTGCGGCTGCGGTGGCGCGGACGACCTGCCGTGCGACTACGCCGTCGTCAGCCGCCCGGGCGCCGGACGCTTCTTCCCGAGCGCCTGCGAGCCGTGCGCCCCGGGCGCGACGGTCGCGGTCCCGGCGGCGCGCGGTCCGTCGCTCGTCGTGCCCCCGGCGCAGGGCGGCACCGTGCGCACGCGCTTCTTCACCGGGATGTTCATCACGAAGGAGGACCTGGAGACCGAGCAGCGCAACGTGCGGCTCAAGCGCACGCTGATGAATCGCGCGATGGGGCAGGGCGTCGTCTGGGGACTCGGCGTCGGCATGGATGGCGACGCGATCTGCGTCCGGCCCGGCTACGGCGTCGACTGCTGCGGCAACGATCTCATCCTCGGCGCGACCTATCGCGTCGACGCGGACGCGCTGCTCCGCGACCCCGCCGCCCGCAACCTCATGTGCGCCCCGGGCTCGCAGTGCGCGCACCTCATGCTCGAGTACCACGAGTGCCCCGAAGCGCCGCGTCCCGTGCATGGCGACGTATGCGCGCCGGAGGCGACGCGCTGCGAGACCTCGCGCGTTCGCGAGACGGTGCGGCTGCGCCTCGCGCCGCCGTGCGACGTCGACCGCTCGGGTCCGATCGCCGACTTCCTCGACGAGATCGAGGCGCTGCGCGCCGACCCTAAGGTGAGCGCGCTCTTCCAGCCGGCGCCCGCCCCCGTGGGGACGACGGCCCAGGCGGCCGCCGAGGTCCCCTTCGACGTCGAGGTGCGCGTCGAGTACGTCGAGGGCGGAGTCGCCGCGGCCGCGCACGCGGTCACCGAGCTGATCGCCCTCGCCCCGCCGGTCGATCCGCCGCCGGCGCAGAGCGCGGCGACCCTCGGCAACATGGGGCAGAACGCCGCCCAGGTGACGGTGACGCTGCAGGCGAAGCCGGGCTTCCGCTTCACCGGCGGCACGGTCGATCAGCGCCGCGACCTCGACTTCACCGCGAACCCGTTCGTGTCGGTGCCGGTCGCGCGGACGATCAGCGCGCAGCGCACCGACACGCAGATCCGCTGGGCGTTCAAGCTCCCGCGCACGAGCGTGGTGCAGCTCGCCGATCCCGTGCACGCGAACCCCATCCCCCCGGGGTTCGAGTTCGCGCTCACCAACTGGACGATGACCGAAGCGGGGGGCGGCGAATGGAAGGGCAGCACCTTCCTCGACATCACCCCGCTCTCCACGCGGCAATGGTCGCTGACGCCGGCGGGGCACGACATCCTCGACGCGGGCGGCGCGACCGCGGATCGCCTCCGCAAGGGAGAAGGGGTGCTGCACGCGATGGTGCCCCCGGGGAAGCCGACGGTCGTGCGCGGCGCCGCACCGATCCCCTGCATGTCCGAGTGCTGCGAGGACGGACCATCGCGGTTCGGTGTGTCCCCGATCTGGATGCACGAGAATCCGATGAAGCCCGGCCAGCCCGCCGACTCGAAGGTCATCCTCCTCGCGGTCGTCTATGGCTGGCTCAAGGCGATGAGCGCGCGCAACGCCGCCGCCGGGAACGGCGCGGGCGGGGCGCAGATGCAGCTGGCGGGGCTGATCTATCGCGCCGCCTGGCGCGCCACCTTCGGCATCGAGCCGCAGAGCGATCGCTACGATCTCACCGCCGCGCTGCAGAAGCTCCTCGAGGCGTGGTGCCGCGGCTTCCTCTATCCCGGCCCGCGCTGCCGCTGCGAGCCGCACGGGGTCGTCATCGGCAGCGTCTGCATCGAGGGCGGCGTGATCCAGTCGGTGGACGCGTGGGGCGGCCGTCGCTGGGTGATGCACTACCCGCTGCTCGCGCACTGGGGGCAGCAGCTCGGCATCATGCCCATCGACGCCATCGCGTCGAAGCTGTTCGGGCTCGTCTGCTGCATCGCCGGGCTCCCCGCGCCGGTGTTCGGCGACCGCCGGGCGATCGGCGGCATGGTCGCGCGGATGCGGATGGCGAACGAGGCGCCGATGGTCGAGCTCGGGAACGCGGTGCTCGTCCACGGCGGCAGCGGCGCGCTCGCCACGCACCTCGCGACGTTAGGCCTCACGGCGGACCGCACGGAAAGTCTCGATCCGGCCTCCTTCCTCGCGAAGGTGAGCGACGCGGTGATGCGCCCGCCGGAGGGCGCGCTCGGCGAGCACGCGCTCGTCGACTACACCGTGACCGGCGCGCCCGACGTGCACTTCGTCGCGCCCGCGCCGGGGGGCGCGGCCGGCCAGC
>JABFXC010000058.1 GCA_013361935.1 Gemmatimonadaceae bacterium
GCGCCCGCGGGCAGCGCCCGCCGGCCGCGCGCCCGATCCATGGGCGCGTAGACGCTGAGCCGGCCGCGGTCGGGCGCGAGCAGCACGACGTCGACGGCGAGCGCGACACGAAGTCCGGCGGAGCGGGGCATGGCGTGATTTAGTATCACGATGATACTAAAGTCAAGCCCGCTGCCGCGCGGGTGGGACGACGACGCGCCGCGCGAAGCTTCGCGCGGCGCGTCAGGGCCGTCAGGGCCGTCAGGACGTGCTCGATGACGTAATCGTCATCGACGCTACCAGCTGATCGTCCCCTTCTTCGTCGTGTCGACGTCCTCCTCCTGCCCCGCCTTGAAGAGGAACGCTTCCATGTTCTTCGTCAGGAAGGCACGAGCCTGCGGATCCATCACGTTCAGCCCGTAGTGGTTGATCAGCATCGTCTGCTGCTTCAGCCACTGCCCCCAGCATTCGCGGCAGATCTGCGACTGGATGCGAGCGCCGATCGCCCCGGGAAAGGGGGGCCGCTCGAATCCCTCGCGCGTCTGGCCGCATCGGCTGCAGCGAACGTCAGCCATCAGTTTCTCGCGTACTCGACCCTCGCGAGGCCGAGGAGCGACAGCAAACGGATGTAGAGCCAGCCGATGTCGAACTCGTACCACTTCGCCTTGAACTTCGCGGAGCGCGGGTCGGCGTGGTGGTTGTTGTGCAGCTCCTCGCCGCCCAGCCAGATCGCGATCGGCGAGATGTTCCGGCTCTCGTCCTTCACCTCGAAGTTCCGATAGCCGAGGGCATGGCCGACGCCGTTCACGATCCCCGCCGCCCAGAACGGGATCCAGATCATCTGCACGCCCCACACGACCGGGCCGACGAAGAAGCCGAACAGCCAGATGTCGATCACCAGCATCACGAGGATGCCGACCCAGTTCAGCGGCGTGAACAGCTTGCGCTCGATGAGATCGTCCGGCGTCCCCTTGCCGTACTTCTCCAGCATCCCGGGCTGGCGCACGGCCTTCCGGTAGTAGAACGCGCCCTTGATGACGATGTTGCGCAGCCCCTCGATTACCGGGCTGTGCGGATCGCCGTCACGATCGGCGAACGCGTGATGCTTGCGATGGCAGGCGACCCATTCCTTCGTCACGATCGCGGTGGTCAGCCAGAGCCAGACGCGCATCGGGAACGCCGCGAGATAGTGGATCTTGACCCCGCGGTGCGTCTGGGCGCGATGGAGGAACAGCGTGACGCACACGTTGGTGATGTGCCCCGCCACGATCACGAACAGCACCGGCTTCCACCAGTGCGACGCCCAGCTCCCGAAATCCGGCATTCCGTTCGACTCCTTGCTGCGATGGTGACCGGCCGCGGCGCGACCGGAACGACACGAGCAGCCCCGTCGCGACTCGCGGCGGGACCGGCCTGCACGAAATGTAGCGCCGCTCGTGGACCAGGCCAACGGCTCTGCCGTCGACGATCGTCCACGAGCGGCGCTCCTCGATCCATACCCGCACGCAGACTATCTGTTCGACTGCGCTCTCGGGACTGACGTGTTGAGCCCGCCACGCGTCACGAGTCCCATGGTGTCGCGCGCCGGCGCGTTCCCCCACGTGTCGTTGCTCTCGTCCCAGTCGGGCACCGTGCCGTCGGGCCACAGCCGCACCCCGACCACGTTCGAGCGCACCGTCACCTCCGCCGTGACGCGCGTGCTCGCGTTCGGCCCCCAGATGTCGGGCGGGATGCGCACGTCCTGCGTACTCCCGTCGGCGAGGCGCAGTCGCATCTCGAGCGGGAAGGGGATCGATGTCTTGCGGCGCACGGTGATCGCCGCCGTGGTCTGTCCCTCCTCGCTGCGGTTCGTCACTCCGTCCACGGCGAGGTCGAGCACGTCGTTGCCGTACCAGAACGCGCGCCAGTACCACGACAGATCCTCGCCGCTCACGCTCTCGATGGTGCGGAAGAAGTCCGCGGGCGTCGGGTGCTTGAACGCCCAGCGCCTCGTGTACTCACGGAAGGCGCGATCGAACTCCTCCGCGCCGACGACGTGATTGCGCAGCGTCAGCATCACCGCCGCGGGCTTGCGATACGCGATCGCGCCGAGCGCATTCCGATCGATGCGGTCGGGAGGTGTCATCAGCGGCGCCCCGATCCCCGCGTCGTGCACGTGGCGCCAGTTCGCGAGATAGCTCGGCCACACCGGCGTCGAGGTGCGGAGCTCGTTGGAGAAGGCGTTGATGTACGTGTTGAACCCTTCGTCCATCCACGCGTAGCGCCGCTCGTTGCTGCCGACGAGCATCGGATACCACTCGTGTCCATGCTCGTGATCGATGGTGCCGAACGCGCCCTCCGCCGCTGGGGCGGTGTGGACCATCACGAACATCGGATACTCCATCCCGCCCACGGGGCCGGCGACGGAGCTCGCCTGGGGGTAGGGGAACGGATAGAAGAGCGTCGAGTAGGTGCGGATGGTCCACTGTGTGTTCTCCGCCGCGTCCTCCCACCCGCGCCCGGCGCGCGGCCAGACGTAGTACGCCTGACAGAGCACGCCCTTGTCGTTGCCGGCGATGGGCCCCGTGCTCACGGCGTCCCACCGCATGTCGGGCGCCGCGGCCCAGGCGACGTCGTGCACGTTCTGCGCGCGGAAGCGCCACGTCTTCGTCCCGGCGGTCGCCCTCGGCGCGGCCTCGCTCGCGCTGATGATCGCCACCACGCTCGTCGACGTCGCCGCCTGCGCGAGCCGCTGCCGCTCGGTCGCGCTCAGCACCTCGCCCGCGTTCTGGAGCAGCCCGCTCCCGGCGACGGTGTAGCCCGCCGGCACCGTCACGGAATACTCGAAGTCTCCGTACTCGAGGTAGAACTCGCCCTGCCCGAGATATGGATCGGTGTTCCAGCCGCGCACGTCGTCGTACACCGCCATGCGCGGATACCACTGGGCGATCTCGTACAGCGATCCGTCGCGTCCCATCCGATCGGAGCCATGCTCGGGGACGTTGAAGGCGAAGTCCATCGCGATCGTCGCCGTGCCCCCGCCCGGCGCGATGGGCTTGTCGAGGTCGACGCGCATCATCGTGTCGTCCACCTTCGGCGCCTGCGCCTTGCCGTCGACGGTGAGCCGCGCGATGCTGTATCCCCCCTGAAAATTGCGCGCGCCCCAGCGGCTGTCCGCGGGGTTGATGACCGAGCCCTTGCTGCCCGGGCGGTAGAGATTCTGGTCGACCTGCAGCCACACGAAGCGCAGCGTGTCGGGGGAGTTGTTCGTGTACCGGATCGTCACGCTGCCGCGCACCGCGCGGGTCGCGGTGTCCAGTGTCGCCGTGATGGTGTAGTCGGCGCGCTGCTGCCAGTACTCGGGTCCCGGTGCGCCGTTCGCCGAGCGATAGCGATTCGGCCCGGGCCAGTCCATGCGGTCGACCCGCGCGAAGGGGTCGTCGCTGATCGTCTCGAACGTCCGCGCCGCGTGCGTGGGCTCGACGACGACGCGCGCCGAGTCGACGGGGATGGGCGTCAGCACCTGCGGCGTGTTGCGGCTGCAGGCCGCTGCCGCGAGAAGCAGCACGGCGGATGATACGTGTCTCACGAGTGCACCTGACCTGAGTGAAATGCGCGTCGCCGCGGCGGGCGGCGGCACGTGGCGGCGGCTGGCGGCGACGCCGGGTTCGAGAACGTTGCGGGAGCGACGGGAACAACGGAAGGGTTCGCCTCCTGACCCTTGCCCGCGCTGCACTTCTCCCGTAGCGTCTCCCTCGCATGATGAATACCGGACGGACCACAGCGACGGATCAATCCGGGCAACGGCCGGTCGCCGATGCGCGGCGCGAGAACGCGCCGCGCACCGACCATGGTCGCGCGACGCTCGAAGGGACGGCGAGATTCGCCGCGCGCTTCGCGCCGACGAGAATCGCCGACTTCTACCGGAACGCCGCGGGCGATCTGCTCGTCTCGTCGCTCGGGATCGGCACGTACCTCGGCGAGAGCGACGACGCCGAGGACGCGCGGTACGCGCGCGCGCTTCGCGCGGCGATCGAGTCGGGCGTGAACCTGATCGACACCGCGATCAACTACCGCTGCCAGCGCTCCGAGCGGGTGGTCGGCCGCACGATGGCCTCGCTGCAGGCCGCGGGGACGGTGCGGCGCGATGAGCTCGTGGTCTGCACCAAGGGCGGTTACGTACCGCTCGACGGCTGCGTCCCCCCGACGCGCGAGGAGTACAACGCGCTGCTCGAGCGCGAGTACTTCGATCGCGGCGTGATGCGCAGGGAAGACGTCGTCGGAGGCGGACACTGTCTCGCGCCGTCCTTCCTCGCCGACCAGATCGCGCGGAGCCGGGCGAACCTCGGCGTCGCGACGATCGACTACTACTACGTCCACAACCCGGAGCAGGAGCTTCCGGTGCTCGGACGCGAGGCGTTCCGGCGGCGGATGATCCGCGCGTTCGAAGCGCTCGAGGCGCGAGTCGAGGCCGGCGACATCGGCGCCTATGGCTGCGCCACGTGGAACGGCTTCCGTGTGCCGCCGGAATCGCGCGACCATCTGTCGCTCGAGGAGCTCGTCGGGGTCGCGCGGGAGATCGCCGGCGACGCCCACCACTTCCGCCTCGTCCAGCTTCCCGTGAACCTCGCGATGAGCGAGGCGCTCCGCGCGCAGACCCAGCTCGTCGCCGGACGGCCGCGCACGCTCGTGGAGGCGGCCACGGATCTCGCGATCACCGTGGTCGCCAGCGCGTCGCTGATGCAGGCGTCGCTCGCGCGGTCGCTCCCGTCCGCCGTCCGCGACGCGCTGCCGCGGTTCGACACGGACGCGCAGCGCGCACTCGCATTCGTGCGCGGCGCGCCCGGCGTGACGAGCGCGCTCGTCGGGATGCGCGAGCCGGCGCACGTGCGCGAGAACGTCGCCATCGCCGCCGTCGAGCCGCGTGAGGCCTAACGTCCGGCGGCGTCCGCCGCCGTCCAGTCCAGCGCGAGCGGCGTGAGGGCCCGCGTCTCCTCGTCGATCGCGACGACGCGGTGCGAGTCGGTGTCCGCCACGTAGACGACCCCGTCGCCGCGCGCCAGCCCGCTCGGCTCGTGCAGTCCCCGCACCCACGTCGTCGCGCGACGCGTCGCCGGGTCCACCCACTTCAGGGCGTCGTTGTACGAGTCGGCGACGAGGAGCCGTCCGTCACCCATCGCGATCACCGACTGCGGATGCTGCAGCCGCACCACGTCGCCCCCGCCGTCGACGTCGCCGAAATCGAACAGCCCCGTCCCGACGACCGTCCCGACCGCTCCGCTCGCGTCGGCGTCCGCCCAGCGGATCGCGCTGCTTTCCGAATCGGCGAAGTACAGCCGCTCCCCCACCGCGCAGATCCCCATCGGCTGGGCGAGCGCCGCGCTGAGCAGCGGCCCGTCGGCGAGCTCCTCGGCGCCGCTGCCGGCGAAGGGGACGGCTCGCCCGGCCTTCCGGTCGAGCATGTAGACGCGGTGGTTCCCGGCCATCGCGATCGCGACGCGATCGCCGGCCCTCGCGAGATCCCACGGCGAGGAGAGCGCCCCCGCGGCGAGATCGGCGCGCGTGCGCAGCTGGCGACCCGTGCCGGCGATGGTGCGCGTCGTGCGCGAGCGCAGATCGACCGCGCGCACGGAATGGTTGCCGGCGTCGGCGACGAGGAGCTCGTCGCCGGCGAAGAGCACTCCCTGCGGGTAGTCGAAGAGCGGATCGGCGCCGTCGCGCCACCCGCGCGTCGATCCGAGCACCATGTCGACGCGTGCCGCGTCGCGGCGGGTGAGCGTGGCGACGATCACGCGGTCGTTGCCGCTGTCGGCGATGGCGATGCGCTCGCCGTCGACGGCGACCTTTCCCGGATAGCGGAGGGCGCGCCCGTCTGCTTTCTCGGCGGAGGGGTGCGGTCGCGTTGCGCGCACGAGCGTGTCACCCGCGCCGGCGATGATCTCCCGCAGCGCCGACGCCACCGCGTCGGCGGTGAACTCGCCCGCGTGCTGGCCGAGCACGTAGCCGCGTGGATCGATGACGACGATCGTCGGCCAGGCGCGGACCGCGTACGAACGCCAGACGCGGAACTGCCGGTCGTTCACGACGGGATGGTCGACGCCGAGCCGCTTCGCCGCGTCGGCGATGCGCGCGGTCTCGCGCTCGGTGATGAACTTGCCGCTGTGGACGCCGACGACGACGAGCTCGTCGCGAAACTGCTCTTCGAGCTCCCGCAACTGCGGGAGGACATGGATGCAGTTGATTCAGCCGTAGGTCCATGACGGGTGAGATCCGGGACGAACCGTGCGGTTCGTCCCCAACGTCACCAGAAGTCGAGCAGGACGAGTTTCCCGCGCAGATCGACAATGCGGAGGGGTTTACCTCCGGTGTTGATCCAGTCCAAGGCGTCGGGGAACTCGGGGGCTCTTACCTGCGGCGACTTCATTCTCCTTGCGGTCGAGGGGTAACAGTCCAGCCCAGGACTGTGTATTGGATTACGCTGCGGTCTCGCTACGCCAGATGGATGCCAAGGGTGTCGTAGCAGGCGCGTCTTGACGCTTTCTGTCAACGCCCTAGCGGTTGCCGGCCTCTTTCTTCAAACTTGTGACCGGTCTCAACCAAGCCAGTCATTGGGGTGTCGTGTCAAACCCTACCCCGGAAGTCCGCACTCTTTCGCTTCCCGAAGTTACGCCGGTCGAGTATCGGCGTAACCTCGTCAAGCTGGCTGCCTGTGAGTTGCGGATTCCAACTCTACTTGAGTTCGAAGAAAAGCCCCCGGCCGCGTTTCAGCACGCGCTTCGTAAGGAGTACCCTCACTATGAACAAGGTCAGGCCCTTACGGGGGTGGGGCCTGGTGGGGTTGAGGGCGAAACGAGACATATCTTGCGTTCGCGCCACCGGAACTATGCCATTGTCTTTCGAGCGTCTGCGATCAGCCTCGAAGTCAGCAAGTACGAAGGGTTCAACGAGTTTTTCAGACGGTTACGGCAAGTAGTTGATGCAGCTCGGAACGTTATCGACTCCGACTTCTTCACTCGAATCGGCTTGCGGTACGTGAATGGCTTGCCGACAGGTCCGGACCCCCGTGGTTGGGTAACGAGTGATTTGGTCAGACCCCTCGAGGTAGGCGTTCTGGGCACCGTCAATCGGTATTGGCAAGAAGTGCGCGGATCTGCACCGATTGGTGACTATTCGTTCAGGCACGGCTACCGAGGGGACAAGGAAACCGAGAGCGCGGAGTATCTGCTCGATATCGACATGTTCATTGAGGACATCGAGGTAGACCGGTGTCTCGAGCTCGTTGATCAGTTGCACACTCAAAGTTTTGCATTCTTCCACTGGTGTCTCGGCCGTAAGGCCCTAGAGTATCTCGGGACGGGCACCCCAAAGGCCACCATCGCGCCTCAAAAGAAATGAGTCCTTCCGATACGCTGTATCTCGCGGACCCGTATAAGACAGACGGGGATGCTTCGCGAGAGACGACCCTTTGGGTGTCCGATTTTCCCGCCAGCCACGCCGAACGACAATGGGAGACGCCAGTTCTTGGGGACCGCGAGGTAGGGAATTTTTCTTCGAGGGTCGGATTCGATTACGCCAACACTCCTGTGTCGACCCAAGACGACGCGCCGAGCGTCTCGCCAAGGCCGACGCAATCCGAGACTCGGCGGTCTGAAGACGGAAATGGGGCTGAAGCAGTGGTAGAATCGCGAATTACTTTGCTAGCCCGCAGGTACGCCGAGAAGACTCTTCCTCGTGAACAATCGGCGAGGCTCGAAGTCCTTACCGAAAAGATGCTGCGAATGATTCCTGCGGCGACGGTGGAAGACTACGAGGCTCTGGGTTCGGTTATTGATCGCGCCGCGCAGCTCAGGAAGAAACGAGAGGCTTCACGGGCCCGAGTTAGCCAGCTCTAAGAGGTCGCCGGGATGGCTGAAGCCTATTCCTACGCTCGCGCACTACACAAAAGACGGCCAGATCCCGGACCGTTCAGCACCTACCAAAAGTACAAGCCTTTCTTGAAGGCGGACTTCAGGCGGACGTGCGTATATTGCCGCACGCCAGATGACAGCAAAGGCAACGATGCGTTCGGCGTTGACCACTACCTGCCCAAGGAATACTTCAAAGCGCTGAAGACTTCCTACACGAATCTTTTCTACTGCTGTAACACCTGCAATCGGCGCAAGGGAAAGTATTTCCCAGATGATCTAGATAAGCGAGAAAAACGATTCGTTCCCAACCCTTGCGATCACCGAATGTTCGAACACCTCCAATTCGTTGGATTGGAGGTGAAGCCGAAAACCGTTGCCGGTCGTCACACCGTTGAGCTCCTTAAACTCAATGATAAAGAGTGGTTGAGGCACCGGAGGATGACGCAAGCAGCAATCGAGCATCTACAAAGCGAACACGCCGTCGCAGAAGCGTGGCTTCGTGAATTAGTAGCCCGCCGGTCCGCAGCTACCGGCAGTAAAGCAGCGACATTGCTAGTTGAAGAAGCAGAAGCCCGGTCCGCTGTGGATGAGTTGGAAGAACTACTACGCGGACTAGGATCACTCCCATGAATGCTCCCAGCGATCTCGCGAGGGAGCTTTTTCTTCAAGGGCGTTCGCGGACGACTGATGCTAATGCTCCTCTAGTTAGGTGCTACTGCCCTGCGATCTCCCCTGTGCGGTCAATTCAATACGGTCACTTACAAGAGCCACGAATTGTCGGATTTGCCGCTCGGAGAATAGACAATGCCTGAACCGGTACGTGAGTTCTTCCGTGTGCGCCTTCAAGGCCGAGAGGACGCAGCCGCATTTGCCATGCAACTGATCAACGCGGCATCGGGGCCAGAAGGTATCGGCGCGATGAGCGGACCTCGACGTGCCGTTGCCTTCCAACCAATACTACCAACGAATGAGACCGAGATTTCATTCGTAAGTGCAGGAGCAGCCAAGCTGCTTCGTGATATGGGTGTCAGGACTCCGATAGACGCAGAGCCTGTCCCGCTGCGTGAGCTACCAGATGGCCTAGCACTCGTTATCGGTGACAACTCCGACGTCGAGGCATACGAGGCAAGACGGAAATGATTGTCGGACGCGCATGAACAAAGCGTTATCGTTCGGGCTGATCGCCCTCTTGGGTGTGAGCCTCCACTCTTGCGCTCCTCGAGAGCACAAGCAACCAGACCTTCCGAAGCGGCCGGACCGCTGGGTGAATGCCGTCACCCTTGATCCCGACAGCAAGGTCACCTACATCGGAACGACGAAGCACTATCTGATAACCGATGTTAGCAGTGTTAAAGACGTCAACGGGCTACAGGTTGTCCGCGTAGGAGACGTTGTAGATGGACTTCGGATCGGTGCGATCAGGTGCTCCTTTTACTGGATAGATGCTTCATACGGCGGGGAGCAGTACATGTGGCGAGGTCGCTGGGGGTGCCAGGCCGGGCGACGCCAAGAGGAAGTCGAGAAGGCTGTTGCCGAAGACAGTGACAAGCGATTCGACTACCTCCACGTAAGTCCAGTGGAGGAGACCGGGCTGGCGCCAGCTGCCTAACGTTTCCATGGTCGTTTCAATGGGCTGTCGGCCCAGCGCATAACGAACGTTTCGGGCTTGCCGTACAACTTCAGTAGCCGTCGCAGCTCGAACGAGCTTAACCGCCTGTCGCCCGCCTCAATCTTTGCGATCACGGATTGGCCCTTCCCGATCGCTGTCGCGGCAGCGCTTGAGTAACACCGGCTTCTTCCCGCGCTTGCCGAAGCCTCCCGACGAGAAACAATCCATCGAGTTCCCGCTCCCTGCTCTGCTTTCGGGATCGGGGATAGCCAGCGCGCGCATCCCAACGATTCCAAATTAGATCGAGGAGCCGTGGTTCAAGCGACTCTTCTATCGGAGGATGGTTTTGCTTGATCGTTCCGGCATAGCGGTTACGCAGCACCCGTGACTTGAGCCGCTCCCACATCTCGAGTGTGTACAGATCAGCAAGATGCGGGGGGACGGGATCGTTAGGCCCTATTACATGTCTCGCGATGGCATCCAGCGGAGCGCGCCATGAGCGCCTTCGATCGCCAGACGGCTCATCGCGTTTGCTTGTAGTTCGCTTCGACACTCGCGGAGTCAGAGTCTCGATTGTGAGGTAGTCAGATGGTTCAAGCGAAGCTACATCCGATTTTTAGTCACAAATCGAATACGGCTTTGGCGTTGTAGCACAATGACTTAACCGAAGAATCGCTGATTCAGACCAAATCACCAAATCACAGAAATCGAGGATCACGATTCTGTCGCGCAGGTCCGCGATCGAGAGCGAGTAGCCGCCGGTGCCGATCCAGTCGAGCCCTGCGGGAAAGTCGGGAGCGCGTACCGCCGGAACGTCCATGGATGGCACGGGTCTGGAGTGGAGTGCGCCGGGTCGCGTCCATCGCGATCAATCTTCGCGCCATTCTGCGCGCCGACGCATCCCGCTCCCACTCGATGATGCCCGCCGACGGATCGACCGATTCTCCCGCGACACCGCCTTCCGGCGCGGCCAGCCACCACACGGACGACGGGCATTTCCGGAATCCGTGGCCCGGGTCGCGACCGAAGGGCTTCGGCGCGGTGCTCCGCTGGTCCGCGGCGCGCGCCGTTAGGCGCCTGCGCGGCGAAAGTGCCGCGACGTCCGTGGCGTTGCCCATGGCGACGCCGGCGGTCGCGAACCCGCGCGAGGAGAGCGGAGCGCTGCGCGCCACGTGGGTCGGCCACTCGACCACGCTGCTCCAGCTCGGTCGGACCAACGTCCTCGTCGATCCGATCTGGAGCGACCGCGCGTCCCCGGTCCCGTGGGCGGGTCCGCGTCGGCTGGTTCCACCGGCGCTTCCGTTCGAGGGCCTGCCGCCGCTCGACGTCGTCCTTCTCTCGCACGACCATTACGATCACCTCGACGCCCCCACGGTGAAGCGCCTCGCCGCGGCGCACCCCGGGGCGCGCTGGGTCGCCCCGCTCGGCGTCGGCCGGCGCATCACGGCGCTCGGGGTGCCGCAGGTCGTCGAGCTCGATTGGTGGGAATCGACGCGGGCCGCCCTGGCGACGGTCACCGCGACGCCGGCGCAGCACTTCAGCGGCCGTGGGCCGGGCGACCGCGACACCACGCTCTGGGCGGGATTCGCGATCGCCGCGGACGGCTGGCGGGTGTTCTACGCGGGCGACACCGGCTATCACCCCGAGTTCCCGGAGATCGGCCGCCGCCTCGGCCCGCTCGACCTCGCGGTGATGCCGATCGGCGCCTACGAGCCCCGGTGGTTCATGCGGCCGGTTCACATGAACGCGGAGGAGGCCGTGGATGCGACCGTCGACCTCGCGAGCGCCGGGCAGGCGCCGCCGCCGATGCTCGGCGTACACTGGGGGACGTTCCGGTTGACCGACGAGCCGACGGACGAACCGCCCAGGCGGGCAGCGCGCGCCTGGGCGGTTCGTGGTCTTCCCGTCGACCGCTGCTGGATCCTCCGCCACGGCGAAACGCGGGTCGTCCCGCCCCGGGCCGGCGGAGATGCCTAACGCGTGATGCGGACCGGCCCGGTGCGGACGTGCAGGTTGTGGTTCACGCGCACGCCGGCGACGCCATTGGTTGCCACAGTGCCCGCCTTCACCGCGCCCACCTGCTTGTCGTTCACCATGAAGCGCACCGAGTCAGCGCCGACGCGGACCGCCAGCCGGTAGCTTCCGCGTCCGGCGCTGTCGGCCCTGGGCACCGCCGGGCTGGCGGTCCAGGCGATGACGTCCTTCGTGTTCGCGCCCTCGCGGGACTTCACCAGGAACTGGCCGTTGCCGCGCACGAGGAAGTAGGTGTAGGAGCGATTCGGCGACTCGAGGTCTCGACCGCCGACGAAGAGGCCGTAGGCCTCGGGGTGGCGCGGCGTCTCGAGCTGGTCGAAGGTGGCGCTCGCCGTGTAGGTGCCGCTCGCCGTATCGCCGGGGGCGAAAATGACGTGCGCCGGCCCGGTCGTGACCTCCCAGCTCGCCCCGTTCGCCGCGTAGCGGATGCTCGTGAGCTTCGCGCTGCTGTCGTCGGTGATGGCCGTGTAGCCGGCGGGAATGCCCGTTCCCTGGGCGGCGACGTCGCTGTCCGCGGGGACGCGCCCCGCGGCGCTGTCCTCGGTCTTGTCCTGCTTCGTGCCGCACGCCGCGAGCATCGCGGCGAGCACCAGCGCGGTGTATCGCATGATCCGTGGTCTCCTCGGGTGAAGCTGCGGGCGGGAATATAGGGGGCGCACCCGCGCGCGGGAGCGATATGCCTCAGCTTGTGCGCGAAAATTGCGGTTGCGCCCGGCACCCACCCTCATGAGGACCGAACAATGGCAACGAAG
Organism: Gemmatimonadaceae bacterium; assembly: GCA_013361935.1. Classification (GTDB taxonomy): domain Bacteria; phylum Gemmatimonadota; class Gemmatimonadetes; order Gemmatimonadales; family Gemmatimonadaceae; genus JABFXC01. The sequence continues at coordinate 12,261 of JABFXC010000058.1, forward strand.
GCCAAGTCGTCACGCGGCGGCTCGCGCCGCGGCGGGAGCAGCGCAGGCAAACGTGGTGGCGCGAAGAAGGGCGGTGCGAAGCGCGGATCGGCGAAGCGCGGCGGTGCCAAGCGCGGCGCCAAGCGCGGGTCGAGCCGAAGCGCCAGCAGCAGCAGCAGCAGCAGCACGTCGAGCGGGAGGAAGAAGTCGTCCGGTGCGCGGCGGCCGACGGCACGCGGCGCGGCTGGGAAGAGCGGCTCGAAGCGGCCGGCCACGCGCTCGGCCGGCGCGAAGAAGTCCTCGGCGCGAAAGAGCTCGGGCGGCGCGCGTAAGAGCTCGACGCGCAGCGCCCAGTCGCCGGTGGAGCGGGTGAAGCGCGTTGGTGGCGCGGTCCTGCAGCAGGCGGCCGATGCGGCGGGAGTGGTGAAGGACACCATCGAGACGGTGGTCGAGCGGGTGCAGGATCGCTTCTGATCCGCTGCCAGCTCGCGACGAAAAGGGCGCGCCATGACGGCGCGCCCTTTTCGTCGTTCAGGTGACGGCGGGCCGCGCCGGCGAATGCGCGGCGACGCCCGCGGGATGACGCGCGAGCCAGTCCTTCACCAGCTCGATCACCCGGTCGCGCCCGTGGTCGACGGTCAGCACGTGGCCACCCTGGTCGAGCCAGATCAGCCGCTTGTCGCTGGCCCCGAGTCGTGCGTACTCGCGCGCGGCGGCATCCGGGGGAATCCGCTCGTCGTTCAGCCCGTGGATGACGAGAGTGGGCGATTTCACGCGCGGTAGCGAGACCTGCACCCGTCGCACCACCCGCGACAGCTCGAAGAGCAGAGCGGGCGTCAGCACGCCGTAGGCGCGGTTCCTCGCGCGCTCGGTCTCGTCGTGAATGGACCGATCCCCTCCGGACCGGAAATACGGCGTGATCAGGCTCCAGACGGGATGAAAGCGGGCGACGAATCGCGCGCGTCGCGGCATGCTGACGTAGGGCGCGATGAGCGCGAGCGCGGGCATCGTCGGCGTCTCCGCGGCGAGGACGATCGCCAGCGCCCCTCCCATCGAGAGGCCGACGACGGGCGACGGTCCATGCGCCAGGCACATCTCCTCGTACGCCTCGCGCGCGGCCGCGATCCACTGCTTCGCGCGCGTCGCCCGGAACGCGGCAAGGGTGCGTCCGTGCCCGGGGAGCAGGGGCGCGCGCACGGTGTAGCCGTCGGCGTGCAGCGCCGCCGCTACATAGCGGAGAGTCTGCGGGGTGTCGCCGAATCCGTGCAGCAGGAGAACCGCTCGGCTGCCGCTCGCGTCGAGCGAGATCGGCTCCGCGCCGGGGATGATCCCGTCGGCGCCCGGGACGAGCTTCGCGGCGACCTGCGCGGCGAGCGCGCGCGAGGAGCGGCGCCCGTACCAGAGGATCGCCGCGCTCGCGACGAGAAGGGCGAGGATCAACAGCGTCGGAACGATGGATCTGCCTCGCGCTCGTGACCGGGATTCGTGGATCGGTCCTGCATCCCGGTCAATATAGGCAACTCAGGTCAGCGCGCGGCGCTCTCGGTCGCCCGCTCCGCTCAGCGAGAGGAGCGCTTCACCATCGAGCCAGCTCTGATCCAGCTTCGCGGCAAGTCTTCCTGGCGGCTCCACCGTGATCACCGCGCCGTCGCGCGTCGCGAGCCCTTCGCCGACCAGCTTCGCCAACACGAGCGACACGGACTCGCGCGTCGCGCCGACCATCTCGCAGAGCAGGCGGTAGCGCGCAGGGTCGAGGACCATCGACCCGTCGGACGACGCGAACCCTTCGCTCGTGCCAAGTCGAAGAAGTGTTGCGACCAGCCGTTGTTCGACGCTCAGCGTCGTGAGCTCGCGCAGCCGCTCGAGGAGCGAGGCGCGTTCGCACATCACCTGGGCGACGAGGCAGAGCGCGTGCTGTGGCTGCTCGCGAACGAAGGCACGAAAACGCGCGCCACTGAGATGGAGCGTTTCCGTCTCGTCATCGGCGCGCGCGTCGGTTGCGTAGCGTGCATTCTGCGCCAGTCCTTCAGCGCCGAACGTCTCCCCCGCGGAAGCGACGCCGGGGACGAAGCCACGACCCGCTCGGACGCGGCTTCGAAGCACGACGCGCCCGCGCATCACGACGAAGATCCCGTCGGCGGGGGCCCCACGCTGATAGATCACGAACCCGCTCGGCCACGTCGCGCGTGCTGCGTACGCGGCGATTGCTGCGCGCTCCTCGGCCGAGAGCCGGCTCGAGCTGCGCGCTCCTACTGCTTCGACCATCCCCGCCCCTTTTGTGGTGGATGAACCCCGCAACTTTTTGCAATGTCCGGGCCGCTCTGGACTTCAAGCATGATTTTCGCTTCCTTAGGCCTATCCCGCATCGAAGCAGGCTCACGCGTGTCGTCCACGACACCACCCGTTGATCCCCGCGCTCCGTTGCCGCCGGCGGTGGTGATCCTCGGCAACGACGCGCAACTCGCCGCCCGACCCGCGACCCCCGTGCAGCTCGCGCACGCGTGTCTCGCCGCGGGCTTCCGTGCCGCCATCCCGGCCAGCTGGGGTGACGAGCTCGTCGCCGCAGCGACCCTCGGAGTCATCGAGTCGCGGTCGGTGCGGCCCGTGATCCACTGCGCCTGCCCTCATGTCGCGCGCCGCATGCTCGCCGTCGGGACCGAGCTCGCCGCGAATCTGGTGTCGCTCGTCGCCCCACCGGTCGCCGCCGCGAAGTACCTCCGCTCTCACGCGACGGAGGGCATCCGCGTGACCTACGTCGGTCGCTGCCCCGCGGCCTCCGACGATTCCATCGATGCACGACTCACGCCGGAAGAGCTTCTGGCTCAGCTCGCCGAGCGTGGAATCGATCTGCTCGACCAGCCGGAGGTGTTCGAGTCGGTGATCCCTCCCGATCGGAGACGGCATTACTCGCTCCCCGGCGGGCTCCCCGCGCCCGAGCAGCTCTGGAATCGCACGGGCCTGCGCGTCGAGACGCTGAGCGGCGACGACTTCACCACCGACGTCGCCGAACGCGTCCTCTCCCGCGCCGATGTGCTCATCGACGCGGCGCTCGCGACGGGGTGCGTCTGTTCCGGCGCGATCCGCGGCGCACCGGCCGCGGACGCGCGTACGATCGTCGCGTCGCTCGAGCCGCCGCGTTCACCGACCGCGGTGATCGAGGAGCGTGGGACGCCCCCGATGGAAGTGCCGATCCCGATCGTGGCGCGCACGGTGAGCGACCTCGCCATCGAGAGTCCGTCGCGAGGCCTGCCGGCGTCGCGCGTCGAGCGCGAGCTCCCGCCGGTGCTCGCGATCCTGCAGCCGCCCACCGGTGCGACCGAGGCCCACCCGCGGCGTCCGCGTCTCACCCCTCCGGGGTCGCCGGTGGTCGCCGGCCCCCCGCAAGCCGCGTCGGCCGCTTCTCCGCCGCCGCCGCGGCGGCGCTCGCCGGCGGGTTCCGTTCGCGTGGTCCCCCCGAGCTCGATCCCGGTGGCGACGGATCAGGAGGGCCGGATTCTCCCGCGCGCGTATGGGGCGCGCCGGAGGTCGCCGCGTGGAGGCGTCCCCCTCGTTCCCGATCAGGCGGCCATCGATCGGCCGGCGGTCGCCGTTCCATCTCTCCAGGAGAACGAGAGTGGTCCGGACGCCGAGCGGCTGATAGAGCGCAGCGTCGAGCCGGTGGTTCCCGCCGCGCCGGCAGTTCCCGTCGCGCCGGCGTCGTTGGCAACCCCCGCGCCGGTGCCTGGCGCGTCGCGTCCGATGTCACCGGTGACCGCCTACTTTCCGGTGAATCGCCGCCTGACGGTCGCGGCCGCGGTCGTCGCGGCGGTGCTGGTCGTCGGCGTCGCCATCGGGTACGCCGCCGGGCGTCGGGGGGATACGAGCGCGAGCGATCTGAGCGGCGGGCATCCAGGGCTGCAGATCGACAGCAGCGCGGCGAGCGCGGCGCCCGACCTCGGCACGCGGCGGCCTGTCGTGCGGAGCCCTGCGCAGTCGGCGCCGCGCGGCGCCGCGACGACAGGCGCCACGTC
>JABFXC010000020.1 GCA_013361935.1 Gemmatimonadaceae bacterium
CGGGGCGTGCTCGACCTTTCGCTCCGCGCCTACGAGACGGGCGACGTCGCCGACGCCGAGCTCGTGATCGCGGCGACGGACGATCGCGGGGCCAACGCGCGCGTGGCCGCCGACGCGCGCGCGGCGCACCGGCTCTGCAACGTCGCCGACGCGCCCGACGAGGGAAGCTTCACCGCGATCGCCCAGCGCGCGACGGGCGCGCTCCTCCTCGCCGTCGGCGCGAACGGCGTCCCGTCGGCGGCGTCGCGGCTGCTCGAGGTCATCGCGGCGCGCTTCGACGGGCGCTACGGCGACGCGATCGACGCGCTGCGCGCGCTGCGCGAGCGGCTCCTCGCCCGCGGGGCGCGCGACGAATGGGAGCGCGCCGCCGAACAGCTGCTCGGCGAGGAGTTCACCACGCGCGTCGAGGATGGGCGCCTGGCGCGCGAGGCGCGGGGGTGGCGATGACGCTCACCGTCGTCGGCGTGAGCCACCGGACGGCGTCGCTGGACGTGCGCGAGCGCCTCGTGATCGGTCCCTCCGAGCTGTCGCGCGCTCTCGCCGAGGCCGCCGAGGCGACCGGCGCGCGCGAGGCGGTGTTCGTCTCGACGTGCATCCGCACCGAGCTCTATCTCGCCGGCGCCGGCGACGAGTCGGTGGCGGGGGCGATGGCGCTCATCGGAAAGCGCATCGGCGAGAGCGCCGAGCCCTACGCGTACGTGCGCCGCGACCGTGAGGCGGCGGCGCATCTTTTCCGCGTCGCCTCGGGGCTCGACTCGATGATCCTCGGCGAGGCGCAGATCCAGGGGCAGGTGCGCGACGCCTGGGAGCTCGGGCGCTCCGCGTCGGGGACGCTCCTCAACCGGCTCTTCCAGTCCGCGTTAGGCGTGGCATCGCGCGTGCGCACCGAGACCGCGCTCGGGCGCGGCGCGGCGAGCGTCAGCTCCGCGGCGGTCCAGCTGGCGAAGCAGATCTTCGGGTCGCTGAACGGGCGGCGGGCGATGGTGCTCGGCGCGGGCGAGATGGCGGAGCTCGCGCTCGAGTGCCTCACGAGCGAGGGAGTGCGCGCGGCGATCGTCGCGAATCGGACCCACGAGCGGGCGAAGGAGCTCGCCGCGCGCTACGGCGCCACGGCGATGCACGTCGACGAATGCTGGGCGCAGCTCGCCGACGTCGACGTCCTGCTCTGCTCGACGGCGGCCCCACATCCCGTGGTGCGCATCGCGCACCTCGAGGCCGCCCTCGCGCGCCGGGGCCACCGCCCGCTCTGCATCCTCGACATCGCCCTGCCGCGCGACGTCGAGCCCGAGGTGCGCGAGCTGAGCAACGTCTTCCTCTACGACCTCGACGACCTGCGCGCCGTGGTCGCCGCGAACATCGAGCGGCGCCGCGAGCACCTGCCATCGGCCGAGCAGGTGATCGCCGAGGAGGTCGAGCGCTACTGGCAGTGGGTGGCCGGGCTGCACGCGGTCCCCGTCGTGACGGAGGTGCGCGCGGCCGCCGAGCGGATGCGCCAGCGGGAGGTGGCGCAGCTCCTGCGGAAGATGCCGAACCTCGCGCCCGCCGAGCGCGAGGCGATCGAGCAGCTGTCTCGCGCGCTGATGAACAAGTTCCTCCACGAGCCGTCGGTGCGGCTGCGCGCCGCGGCGGCGAACGGGCGAGGGCTCGCGGTCGTCGACGCGGCCCGATATCTGTTCGGCATCGGCGCCCCGGAGGCGGCGAGCGAAGCGACCGGTGAGGCGGATCCCGCCGCACCCGACCACCACGAGAGCACGGACGAGCGTTGACATGGCACAACGGGTACTGATCACCGGGGGCGCGGGGTTCGTCGGGTCCCACACCGCCGACCTCTTCGTCGAGAAGGGATGGGAGGTCGAGATCGTCGACAACCTCGTCTCCGGAAAGCGCGAGAACGTCCCGGCAGGCGCGCGGCTCCACGAGCTCGACATCCGCTCGCCGGAAGCCGCCGATCTCCTGCGCGGCGGCCGCTTCGACGTGCTCGTGCACCTCGCCGCGCAGATGGACGTGCGGAAGAGCGTCGCCGATCCGCGTTTCGACGCCGACACGAACATCGTCGGGTCGCTGAACCTGCTCGAGGCGATCCGTGCGTCCGGGGGAAGGACGCGTGTGGTCTTCTCCTCGACCGGCGGCGCGATCTACGGCGACTTCACCACGCCGCCGAACGTCGAGACCTTTCCCAAGGACCCCGAGTCGCCATACGGCATCGCGAAGCTGAGCGTGGAACTGTACATGGCGTACTACGGCCGCGTGCACGGCCTCGTGGCCGCGGCGATGCGCTACGGAAACGTCTACGGCCCGCGCCAGGATCCGCACGGCGAGGCGGGCGTGGTCGCGATCTTCAGCAACCGGATCATCGACGACCAGCCGCTCACCGTGTTCGGCGACGGCCGGCAGACGCGCGACTACGTGTACGTCGGCGACGTCGCGCGGGCGAACTTCCTCGGCGCGACGCGTCCGCTCCCCGACGCCGAGCGCCTCGACGCGCGCGCGTTCAACGTCGGCACCGGCTTCGGCACCGACGTGCTGACCGTCGCGAAGTCGCTGCAGCGCGCGGCGGGGAAGGAGGCGAAGATCAACTTCGCCCCGAAGCGGCCCGGCGAGCAGCAGACGTCGTTCGTCTCGATCGAGAAGGCGGGAAAGGTGCTCGGCTGGAAGCCGGAGGTCGCGCTCGACGACGGGCTCCGCCGCACCTTCGAGTGGTTCGCGGCGCGGCGCGCGGCGAAGGGGGCCGCGAAGTGATCGCGGCGCTCCAGGTCTCCCAGGCGATCCCGACGACGCCGATCGAGCTGGTGACCCACGCGACGCGCGTCACGCAGTTCGTGCTGATCGTCCTCGTGGTGCTGTCGCTCATCAGCTGGGGGATCATGCTCTCGAAGTGGCTCGAGCTGCGCGGCGCCGAGCGCGCATCGCGGACCTTCGAGAACGAGTTCACCCGCGCGACGCGGCTCGACCAGGTGCGCGCGCTCGCCAAGCGCACCCCGCCGAGTCCCTTCACGCGCGTCTTCGGCCGCGCGGCGGATTTCCTGCACGACCTCCGCGCGGGGGCGGCGCGCGGCGGCGACGGCGCCGAGGACGCGCCGCTGCCTAACGCGCCGCAGGGGCGGCTGAGCGGCTCGCAGGTCGAGGCGCTGCGCCTCCTCCTCGACTCGGAGAGCGCCGCGGAGCGCGACCGGCTGACGCGCTACATTCCCGCGCTGGCGATGATCGGATCGGTGAGCCCGCTCATCGGCCTGCTCGGCACCGTGCTCGGCGTCATCGACGCCTTCATCGGCATCGCGACCCGCGGCTCGGGGAACATCGGCGCGATCGCCCCCGGGGTCGCCGAGGCGCTGATCGCCACCGCGGCGGCGCTCGCGGTCGCGATCCCCGCCGTCTTCGGCTACAACCTCTTCGCCGCGCGCATCAACCGCATCGACGGGGAGCTCGACGCGTTCGGCACCGAGATCATCGCGATGATGGTCCGCGAGGGGCAGATCTAGCGTGGCGCGCCGCCGTCGCGAGGGACTGGCGCTCAACGGGGAGATCAACGTCGTCAGCCTGATCGACGTCATGCTCCTCCTGCTCGTCGTGTTCATGATCACCGCGCCGCTCATGCAGGGCGGCGTGGACGTCGCGCTGCCGCGCGCGCAGGCGCGTCCGCTGGAGCAGCGGAGCGGGCTCGTGGTGACGGTGAATCGCGAGGGGCAGATCTTCGTCGACGAGACCCGGCTCACCTACGACGAGTTTCGCGCGAGCTTCCGCGCGCTCGCCGACCAGCGATCGACCGGCGGCGTGTATCTGCGCGCCGATCAGGGAGTGCCGTACGGCACCGTGGTGCGCGTGCTCGCGATCATGCGCACCGCGGGCGTCGGCGACGTCGGGCTCGTCGCGGAGCCGGAAGAGCTGCCGTGAGGGAGCGCGCGCGGCCACGCGGGCTCGCGCTCCCGATCGCGATCTCCGCACTGCTGCATGTGGGAATCGCGACCGGGCTGCTCCTCGCGCGCCCGAAGTCGGCGCCCGCCAGGCCGCCGGTGTACAAGGTCAACATCGTCGCCGCCCCTCCGGGGCCGCGGCAGATCGGCGCGGTGACGCCGACGCCGCCCGCGGAGACACCGCCGCCCGAGGAGGCGAAGACGCCCGCCCGCGCCGACGTGACCCCGCCCGCGCCGGTGCTCCCACCCAAGAAGCAGCCCGCCGCG
>JABFXC010000121.1 GCA_013361935.1 Gemmatimonadaceae bacterium
GGACGGGCGCCGGCGTTGGGGCTGGCGGCGTGGCCGCCGGGGTGCACGCGGCGGCGGCGAGTGCCGCCGCGGCGAGCATGACGTTTACGGTGGGAGTGTTCTTCATCGTGCGTCGAGCTTCCTCCCTGCGTTGAGGTTGTCCCAGTTGAGGATCGTGTTCCAGACCAGGGCGTAGCTGCCGATCGTCTCGCCGCGCCACATCGGATTGTTGGCGAAGAGGACGACGTGTCCCTTCTGCATCGGCACGTCGACGACCACCGGACGCTGCGCGATCTCGCCGGCGCCGTCGAGGAGGCCGGAGACGAGCAGTTCCTTCTGGTCGGCGAAGCGCAGCGCGACGCGCGGCCGCTGGTCGGGCGGGATGACGTTCACCGCGTTGCGGAGCTGCTCGTTGCTCAGCGCCGCGACCTCCCAGCGCTGCGCCCGCGGCAGCTCGTGCGGCAGGAATGCCGAGTCGAGCGGGGGACGCCCCTGCACGACGTCGGGATCGTCGGCGGTGCCGCGGCCGGTCGCGCGGCTCTCGGAGCCGGGGAAGCGGCCACCACGCCCACCGTACTTCATCGCCGACACGTTGAAGCTGCTTCCGTCGTCGCTGTAGACCGCCATCTCGTCGCTGACGCCGTAGACGATCGGGCTCGCGTCGTCGACGAGCTTCGAGCGGAGAAGACTGCCGACGACGTGCAGCCGCGGCACGTCGTTCACGCTCACCCCGTTCGCCATCCCGAACTGCACCGCGAAGTCGGCGGTGTTCTCGACGCCGATGAGAACGCCGCCCTTCGCGACGAACTGCTGCAGCGCGGCGAGGCCGTTCCATCCCATCCCCGGGCGAATGTCGTCGGTCTCGTCGGTGTTCCCGAGATTCGGGGTGAGCTCCGTCTTCTTCCACGGCATCGGGTTCCGCCACATCGGGAGCCCGTCGATGATCTGCTGGTTGCTGCCGCCGGCGGGTGGGAAGATGATGACGTCGTACTTCGCGTTGAGGTCCGGCTCCTTCGCGAGATCCTGGGTGCTGATGTAATCGTACGGGACCTTGTTGAAATCGAAGGCGATGCGCCACCAGCCCTCGGTCTGCGTCGAGATCCAGGTGTGCATGATCGCGACGCGGGCGGCGCGCGCCGGATGCGTCTTCACGTTGGGCGCCGCGCCGAGCGCGTACACGGTGACGCCGAGCTCGCGGGCGGCGCGGCTCATGTTCTCGCTCGACACGCCGCGGATGATGTACGACCCGCGCGGGAAACTGCGCTTCGCGGCGCTGAACCCATCCTCGGCGACCTGGAAGTCCGCGTCGCGGAAGGCGTAGCGCAGCGTCGCGAGGGCGTTGTCCCCGTTGTTCGCGATCGCGAACACCGAGCCGGAGCCGCTCACCCCGCCGGCGGGACGGATCGCGCCGTCGACGCGCTCCATCTTCGCGTCGAGCACCTTTGCATCGGTGACGCGGAAGCACTTCACGTTGAAGCCTTCCGGGAAGGTCCACCCCGTGTCGTCGTACGGGTTCTTCTGCGGATCGTCGGGCGACCAGTACTGGTAGTCGAGGAGCGCATCGGCGATGCGCGAATACGGCTGATCCATGCGGATGATCCAGCTGCCCGCGAGGAAGGTGCGCGTCGTCGCGGCAGCCGCGGCGCCCTTCGCCGAGTCCGGCTTCTGGCCGGCGCGCTTCGTCGTGGGGATGCGGACTGTGAACGGAGCGGTGGCGCGGGAGATCTCGACGTGCTGGCGGCGCATCACCGCGAGGAGCTCGGCCTGGGCGCCGGGTCGCGGGTCGTCGGCCGGGAGCACGTACGCCGCCGGGCCCTCGACCTTCGGCTTGTTCACCGAGCGCTTGGACTTCTCCCAGAAGTTCTGGAGGAACTGCCGTCGGTTGTTGGCGAAGTAGGAGAGCGAGACCAGGAGGCCGGTCTGCTCGTAGTTGTTGTTGTTGCGGAGCGACCACATCACGCGCGGCAGCGGCGGGTTCTGCCGCCACCAGGTGCGCTCCGTCTCGCTCGGGCTGAGGGTGCGCTCGACCGTCTCCGCGGTGCCGCCGTTGCCGAAGGTCTCGTAGAGTCGGCTGATCCCGTTGTGCGTCGCCGCCATGAACATCAGATAGCCCGGCGACCAGGTGTCGAACTGGCCGTGCGCGAAGACGCCGGGCATCCCGAAGCGCGTCATCTCCTGCACGTTGTTCCAGCCGATCATCTGCCACTCGTTGGTGAGCAGGGGATCGAGCCAGGCGTTGTACGGCCCGTCGCCGATGGTATTGTCGTAGAGGAAGGGCACCGATTCGTGCAGGTCGTGGAGCACCTGCGCCTTCTGCTCGACGAGGGTGTTCATGACGTTCTGCGAGAGCTTGAGCGTCATCCCCATCGCATCGCGGTTGTTGTCGTGCGCGACGTAGTGGCCCCAATAGAGCAGGTTCGGGTACGTCTCGCCGGGGTGCGCCATGTGCCACTTGAAGATGTCGACCTCGCGGTTGCGACCATCGACCTCCACTACCGGCGTGATGAGCGTGACCAGGTGCTCGCGGATGTTCTTCACGTAGGGCGACTCGTCCACCGCGAGGCGGTAGGCGAGCTCCATGAGCGCGGTCGGCGCGCCGCTCTCCGGGGAGTGGATGGTCCCGGTGATGTAGTAGACGGGGGCGGCGGTCGAGGCGATCTGATCGGCGAGCTTGTCGTCGAAGCCGATCGTCCGCGGGTCGGCGAGCTTCGCGAGCTGTGCGCGGTTCGCGTCGAGCTTCGCGATGAGATCCTCCGAGGCGACGGCTACGGCGATCATCTCGCGGCCTTCTTCGGTCGTGCCGATCGAGAAGACCTTCACGCGCGGGCTCGCCTTCTCGAGCATGCGCATGTACTGGTAGACCTCTTCCGCGTACGGAAGTTTGGTCGGCGAGCCGGCGATGTCGCCAAGCACCGCCGCGGGGGTGGGGACGGTCTTCGATGCGGGGAGATAGTCGACGAGCGGGGAGAGGAAGAAGGGCTCCGTCGTGTACTCGCGGATCTTCTTCGTGTACGCCTCGTCGACCGGCTGGTTCGGATCACGGCCGGGCTTCGCCGCGGAGAGATCGCCAGCGGCCAGCGACGTCGGCGCCGGAGCGTCGCCCTGACGCTGGGCGAGGCCGACGGCGGGAACGGCCGACGTGGCGAGGGAGAGCGCGAGGGCTGCGAGCGGGAGATGGCGCTGCCGCATGACCTGTCTGGTGAGGGGGCGGGCGTTGAGTGCGGCGGGCGACGGACGCCGCGACCGACTCGGCGGGACGCGGTAGATTCGTCGCCGGACGCGGATGAATCAAGGCGGTGGTCATCGATCGGGTCACATTCGCCGTTCGTGCCTCACGCTTCCGAGCCGGAGTGAGGCATCGCCCGATGGCGCGTGTCGCCACCAAATGTTATAGTAGAGATAGCGCCGCCCGGCGCGTGCCTCCAGCCGGCAAGAAGGGTGTGGGACAGCGCCTCCGGCGACGCGACGCCGTCCTGGAGGAAAGTCATGCGCACCACACGCCGCTCCCAGTCGCCATCGCTCACCCCACCCGGGTCGAGCACCCCTGCCCAGCACGTGGACCGCGAGGCCGACGCACCGCAGCGCGCCCCGGTCTCGTACACTCCCAATGTGACGCTCGCGATGCGCATTCTGCATCGCTCCGCCGCCGCGCCCAGCGGCTTCATGTCCGCTGAAGAGCGCGCCTTCGTCGAGCACCGCCGCTCCGGCTGCGACTAGCACGAACACCGCGCGAGCCGCTCATTCGCGCGCGCCGACCGCGTGGCGCACGCCGGCGACGACCCGCGCCATCCACCCCACGGCGAGCGGCGCGAGCGCGAGGGTGACGATCAGGAGCCACCTCGTCGCGCCCCATGACGTCTCGATCTCGAGCGCACGTCCGAGGACGGGAACCGCGAGCGGGAGCAGCTGGAGGACGATGGTGATGAGCGCGGCCGCCAGGATGGGCGAGCGAAGCAGCGAGACTCGCGGCGACCCATCACGCGCTGGTGGATACGCATTGCCGAGCTGCGCGATCTGAGTGAGCGCCAGCGCGAAGAACGCCGCGCTGCGCGCCGAGGCGAGCGATCCCCCGCCGCGCGCCGTGAGCTCGAAGGCGACGAGGCTGCTCGCGGTCATCGCGAGCGCGTAGCCGATCGCGAGGTGGACCGCGCGGCGCGAGAGGATCGGTGAGCGCGGAGGGCGCGGAGGCTCGTGCATGAGCCGCGGCTCGAGCGGACCGACGGCGAGGGCGAGCGCGGGGAGCGTGTCCGTCAGCAGATTGAGCCAGAGAATCTGCAGCGGCGTGAGTGGCACCGGTCGTCGGGCCGCGGCCGCGATGAGCAGCACGGCAAGCTCGGCGAGGTTGCAGGCGAGGAGGTAGAACACCGCTCGGCGGATGTTCGCGCCGATCCGCCGCCCCTCTTCGGTGGCCGCGACGATGGTGTCGAACCTGTCGTCGGCGAGGACGATTCCCGCAACCTCCTTCGCGAGGCCGCTCCCGCGCCCGCCCATCGCGATCCCGACGTCGGCCTGGCGCAGCGCGGCGGCATCGTTGACGCCGTCGCCGAGCATCGCCACGACCTCTCCCCTCCGCTGCAACGCCTCGACGACGCGCAGCTTGGCTGCCGGCGTCACGCGGCTCACCCCCGCGAGGGTCGGAAGCCGCGCGTCGAGCTCCGCGCCACTCGCGCGCTCGATGTCGCGCCCATCGACCATCCGCCGCGATTCGCCGAGCAGCCCGAGCTGCACGCCGACCGCCTCCGCGGTGCGGCGCTGATCGCCGGTGAGCATGACGAGGCTCACTCCCGCGGCACGCAGTGCGTCGAGCGCCCCCGCCACGCCGGGAGCAGGCGGGTCGCTCAACCCGACGAAGCCGACGAAGGTGAGATCGCGCAGCGCCTCGATCGTCGTGCCCTCCGTCTGCCCCGTGGCCAGCGCGAGGACGCGCAGCCCACGCTCGCCCATCGCCTCCGCTTCCCGCGCCAGCGCGTCACGTTCGGCATCGTCGAGCGGGGTCTCCCCGGCGTGCACGAGCACGCGGGCACAGCGCTCGAGGATCCGCGTCGGCGCCCCCTTGGCGAAGGCGACGAGACCACCGCCCGCGACGCGGTTGAAGGTCGCCATCAGCATCCGCTCGCTGGAGAAGGGGACGGCGGCGACTTCGGGACAGGCTTTGCGCATGAGCACGGGATCGGCGCCGTGCTCGCGGGCGAGCGCGAGAAGGGCGAGCTCCGTGGGATCGCCGAATCCGCCGTCGTCGCCGGCGCCGAGCTGCGCGCGATTCGCGAGCGCCGCGATCCGGAGCGCGAGGGAGAGCGGGTCGCGGTCGTGCGCGACGTCGGTCGGCGCGAGTCGCGCGAGGGCGCTCGCGGCGAGCTCGCCGCCGGCGAGCCAGAGCGAGGTCACGCGCATCGCGCCGCCGGTGAGAGTGCCTGTCTTGTCGGTGCAGACCACCGTCGCCGAGCCTAACGTCTCGACCATCGGGAGGCGGCGGACGATGGCGTTGCGCTTCGCCATGCGCCTGACCCCGGCGGCGAGCGCGATCGTCGAGATCGCGGGCAGGCCTTCGGGAATCGCGGCGACGGCGACGGCGATGCCGAGCTCCACGATCGCGACGAGCGGCGATCCGCCGAGCGAAGCGGCGAGGGCGACGAGCAGCGCGGCAGCGACCGCGCCCCAGGCGAGCGCGCGGCCGAGTGACGCGAGCCGCCGCTCGAGCGGGGTCTCGGTGACGCCGACGCCGGCGACGAGCGTGCCGATCCGGCCGACCTCCGTCGCCATCCCCGTCGCGACCACGACCGCGACGCCATGGCCGCGCGTGACCCCCGTCGACTGATAGAGCATCGTCGCGCGCTCGGCGACCGGCGTGTCGGGGGCGAGCACCGCGCCGGCGTCCTTGGCGACGGGCGCCGACTCGCCGGTGAGGATCGCTTCCCCCGTCTGCAGCTCGACCGCTTCCAGGAGCCGCGCGTCGGCGGGCACGCGCCGCCCCGCCTCGACCCGGACGACGTCGCCGACGACGAGCTCGCCCGCGGGCAGCTCGACCAGTCGCTCGTCGCGGAGCACCACCGCGCGCGCCACCTCAAGCGCGAGCAGCGCCTCGAGCGCGCGCCGCGCGCGGAGCTCGATCGCCACCCCGATGGTCGCGTTGAGGAGCAGCACGGCGGCGATCGCCCCGGCGTCGAGCCACTGCCGCGTCGCCACGGTGAGGACCACGGCGACGAGCAGGAGAAGGACGACGGGGCTGCGAAGCTGCGCCGCGATCATCTGCGCGGCGGTGATGCGGCGCGGCGGGCGCAGCACGTTCGGGCCGTCGCGCGCGAGCCGAAGACGCGCCTCGTCCATCGAGAGTCCGCGCGCGGACACTCCCAGCGCCGCGAACACTTCGCTCGCGGGAGTCGCGTGCGCCGCCCCGATCGTGTCCATCGCGTCTCCTCGTCGTCTCGCGGCGAATCTGGCCCCACGACGACGGAGCGGGTGTCGGGTATTGTCAGCGCGCACGTCGTGCGGCTCCCGGCAATCGCGTGGTCGTCGATTGCCCGACAGCGCGCCTGCCTTCGGCCGACAGCGATGGAGTCTTCGCCGGCCGATGCTCAGCCAACGCTTTCGCGAGGCCCACATGTCCTTCGATTTCGCAATGTCAGCGATGCCGATCCGCCCGCCCGACAGCCAGCTCCGGCAGATCGCGCCCCTCTCCGTGCTGCTCGCGCTCGACGGGGGGCCCGGTGGCGACGCGGCGGCGCGGGTGGCGCTCGCCCTCGCCGAGCAGCGGATGTCGCTCGTGCGAGTGTTGCAGGTGATCGATACGCGGCCCGTGCCGATCCCGCCCCCGCTCGACGTCGCGCTCGCCGTCGCCGACGCCGCATACGGCCAGTCGCTGCAGAGCGAGCACGAGACGCTCGTCTCGTCGCGCCTGGAGAAGACGCTGGCCCGCGAGGTGAGCTGGCCCGTGGGGATCCGGCTGGGGCAGCCGAGCCACGTGATCCTGCACGAGGCCCTGTCGCACGACGCGACGCTCATCGCGATGGGGCTGCGACACCACCGCGCGATCGACCGCGCGATGCGGAACGACACGGTGCACGAGATCCTCCGCGCGACCACGCTGCCGGTGATCGCCGTGACCGAGCAGCTCCAGTCGCTGCCGACGCACGTCGTAGTCGGGATGGATTTCAGCCGGGCGAGCATCGACGCCGCGCGCGCGGCGCTGGCGCTGCTGGCCGACGGTGGCCGCCTGACGCTCGCTTACGTCGCGTCGGCGTTCGCGTTCGGGATCGAGGAAGGGGAGCAGCTCGTGCAGCAGCTGGGCGTCGCCGCGGCCTTCAACCAGGTCCGCGAAGCGCTCGCGCCCCCACGCGGCGCGACGATCGACACGGTGGTGCTCGACGGGACGCTGACGCGGAACATCGCGACGACCCTCCGCGGCTACGTCGACGACGTGCAGGCCGACCTCGTCGCGCTCGGCGCGCGGCGGCACGGACGGCTGGAGCGCTGGGTGGTGGGGAGCGTGACGTCGGACTTCGCGCGCGAGGGGCTGCACTCGCTGCTCGCCGTGCCCGCGCTCGACGAGCAGCTACCGGCGCCGAGCTGAGCTCACTCCGTCTCCGCTTCGCCGCTGACGCGGAGCTGCCAGGCGAGGAAGACGACGGCGACGACGTTGAAGGCGAGGGTCACCGCCCGCGGCAGCGTGACACGGTGCACGAGCGCGACGATCTCGATCGGAAGGAACGAGGCCGTCGCGCCGACCGTGAGGTATTCCGCCCAGCGGCGGCAGCGCCAGAGTCCCACGCCTTCGACGAGATAGAGCGCCGAGTAGAGAAAGGCGCCGATCGCGATGAGGATGAGGCGCCGGTTCGTGGCGCGGCCGAGGTAGGGCAGGGCGTGCGCGGCGAACGCCGTCGTCAGGCGATGGCCCTGTCGGAGCGCGAGGCTCTCGAGCCAGCCGTTCGCGGCGGCGGCGACCGCGCGGTTGATGAGGCCGAGCGCGCCGAGCCCCGCGAGCACGAGCGCGCCCGCCTTCACGAACTTGTAGATCGCGATCAGCTCGAGGCCGTAGCGCTCGTTCTTGGTCGGGTGCTGGACGTGCGGGTGCTCCTCCACCACGCCGGCGGATGTCGTCGCTGGGAGCTCCGGCTCGGCTGTCACGCCGTCAGCGCGTGCCCGACGCCGCGCCGGCCGTGCTCGCGCGCTCGACGGTGACGAAGAAGTCCGGGTCGACGACGACGGCCCCGTCGCCGATCGCGGGAAGCTTCGTCCGCTGCCAGCTCGTGCCCGGGCGGATGAGCCACGGTGTGCCGCCGACCGCGACGCGCAGCGGCATGTCGAATCCGTCCACCACGTTCGACCAGCGATAGACGAGCGTCTGCCCGTCGAGCCGGTACTGGAAGGCGGGGATCTTCGTGGTGGTGAGGTACTGCGCGAAGACCTTCGAGAGATCGGTGCCCGCCTGCTGGCTGATGTAGCGCTCGACCTGCTCGCCGCTGACCGTCTGGCGACGGAAGGTGGAGTTCAGCCCGCGGAGGATGTCCTTCCACTTCGCGTCGTCGGCGACGATGTGGCGAACGGTGTGCAGCATGTTCGCGCCCTTGTAGTACATGTCGCCCGAGCCCTCGTTGTTCACGCCGAAGACGCCGACCACCGGCCGATCGTTCTCGATGTTCGCGCGGAGCCCGCGAAGATAGCGCGCGCCCGCCGCCTTCCCCTTCTGGCACTCGACGTAGATCCCCTCCGAGTAGCTGGTGAAGCCCTCGTGGACCCACATGTCCGCCGGATCCTTCGCCGTGATGTTGTTGCCGAACCACTCGTGTCCGCTCTCGTGGACGATGATGTAGTCCCAGCTCAGTCCGAGCCCGGTGTGCGAGAGGTCCTGGCCGAGGTAGCCGTTCTTGAAGTGGTTGCCGTAGGCCACCGCGCTCTGGTGCTCCATCCCGAGGTGCGGGGTCTCGACGAGCTTGTAGCCGTCCTCGTACCAGGGATACGGCCCGAACCATTCCTCGAAGCAGGCGAGCATCGACTTCGCCTGCGCGAACTGCTTGCGCGCGGTGTCCTCGTGGATCGCGAGCGGGTAGAAGTCGAGCGTCAGCTTCCCGTTCTTCCCCTCGTAGCTGTCGGCGATGTGCGCGTACTTGCCGGCGTTGACCGCGATGTCGTAGCTGTTGATGGGGCTGGAGACGAACCACTCCCAGGTCGTCGTCCCGTCGCCGTTAGGCGTGGTGCGCCGCAGCCGGCCGTTCGAGACGTCCATGATCCCGTCCGGCACCGTGATGGCGACGCGCTGGCTGTCCGGTTCGTCGGCCCAGCTGTCCTTGAGCGGCCAGAAGGTGCTCGCGCCGATCCCCTCGACGGCGGTGACGAACCAGGGATTGCCGACGCTGTCGCGCGTCCAGACGAAGCCGCCGTCCCACGGGGCGTGTACCGCCACGACCGGCTTGCCGTGATACCAGACCGTCACGGCGCGGCGGCTGCCGACCTCCTGCGGGGAGGCGAGGCGAACGAACAGCGCGTTGCCGTCGCGGCGGTGCGTCAGCCGCGCGCCGTCCTGCACGATGCTGTCGACCGTCATGCGCTGGCTGAGGTCGATCTGCATCTCGCGCGCGGCGCCGAGGACGGTGTAGGTGATCCCGTTCCAGCCGCGAATGCTGCTGTCGCGGGGCGACACCGCGATGTGCAGGTCGTAGAAGGCGGCGTCCCACCACGCGCGCTCCGGCGTGTTCGACCCGCGGAGGGTGTCGGCGTGGGTGAAGCGGCCCTCCTGGGCGCCTGCGGCGAGGGGAAGGGCGGCGAACGCGAGGGCGAGAAAAGTCGGTCTCATGAGCGCGGTGAGGGGACGGCTGAAATCAGGGGGAGCGCGCGTCGTTCTGCCAGTGCCCGGCGCGCGCGGCCGTCCCCGCGCGCGCTCAGAGCACGGTGAGCATCGCCCACCCGCTCGCCCGGCCGCCGGTCTCCGCCGGAAGCACGATGGGATGCGCGCTCGACGCGCCCTCCGACTGCACGACGGCATTCACGCGCCGGCCGGCGAGCGACGGCGCGCGCGACGACCCGCCGTCGATGGCCTGGAGGTCCACCGCGGCGACGCGCTGGCGGACGTCCATCTTCGCGAGCGCGGTCGGACGCGACTCGACGACGCGCAGGGAGTCGGGATCGGCGACGCGGAGCCAGTCGACCTCGCCGTACCAGTCGCTCGCGCCGTAGGTGCCGACGGTGCTCACCGCGAGCCGCGGCGACTTCGCGTCGCCGGTGACGCGCAACCCCACCACCCGGCTCGCCAGCGACTCGTCGTCGACGACGAAGCGGTCGATGGAGGCGATGCGCGTGCGCGAGCGATCGAGCTTGGCGACGATCACTTCCGCCGGCGCGCGGCAGGACGCCGCGTCGAACGCCTGGATGTTGCGCCCCACCGCCGCGGCGCGGCCCAGGTAGCTCACGGCGAATGCGTACGCTGTGCCGCCGTGCAGCGCGACCGGCGCGGTGACGTCGATCAGCTCGGGGACGCCGGCGGAATCGACGAGGTACACGGAGTCGCGCAGCTCGAGGCGGCGAGCGGGATCGAGCTGCGCCATCGCCAGCGTGACGAGCTGCGCGGCGGACTCGCCGAGCGCGGCGCGGCGCGCCATCCCGGCATCGATGCCGAGCGAGGGCTGCGGATCGCAGGCGGGGAGACGCGCGGCGGCGTCGCCTAACGGCCGGCCGGTGGCGGCGAGGCTCTCCGCCGCGCGCGCGAGCGCCCCCGGGCGCCGCTGCTCGACCCCGTCGAGCTCACCGGCGCTGACGAGTCCCTCGCGCGAGAGCACGAGAAGGGCGGGCAGGGTGCGCGCGTTCATCGCGGCGATCGACCGCTCGTCCGTGAGCACCACCTCGCTGAGCGAGGCGGCGCCGCGCTTCAGCGTCATCGTCGCCGACCAGTTGGTGTCGTCGCTGAGCCAGTGCGTGGAGTCGGGCTGGCCGGCGCGCTTGACCACAACGCCCGGGTTCTCGTCGTTCCACGCCGCGAGGAGCGCGCTCGTCGCCTGCTTGGTCGAGTCGGAGAGCTCGGTGACTCGCTGGCGGAGAACGGCGATCCGTCCCCGATCGTCGACGACGACGGTCATGTCGCCCTGCGGCGCGAGCGTCGTCCCACGGCAGATGCGATAGCCGGCCGCGATCGGCACGCAGCTCCGGTCGGTGCGCTCGGCCTCGGTGAGCTTCGCGTCGAGGGCCGAGTAGCTCTGGCCGGCCCGCGCGTAGCCGAGCACGAAGGGCGACTCGGTGTGCTTGCGGTACTGGCGGAAGGCGAACACGCCTGCCACCATCAGGACGACGACGAGAACGATGACGCGGGGGTTGCGCATGGATGCGGAGGGAAACGGGTCCATTCACGGACTGGATGACCGCTCCCGGCGTCACCCGCGGGCGGCCGCCCGGCCCCGCCCGGCCCCTCCGCTGCGCGTCGGGATAGATTAGCGGGGCCCGTTCTCGGTCGAGCGGGCGACTTCCAACCGACACCCACGCTCCAGACTTGCCGAGATCAGACCCGGACGATCCGTATCGCGACGACTCGCGGCGGCACACCCCGACCTCGCCCGCCGCGAAGAAGCCGGCGGCGCCCAGGAAGCGCTCGAAGAGCGCCGCGCCGCGGAAGGCCGCCGGAAAGCAGCCGGCGCAGAAGCCTTCGGCGCACAGGCCGTCGCCCCAGAAGGCCTCGGCGCCGAAGGCGTCCGCCCAGAAGCCCGCCGCGCGACAGGGGGCGCACGGCCAGCAGGCGCGGCCCGCGGCTCGGAAAGCTGCCGCCGCGCCGGCACGTGGTGCGAAGCAGGCCCCCGCCACCGGGAAGAAACGGCGGTCGCGCCGCGGACGCGGAGGCGGCGGCGGATCGCAGCGCCAGAGCCAGCTCACCTCGCATCCGACGAGCCGCAACGCCTACGTCGAGACGCGGCAGTGGCTGCTCGCCGAGCACGGGCCCGTGTGTGCCTACTGCGCCCGAAGCTTCACCGCCCGGGTGATGACGCTCGATCACGTCGCGCCGCGGAAGGGCAAGACCGCGTACGACAGGCGGGACAACCTCGTGCTCGCGTGTCCGTCGTGCAACGCGGCCAAGCGCGACCTCGCGCCGATGGCGTTCCTCCTCGGCTCGCGCGACAGGGCGGCGAACCTGGCGCGCTACGGGACGCACCTCAGCCCGATGCTGGTCGAGATGGCGCGCAACCTCGCCCCCGAGGGTTCGGTGACGACACCGCCGCCCGCCTTCGGAAGCTGGGCGGCGCTGCTCGACGTCGACGACGAGGACCCGTATCGCGGGTAGGGGCCAGGGGTCAGCGGCCAGGCGTCAGGAATGGCGGTAAACGGCGATAACTGCGGTAAATGCGGTAACTGCGGTCGACGCCGTTCCTCACGCCTGGCCCCTGGCCCCCGGACTGCCTAACGGCGCTCCGCGTCGCCCCCGCGGTAGCCCTTCGGAAGCTCCCAGAAGCTCACGCGGCCCATCGTCCCCTCCGGGATGCCGACGAGATGCCGGCCGCGGTCGATGCCGAAGGCCGCGGGGGCGGTGAGGTCGCGAACGACGCGCACCTTCTCGTCCTTGCCGATGACCATCAGCGCCGAATCCGACCAGCCGGTGACGAGAAAGCGGCCGTCGCCGAGCGACTGGAGACCGTCGAAGCGCCCCTTGCCGTGGGCGACGACGCGCGGCGCGGTGTCCCCGCGCGAGACGGTGTAGAGCGGCGAGTCGAAGGGCTCGAAGCCGACGACGAACCACTGCTTCGAGGCCGGGTCCCAGACGACGCCGTTAGGCCGCTTGAGCTGGTCGCCCGCGGAAAGGACGGAGACCTTCCGGCCCGGGGCGACGGCGAAGATCTTGTCGCCGCCCGGGTGCAGCACGCCGATCTCCGTCATCTCGATCCCGGTGTCGGTGACGTAGATCGTTCCGTCGGGACCGACCGCCAGATCGTTGAGCAGCACCGCGCCGAAGGGCCGGAAGTCGATCGTTCCGACCGGCGCGCCCGTCCTCAGGTCGAAGCCGCGGACCACGTCGATGTCGGTGGTCCAGAGCGTGTCGCCCTGGAAGGCGATCCCCTTGGGCGCGTCGAGCTGGACGCCGCCGTGACCGCTCTGCGCGAAGATGCGCGCGGTGCCGACGCTGTTCCCCTCGAGCCGGAGGATGTAGCCCTTGCCGTCGTGCGCCGAGCCGGGGCCGAGCATCGCGGAAACGAACCAGGCGTCCTGCGTCGAGTCGTAGCGCGCCGACTCGGGATCATAGATCCCCTCGACGGTCGCGACCTTCCGCGCGAGCGAGCGGATGGTGTCCTCGGGGTCGCCGGTGACCTTCGCGTAGCGGCTGGACTCGTACTCGCCCCCCGGGCCGCGGCATGCCGCGCTGCCTAACGCGACGATCGCGAGAAGGGCGAGGACCCGGCGTGCGGTGCGATGAGGCATCCCTCGTGGCATGGTTTGCGTTCGGCTGAAGGACGAAGCGGCAGGAGGCGCCGTACGAAGGCCAGCCTTGCGAGAGGCATGCCCGGGAGGGGGTCAGGGGTCGGAGGCCAGCCGTCGGCGCCGACCCCCGACCCCCGACCCCTGACCCCTGACCCCAGCCCCGCAGCCCCCTGACCCCCAGGCGTCCCCCTCTTCATCTTGAAGGCGCTTCGGCCCTCAACCCACCAAACGCGATGCTCCTCCGACCATTCCGTGCTTCCGCCGCCCTCGCGGGCGGTCTGGTGCTCTTCACCGTCGCCGTCGCCGCGCAGCAGCCCGCGACCGTCACGGCCGCCGATTACGCACGCGCCGAGCGCTTCCTCGCGCCGTCGACCGTCCCGCTCGTGTACGGCGGGTTCGTGCGCCCGAGCTGGCTCCCCGACGATCGCTTCTGGTACCGCAACGCGACCGCGGCCGGCTACGAGTTCATCCTCGTCGACCCGGCGCGGGGGACGCGCAACGCCGCGTTCGACCAGACGCGGATCGCCGCGGCGCTCTCCAGCGCGACCGGAAAGACGTACGAGGCGAACCGGCTCCCCTTCACCTCGTTCGAGCTCGCGCCGGCCGGGAAGGGGATCGTCGTCCGCGTCGAGGGGAAGCGGTGGAGCTGCAACGCCGAGACGGGACGGTGCGACGCGGCGGTGGACGATCGCGAGGCGGCGCGCGCGCAGGACATGGCGGCGGCGCGCGGCGCGCGCAGCGGCCAGCCGCCGGTGGTGATGTCGCCCGACGGCAAGCGCGCGGCGTTCATCCGCGACTGGAACCTGTGGGTCCGCGACGTCGCGACGGGGCAGGACACGCAGCTCACCACCGACGGGGTGAAGGACTACGGCTACGCGACCGACAACGCCGGGTGGATCCACAGCGACCGCGCGATCCTCGCCTGGTCGCCCGACTCGCGGAAGATCGCGACCTTCCGGCAGGACCAGCGCAACGTCGGCGAGATGTATCTCGTCTCGACGAGCGTGGGGCACCCGGAGCTGAAAGCGTGGAAGTACCCGCTCCCCGGCGACAGCGTCGTCTCGATGATCGAGCGCGTGGTGATCGACGTCGACGGGAAGCGCGTCGTGCCCTTCAAGATGGCGCCGGACCAGCACCGCACGACCTTCTGCGACCACATCAGCTGCGACGGCGAGTTCACCGACGTCCAGTGGTACCCGGACGGGTCGCACGTCGCGTTCGTGTCGGTGTCGCGCGACCACAAGAGCGCGACGCTGCGCGTGGCCGACGCGAGCACCGGCGACGTCCGCGACGTCCTCGACGAGACCGTCGCGACACAGTACGAGTCGGGGATCGGCGGGTGGAACTGGCGCGTCCTCCCCGCGTCGAACGAGGTGATCTGGTTCTCCGAGCGCGACGACTGGGGACAGCTCTATCTGTACGACCTCGCGACGGGGAAGCTGAAGAACAGGATCACCAGCGGCGAAGGGAACGTCACGGAGATCCTCCGCGTCGATCCGAAGTCGCGAACGGTGTGGTTCGCCGGCGTCGGCAAGACGGCGGGGCGCGATCCGTATTTCCGCCATCTCTACCGGATCCGGCTCGACGGCAAGGGCTTCGCGCTCCTCTCGCCGGAGAACGCGGACCACTCGCTGAGCGTGTCGCCCTCGGGGAAGTACATCCTCGACAGCTACTCGACGCCGGTGATGCCCCCGGTGACGGTGCTCCGCAACCTCGACGGAAAGGTGATCTCGACGCTCGAGCGCGCGGACATCTCGAAGCTCGCCGCGGCGGGATGGAAGCCGCCGACGCCGATCACCGTGAAGGCGCGCGACGGGAAGACGGATCTCTACGGGCTGATGTTCACGCCCACCCAGCTCGACTCGGCGCGGAAGTACCCGATCGTCAACTACATCTATCCCGGTCCGCAGACGGGGAGCGTCGGCGGGCGCGGCTTCAGCCCGGCGCGCGGCGACCTGCAGGCGCTCGCGGAGCTCGGCTTCGTCGTCGTCGCGATCGACGGGATGGGAACGCCCTGGCGCTCGAAGTCCTTCCACGACGCGTACTACGCGCAGATGGGGGACAACACGCTGCCCGACCAGGTCGCGGGGATGAAGGAGCTGGCGAAGCGCTACCGGTTCATCGACATCGACCGGGTGGGCATCTACGGCCACTCGGGAGGCGGCTTCGCGACGGCGGACGCGATGTTCCGATATCCGGACTTCTTCAAGGTCGGGATCGCGGAGTCGGGAAACCACGACAACCGCGTGTACGAGGACGACTGGGGCGAGCGATATCAGGGACTGCTCGTGCGCAGCGGCGACGGGAGCGACAACTACGCCGCGCAGGCGAACCAGCCGCTGGCGAAGAACCTCAAGGGGAAGCTGCTCCTCGCGCACGGGACGATGGACGACAACGTTCCGCCGAACAACACCCTGCTCGTCGTCGACGCGCTGATCAAGGCGAACAAGGACTTCGACCTTCTGCTGCTTCCGAACCAGGCGCACGGCTACGGCTCGATGTCGAACTACATGACGCGCCGGCGCTGGGACTACTTCGTGAAGAACCTGCTCGGCGCCGAGCCGCCGAAGGAGTACGAGATCGGCGGGCGCGCGGCCGCGCGTTAGGCAGCGGCGGGCGGTGCCGGGAGAGCCGGCGCCGCCCGCGGCGGTCAGGAGTTGAGCGGGTTGCGCGGCATCCCGCCCGCCGCGGCGAGCCGCATCCGCAGGTCGTCGAGCGCTCGCCGCCAGCTCTCCGCGGTTCCGTCGGCCGAGCGGAGGTCGGCGAGCTGCGAGCTCGTGACGACCATGTCCAGGGCGCGCGTGGCGAGGACGAGGGT
>JABFXC010000002.1 GCA_013361935.1 Gemmatimonadaceae bacterium
GATGTCGTCGCGCCGCTCGCGCAGCGGGGGCAGATGAAGCGCGATGACGTTGAGCCGGTAGAAGAGATCGCCGCGGAAGGTGCCGCGCTTGATCTCCTCGTCGAGGTCGCGGTTGGTCGCGGCGAGCAGGCGGAGGTCGATCGGCTGCGGATCGGTGGCGCCGACGGGGATGACCTCGCGGTTCTGGAGGACGCGGAGGAGCTTCACCTGCGTCGCGGGGGTCGTCTCGCCGATCTCGTCGAGGAAGAAGGTGCCGCCGGAGGCGGCGGTGAAGAGTCCCGCCTTGTCCTTGACGGCGCCGGTGAAGGATCCCTTCACGTGCCCGAACAACTCGCTCTCGAGCAGGCTCTCGGGGAGCGCGCCGCAGTTGATGGAGGCGAAGGTGCGGTCGGCGCGCGCCGAGAGCTGGTGGATGTAGCGCGCGACGACTTCCTTGCCGGTTCCGGACTCGCCCTGGATGAGCACCGTCGAGTCGGTGGGGGCGACGGTCTCGGCGACGCGGAGGACCTCCAGCCAGGCGCGGGCGGTGCCTAACGGCCGCGTGACCGTGCCGCCGATGTCGCGGCGGCGGATCTCCTGCTTCAGGGTGATGTTCTCGACCTTCAGCGCGCGATGCTCGGCGGCGCGGCGGAGGATCGCGACCATCTCGTCGTTGCGGAACGGCTTCTGGAGATAGTAGAAGGCGCCCTCGTTCACCGCCTGGATCGCCGACTGCAGCGTGGCCTGCGCGGTCATGAGCACGACCGGCGTCTCCGCGTTCTGGGCGCGGGTCGCGGCGAGGACGTCGAGCCCGGTGACGTTCGGCATGCGCACGTCGGTGAGCACGATGTCCGGGGTGACCGCGGCGAGCTGCTCGAGGCCGGCCTTGCCCCCGAGCGCGGTGGTCACGGCGAAGCCCTCGTTCTTGAGGAGGACGCGGAGGGTCTCGAGGATCCCCGATTCGTCGTCGACGACGAGGACGCGGGGGGCGGTGCCGTTAGGCGGGGTGGGGCGTTCGGTCACGATTCCTCGGTGGAGCCGGACTGGGCGAGCGGGAGAAGTACGGTGAAGCGGGTGCCATGCGTCCCCGTGTCGACGAGGACGAGCCCGCGGTGCGCCTCGACGGCGCGGTGGACGACGGGGAGACCGAGACCGGTTCCCCCGTCCTTCGTGGTGAAGAAGGGATCGAACATCCGCTCCCGGAGGTCGCGGGGGATTCCCGGCCCGTCGTCGGTGACGCGCAGGGCGACGGCACCGTTGTCGAAGCCGGAGCCGGCGGGCACCTCGTCGGCGGGAAGCGGGAGCACGTCGACGTCGACGCGGCCGCCGGGAGGAGCCGCCTGCACCGCATTGAGGGCGAGGTTGAAGATCGCCCGGTGGAGCAGATCCTCGTCCGCCTCGATGACGAGCGGCGTCTCCGGCGTCGAGCAGGAGACGGTGACGTCCTCGGCGCGGGAGGGGTGCGCGGCGGCGAGGTTTGTCGCCCCCCGCACCACCTCGCCGAGATCGACGGGCTCGATGACGGTGGCGCGAGTGCGCGCGAAGTCGAGGAACTCACCGAGGAGCCGCGAGAGGCGGTCGGACTCGCGCATGACGAGCGCGCCGAGCACCCGATCGTCCTCCGTCGCGTGCCGTGCCTGGGCCAGCTGCTCGACCGCGCTGCGGATCGACGCGAGCGGATTGCGGATCTCGTGGGCGAGCGACGCGCTCAGCTCGGCCACCGCCTCGAGGCGCTCGGCGCGCACGCGCAGGGACTCGAGGCGCTTGTTGTTGGAGATGTCCTGGAAGATCGCCGTCGACGTGGCGAGGCCGTGCTGGCCGTCGAGAGGCGCTTCGGGGGCGGTGGTCGTGACACCGATGGTCATGGCCCCGCTCTCGCGATGGACGTCGCCTTCGGCGCGGACGATGCGCTGGCGCGTGGTGATGCTCTCGCGCAGCGCGCCGGCAAGGACGGGGGTGAGCGGCTGCAGCCAGTCGAGAAATGGCTGCCCGATGCGCGACTCTAGGTCGGCGTCGAGCAGTGCGCTCGCGGCAGGGTTCGCGTAGAGCAGCCGCCCCTCGACATCGATGGTGACGATGCCGCTGCGGATGTTGTGCAGGATGTCGGCGGCCTCGAGGCGCGCCTGGACGAGCTCGGCGGCGAGCTGGTCGCGTCCGGCGGCTCCCTGGCGCAGGCGGCCGGCGATCCAGCCGCTGCCCAGGGCGACGACGCCGAAGATGCCGAGCTGCAGCCAGAGCGCGACGTCGAACGCGCTCTCGCGCGAGAGGATGACGTCGGTGAAGAAGACGACGTTGCCGAGCGCGGCGACGAGGAGCCCGCCTCCCGGGGGGAGGAGGAGCGACGCCGCGGCGATGACGAGGATGTAGAGGGCGACGAAGGGCGAGGCGCTGCGGCCCGTGACGTGAACGACCGCGGTGACGAGCGCGAGGTCGAAGAGGCTCTGGAGATAGAAGAACGTCGCGCCGAGGGGGCGGCGCTGCACGAACGAGCTCCACGCCGACCCCGCGGTGAAGGCGACCGAGGCGGCGAAGGCGAGCGACGCGATGATCGTGTCGGTCGGGTCGGGCCTCCCGCCGGCGAGGAGCGCGGCGACGAGGAGCGCGACCGCGAGCGACAGGCGCGCGATGTAGATCCAGCGCACGAAGCCGCGCGAGTCGAGCAGTGCCTTGCGGGCGGTCTCGTCGGAGATGGGAGTGATTCGCACGGTCGGGGCCGGCGTCTTGCACGAGGCAATCGCGCCGATGTATGGTCAGGAGTCTGGCATTCTGCCAGACGCATTTCGCCATAGGGTGGGACGACCCACCGGGGCCAGAGTTACGGAGGTCGTATCATCGTAGAAGGCGAAGTCGTCGCGAGCTCGCTGGGGTCGATCGCCTGGCGGCTGGCCGCGGTCGTGGGGCTGGTGGTCGCCAACGCCTTCTTCGTCGCGGCGGAGTTCGCGCTCGTCGGCGCGCGGCGGAGCCGGATCGACGAGCTGGCGCGGCAGGGTGCGGGCTCGGCGCGCGCCGCGCAGCGGGTGCTGCGGCAGCTGGACCGCTACATCTCGGCGACGCAGCTGGGGATCACGCTCGCTTCGCTCGCGCTGGGATGGATCGGGGAGCCGGCGATCGCCGGTCTGCTGCACCGCGTGCTGCTGATCTTCGGGAGCGGCGCGAGCGCCGCGGTGATCGAGACCGGGGCATCGGTGATCATCGCCTTCCTCATCATCACCTTCCTCCACATCGTGCTCGGCGAGCTGGCGCCGAAGTCGCTGGCGCTGGCGAAGCCGGAGGGAGTGAGCCTCTGGGTCGCGCGGCCGCTGAGCTGGTTCGCCGCGCTGATGTCGCCGGCGATCTGGCTGCTCAACAGCGCATCCACGGCGATGCTGCGGATGGTGGGGATGCGCCCGGCGAGCGAGTCGGAGCGGGTGCACTCGCCGGAAGAGTTGCGGCTGCTCGTGATGCAGTCGCGCGCGCACGGCGCGCTGGACGAGTCGGACACGGCGATGATCGCGGGGGTGTTCGACTTCCACGACAAGAAGGCGCGCGACGTCATGCGCCCGCGCACCGAGATCGTGGCGATCCCTTCCGACGCGGGCGAACAGGAGCTGCGCGCGCTGCTCCGGCGCGAGCGGTACTCGCGCTACCCTGTCTACGACGACACGCTGGACGACGTGATCGGCGTCTTCCTGGCGAAGGATCTCTGGCTGGAAGAGCCGGACGAGCGCCGGAGCTTCGAGCTGGCGCGGTACGTTCGCGAGGTGCTCTACGTGCCCGACTCGCGTCCCGCGGAGCGCGTGCTGGACGACCTGCGCCGAACGCGGGCGCAGATGGCGGTGGTGCTCGACGAGTACGGGGGCACCGCCGGGATCCTCACGCTGGAGGATCTTGTCGAGGAGGTGATCGGCGACATCGCCGACGAGTACGACGCGGCGACGCGCGACTCGATCGAGCTGGACGGAGTGCTGGAGCTCGCCGGCTCGCTCTCGCTGGTGGACGTGCGGCGCGACTACCGGGTCGGGATCCCCGAGGGCGAATGGACGACGTTAGGCGGTTACACGTTCGCCCGGCTCGGCCGCCTGCCGCACGTCGGCGACCGGGTGACGTTCCCGGGGGGCGAGCTGGAGGTGGTGGCGATGGACGGGCGGCGGGTCGCGGCGGTGCGCGTCATCCGCTCCCCGGCGGCTCGAGCCGCCGGAGCCGAAGCGGACGCACGAACCTGAGCGCGGAGCGAGGCGTGGAAGAGCAGAGCGAGCCGTGGGTGAACGAGGAGAAGTCGCTTGCCGTCCCCGGGGGGCCGACGATTCCGCGCGCGGAGATCGAGGCGCGTGCATCGCGCGCGGGCGGCGCGGGGGGACAGCACGTGAACACGTCGAGCACGCGCATCGAGCTGCGGTGGAACGTCGCGCAGAGCCGGGCGCTCGACGACGCGCAGCGCGCGCGACTGCTCACGAAGCTCTCGTCGCGGATGGACGGAGAAGGAGTGCTGCGCGTGGTGTCGAGCGCGCGGCGCAGCCAGCTGCAGAATCGCGAGGCGGCGGAGGCGCGACTGGTCGAGCTGGTGGCCGAAGCGCTGCGTCAGGAGAAGCCGCGACGGAAGACAAAGCCCTCGCGCGCGGCGAAGCAGCAGCGACTGGAGGAGAAACGCCGGAACTCGGAACGCAAGCGGAACCGGCGGTCGGACTACGATGCGTGACGAGTGAAACTGCCGGGCGAGGCGTGAGACGACCCTGCGGGCGGTGAGGTGTGAGGATGCGTGCGGAGTGCGTCGTGAAACAGAACTGCGATGGGTGAGGTGTGTGGTTTCGTGACTCGTGTAGCGTGAAACGGAACTGCGATGGGTGAGGTGTGTGGATGAGTGACGCGTGACTCGTGACGGGCGGCAACCCCGGTCAACGCCAGTCACGAGTCACTCGCCACGAAGCCTCACACCTCACCGCCCGCAGTTCCGTTTCACGCGACACGAGTCACTTGTCGCCCTCAAAGTACAGCGCGCGGTACAAATCACCGTTGCGCTCGACGATGCGGACGTAGTCGCGGGTTTCGGGGTAGGGGATGCGCTCGATGAAGACTTCCGGATCGGAGGCGCCGGGCTTCCTGGACCAGCGGGCGACGCGAGAGTCGCCGGCATTGTAGGCGGCGAGCGCGCGCACCGCGGCGCGTCCGGCGAGCGCGGAGCGGAGGTGCGAGATCCCGAGCTCGAGATTCACGTCGGGCTCGTAGAGAAGCGCGGGGTCCCAGTACGGGTAGCCGAGGCTGCGCGCAATCGCCTTGCCGACGTCGGGCATCACCTGCATCAGCCCGCGCGCGCCGGGAGCGCTCGTTGCGTGCGGGTTGAAGCTCGACTCCTGCCGGATCAGCGCGGCGACGAGCCCGGGATCGACGTGCGCGGCGCGCGCCTGCTCGACGATGGCGTCGCCGAGCGCGATCGGATAGACGAGGCGGTACGCGCGCGCGTCGCGCTCGCCGCGGGCGATCGCCTTCCACCCGATCTGGATGGAGCGGCTGGTGAGGCCACGGTCGCGGAAGGCCGCGCCGGTCGCGAGCAGTCGCGCGCTGGACTCGCCGGCGGCGGCGAAGGCGGCGTCGTACTCGAGCCGCGCCTCGTTGTCCATGCCGAGGCGCGTCAGCAGATCGGCGCGCCGGAAGCTGCTGTCGACCGCGGGGATCGCCGGGAAGACGTCGGGCGCTGGGGGCGGGGCCCACGGCCGCTCGCCGAGCCGGCGCGCCGCACGCGCGGAGTAGTACGAGAGCGGATCGCGGACGAGCAGCTGGTTCCAGCGGTTGTTCGCGCGCACGCTGTCGCCGGCGCGCTGCCACGCGCGCCCCGCCCAGTAGAGCGACGCGAGTCCCTCGCTGCTGCGGCTGTAGCGCGCGTCGACGGAGTCGAGCTCCATCGCGGCCGTGCGATACTGGCCGTGCACGTAGGCGATGATCGCGGCACGGAACACCGCGGTCGGCGTGACGTCGCCGGTCGGGTAGCGCTTCGCCAGTGCGCGCATCGCGTCGCGAGCGGCAAGGTCGCGGCGCTCGTCGGTCGCGAGGTCGGCGAGGAGGAAGAGCGCGCCGGACGCGGCGGCGGTGTCGCGGGGGAATCGCTTCGGGATCGCGCGCAGCAGCGACTTCGCCGCGGCGTCATGGTTCAGCTCGAGGAGCGAGCGTGCGCGGAGGAGCGCCGCGTCGGCGGCGAGGGCGCGCGGCGCGGTGATCTTCGCGAGCTGCGCGATCGCCTCGCGATGGCGGCCGAGCCGGCGGAGGACGCCCGCATAGCGGTAGCGATCGTTCACGCTCGCCCGGCGCGCCGTGATGGAGCGCCGGAGCAGCGTCGCGGCGCGAGCGTACGGCCCGCTGATCGCGAGGCTCCGGCCGACGATGAGCTGCTCGCCGGGACTCAGGCGCGGGAACCGCTCGTCGAGCACGGCGATGGCCTCGCTCGCCGCGCTGGATCCGGGGGAGGCATCCACGATCGCGACGAGCTCGCGGCGCACCGCCGCGCGCTGCGCGCTCGTCCGCGCGGCCCTCGCGCGAAGACGCAGTGCCTGCGCGACCAGGCCTTCCTTGAGGTACTGACGTGCCGCCGCGGCGAGGTCGCCGTCCACCGCCTCGAGCGCCTGCGCCTCGACGCGCTCGGCGCGATCGCGCGCGGGCGCGAGATGGATCGCGTCGTAGAGCGTGCTGCGCCCGCGCACCCCGGGCGTGAGCGCCGCGGCGCGAAGGCGGAGCCAGACGGAGATGGACGGGAGCGCGTGCGAGCCGAGGAGATACGTCGCGCGCGCGCTGTCGCGCATGTCGAGGCGGTCGAGCGCGCGGGCGAGGATGACGAGCCGCCGCGCGCGATCGCGCGGGTCGCGCGCCGAGGCGATGGACGCCTCGGCGTGGACGCGGGCGAGCGAGTCGGCTCCGGTCTCGAGCGCGGCGCGCGCGAGGAGGACGCGGCCGCGACCAGCCTGCACCGTGTCCACCCAGGGCTCACCGGCGAGCAGGTCGCGGACCTCCTTCCACCCCGTCCACTCCGCGGCGGCGGTGGCCGCGAGGAGGACGACGTCTGGGGTGCGCCGCTGCGGGTCGCGAAGGACGGGAACGAGCGCCCGCGACGCGCGCCAGGGACGCCCCTGGGCGAGCGCGTCGCAGGCGGCGACGACGGTGCTGTCCGACGTGCGGACGACCATCATCGTATCGCTCGACGCGGGCGCGCCACGACAGGCGTCGCCGGCGCAGAGCACGACGAAACAGAGACGAGCGAGCTGCGCGAAGACCACTGACCTTCGGACTAACGTTCGATCAACGGGTCGCGGTCGCGGGGTGCTCGGCGAGCCAGTAGGTGAACCACTGACGGAGACGCCCGAGGCGGTCGACGAGCAACCAGGGCTCGCCGCTGCGCGAGAGCTCGTGGGTCGAGCGCGGGTAACGGACGAACTCCACGGGGACTCCGCGCTTGCGCAGCGCCATGAACCACTGCTCGGCGTCGCCCATGGGGGTGCGGTAGTCCTCCTCCGACTGCACCATCAGCGTCGGCGTCTTCACCCGGTTCACGTAATGGATTGGCGAGAGCGTGTCGTAGAGCGCCGGGTTGTCCCACGGCTTGCCGTAGAACTCGAACTCGGTGAGACCCTGGACGTCGGTGCTGCCGTACCACGAGCGCCAGTTGCTGATCATGCGGTCGGTCTGCGCGGCCTTGAAGCGATCGGTGTGCGCCTCGACCCAGGCCGTCATGAAGCCGCCGTAGGAGCCGCCGGTGACGCCCATCCGCGTGCTGTCGACGTCGGGACGCGCGGCGGCGATGTCGACGGCCTTCATGAGGTCCTGATAGTCCTCCATCCCCCAGCGGCCGCGCGTCGAGTAGGTGAAGTCGCCGCCGTAGCCCGAGGAGCCGCGCGGGTTGGTGAAGAGCACGAACATCCCGGCGCCGGCGAGATTCTGGAACTCGTCGAACCAGCCCTCGCCGTACGACGAGTGCGGGCCGCCGTGGATGTAGAGGACGAGCGGGTACTTCCGGCCGGGCTGATAGCCGTACGGCTTCATTAGCCAGCCCTCGATCTCGAGGCCGCCGACCGACTTGTAAGTGAAGCGCTCGGCGTCGGACCAGGCGATCTGGGCGTTCACCTTGTCGTTGAACGAGGTGAGCTTCCGCTCGTTCTTCCCGTCGATGCCAGCGACGTAGAGCTCCATCGGGGTGTCGATCTTCGTCGAGACGTAGGCGACCTTCGTGCGCGCGTCGTCGGTGGTGAAGCCGCTCATCCGGCGGCGCCCGCCGAGCAGTTCGACCGGCGCCGCACCGCCGCGGGAGGCGACGCGGAAGAAGCCGACGCGGCCGCCGACGTCGGCGTCGAAAGCGATGTCGCCGTTGGGGAGCCAGAACAGGCCGTTAGGCTCGTACTTCCAGTCGCCGAGGACGTTGGTGACGGCGCCGCTGCGCACGTCGATGGCCCAGATGCGCGCGGACTTCATCCGGCCCGGCGCGGCGGTCACGGCGATGCGATTGCCGTCGGGGGACCAGGCGAGATCGCTCTCGCTGCCCATCAGCTCCGCGACCTTGCGCGGCGTGCCTCCGGCGACCGGGACGACGTAGACGTCGACGTCGTTGCGCTCGCGCTCGTCGCGCGCGCTGTCGTAGGGGAGGAGCGCGAGGGAATCGCGTTCGGCCTGGACGACGGAGTCGGCGCGGAGCTTCGCGTCGGCGACGAAGGCGATCCACCTGCCGTCGGGGGACACGACGGGCTCGCGATGCGAGTAAGTGGTGCTGCCGATCTGCTTCTTCGGCGAGCCGTCGAAGCGCTGCATCCAGAGCTGCGAGGCCTTCCACGAGCGCGCGGCGCGGCGGTTGGGGAGGAAGCCCGCGCCGTTGAACTTGTAGCTCATGTCGACGATGTGGCGGCCGTCGAAGCGCTTCGGGTCGAGGGGCTTCGTAACGGCGCCGTATGGCGGGCGGGCCGTGGCGCCCATCGCCTCGAAGGGATCCTTCGACTTCGTCGAGTCGGCGGCGGCGCTGTCGGCGGCGGTGGTGTCGGCCCAGATGGCAAAGG
Organism: Gemmatimonadaceae bacterium; assembly: GCA_013361935.1. GTDB lineage: Bacteria > Gemmatimonadota > Gemmatimonadetes > Gemmatimonadales > Gemmatimonadaceae > JABFXC01. The sequence continues at coordinate 8,982 of JABFXC010000002.1, forward strand.
AGCGATCGCGCGGCACGCTCCCGGAGGGGTACTGCTCGAGCTGCGTCGCTTCCCCGCCCTCACCATCCATGCGCAGCGCCCAGGTGCTTCCCTTCCCGCCGGGGCGCTGCGAGGTGAAGAAGAGATACTTCCCGTCGGGGGACCAGCGCGGGTTGGAGCTCTCGGTGCCAGGCGAGGTGAAGCGCACGGGCTCGCCACCGGCGGCCGGCACGACCCAGATCTCACTGTGCCGTTTGTTCTCCGTCTCGCGCACCGTGGTCACGGTGAACGCGATCCGGCGGCCGTCAGGCGACATGGCCGGAGAGCTCAGCGTAGTGAGCCTGTACCAGTCGGCCGGAGTGAAGGCGCGCTTCGACGCGGCGGGCTGCGCCTGCTGGGCGGCGAGAGAGGCGAGCGGAACGAGGGCGGCCGCGGAAACGGCCACGAGGTGACGGATGCGCATGGCGGGGGCGAGCGCTGATTCTGAAGGGAGGAACCCGCCGTAAAGATACAAGACGGGTGGCGGCTTCGCCGCCACCCGTCGGGGAGGGGGAGCGATCGTTACGGGATCGTCAGCGGTGCAGCGACGAGACGTCGATCGCGACGAGGCCGTGGAGCATGTCCGACGCGAAGACGCGGTCGCCGACGCGCTGGACGCCCCAGATGAAGCGACCACCGCTGTCGAGATAATGCGCGCGCTCGCGCCCCGCCGCGCGGAGCTCGCAGAGGTTGTTGATCCCGCGCGCCGCAGCGGCGCAGGTCGAGAGATCGCCGCGCACGTCGATGGCGCGCACGCCGCCGTTGTAGTACGCGGCGTAGAGCGTTCCCCCGCTCTCGTCGACGGAGAAGTTGTGCGTGCCGGCGCCGGGGACGGTGTAATAGGCGACCTCCACCGGCGCGGTGATGTCCGAGATGTCGACGACGTGGATGTCGCCCGAGGTGGTGGTGAAGAGGTTCGCTGGGCCTTCCTGGCCGACGAACACGTACTTCTTCGCGCCGGACGACGCGTCGTGGAACCACCAGACGTTGTGCACCTCGCCGCCGAAGGTGCGCACGTTCGAGATGAAGACCGGGTTCGCTGGCGTCCCGCCGCGCGACCCGCCGATGTCCCAGATGGAGAGGCCGTCGTTCCAGAGCGCGGTGAAGAGAAGGCTGTCGCGCACGAAGACGTCGTGGACGAACGGATTGCCCATCACGCGCGCGAGCACCTGCACGGGATGCGCGGGATCGGAGAGGTCGAGCACGACGAGCCGCGCGGGAAAGCCCGAGGCTGGATCGATGCTGAGAAAGGCGTAGAGCTTCCCGTTCACGCGCGCGAGCTCGGCGGTGTGCACGCCTGGATCGGTATCCGCGGAGTGGAACTGCGAGAGGAGCGCCGGGTGCGCGGGGTCGGCGAGCGAGTAGAGCACGAGCTGTCCGCCGAAGCGCTCGGTCGCCACGCCGAGCAGCGTTCCGTCATCGGTCACCTGTACGTCGCCCGTCGTCGTCACCCCCGCGAGCCCCGGATATGAGGGCACGATGAGCGAGTCGACGATCGTCGGCGCCGCGCCGGCGACGTTCCAGATGAAGACGGCGTTGCCACGCACGCTCGTGCCGTCGGGATTGCTGCGCGTGCCCCAGGTGGAGGTGTAGCCGTACGAGCCGCGAACGTTGAGTTCCGCGGTGTAGCGGGAGGTGACCTGGGTGAGGTCCTTCTTCGGCGGCGTCGGCGAGCTCGAGTCCGAGCAGGCAACGGCACAGAGCGCGGCAGCCGCGGCGAGAGAGTGTGCGGGACGGGGCATGCGATCCAATGAGTGAAGGGTCAGTGACCGACAGCGACGCTATAGCGGCCGACGCGATGCATCGGCATCCCGGCGGCGAGGCGCACGCCCAAGGAGAGCGCGACGAGGCGCGAGCGCCCGTAGAAGTACTCGGGAACGAAGGCGGCGAGCGCGGTGGTCGCGCGCGGAGTGACGAGCGACCCTTCGGCGAAGGGCGCGAGCGAGAGCGCGCGCAGCGACCACTCGCCGCCGACCGCCGCGGTCGCGACGTCGAAGCGCGTCGTTCCGAGGATCTGCACCTCCGCCGTCGGATACGGGGTGCGGAACGGGTTGGCGAGGCGCTCCTCTTCGGGACGCAGGGTGCGCTCGTAGCGCGCCGCGGCCCAGAGCCGTTCGCGGTGCAGCGAGGCTTCGGCGAGCACGGTGCTCAGATGAAACGCCCTCCGTCCCCGCGAGAAGAGATCGGTGCTCGCCCACTCGCCGAGCAGATAGGCGCGGCCGAGGCGCGTGTCGCGCTCGGCGCGGAGCGATCCACTTCGCTTGTGATGATCGAATCCATGGCCGGTGGGCGACTCGGGCGAGGCGACGCGCGCGCTGCTTCCCTGCAGCTCGAACCCGGCGAGGGGACGCAGCGTCACGCGCGCGGCCCACGAGTCGCCGAAATGCGCGGCGTTCGGCGCGTCGGTGGGCGACTCGGGCTCGTCGCCGTTGAAGACGCCGTACTCGAGCGCCAACGGACGCCAGCGCGCCGCGCCGACGAGGACCGCGCGCTCGAGGATCTGCGACAGGTGGTGATTGACGGGAAATCGCGCGAGCGGGCGCGCCATGGGATCGTCGGTGCCGAAGGGGGCGAAGCCCTTGCCCCCGGACAGGGACAGTTCCCCGCCCCGCCAGCGCGGGGTCGCGACCGTCGCCACGAGCTCGTGCAGCCAGGTGTGCGGGTGGCGGCGGTCGACGTAGCCTTCGCCGTACGCGCCGGGGGTGAGCTCGCCGCGGGCGAGTGTCGCGCCCTCGAAGTCGATCATCCCCTGCACGGCGAGCAGGCCACCGCGCAGCGCGGCGTGGCCGTGGAGCATCGGCTGCGTGAGGTATCCCTCGGCGAGGCGGCGGCGCGCGATGCCCGGATCGACCGAGGTCCCGAGCAGGATCGCGCGCGCGCCGGCCGACGCCGCGACGAGCGGCGCGGGCCCGCCGGTCGGAGCGTGCATCTCGTGCTGGGCGCGGAGCGGTGTCGCGGCGAGGGTGCCTAACGCGAAGAGCTGCCCGACGCGGCGGAGCCGCGCGCTCATTCGCGTGGGCGCACCGGTCCGACGCGCCAGCGCGCGCGGCCGCGGGCGACGACGTCGCCGGCGGCAGCGCGGACCTCCACCGGAATCTCGATCTCCGAGTCGCGGTCGGGTGAGGGCGCGACGAAGCTCGAGGTCGCGACGAGCGTGCCGCGCGCCTTCTTCACGAAGTCGACGGTGAGCGAGAGGAGGATCGTTCGTCCCGCGGGCATCACCGCGTAGGCGAGGGGGAGCCCCGTCGTCAGCTCGGCGATGTTCGCGAGCGCGATCGCGTGGATGGACCGCAGGTGATTGCGCACGCGCCGCCGGTCGCGGAGCTCGATGCGCGCGCCGGTCGCTCCGAGCTCGAGCACCCGCGGGCGGATCGTCCCCGTATAGGGAACGATCCGGCCGAGGAGGAAGGAGAAGATCCGCCTCCCCCCGGGCAGGGGCGAGACGCGATCCCAGAGCGAATGGATGTCAGTGGCCACGAACGACGATGAGAGCGGCGGAGCGGGGAGCGTGAGGCACGCGCCAAGATCGACCCGCGCTCACCCCGCCGCAAGCGAGGATGCGGCCAGCCACCGCTTCGCCTGCTTCACGTCCTCGGGAGTCAGGCCGTGCCCAGCCTCGCGCCAGTCGAGCGTCACGTCGGCCCCGCCGGCGCGAAGGAGCGCGGCCAGACGCTCGACGCTGTCGACCGGGACGATCGGGTCGCGCCGCCCCGCGCCGAGGTAGACGCGCGCGCCCGCCGCGCGCGGAGCCTCGACCTCGCGCGGGAGCATCGCGCGAAAGAGCACCGCGCGCGGGAGCACACCCGGCTCATCGAGGAGCACGCTCGCGGCGATGTTCGCTCCGTTGGAGAAGCCGACCGCCGTGAGGCGCGAGAGCTCGAACCCGTAGCTGTCCGACGCGGCGCGAACGAACGCGGCGAGCTGCCGCGTGCGGAGCGCGAGATCGTCCAGGTCGAAGACGCCCTCGGCGAGGCGGCGGAAAAACCGCGGCATCGGTCCCTCGAGCACGTTGCCGCGCGGCGAGAGCACGGCGGCGCCCGGCACCAGCTCGGCGGCGAGCGGAATCAGGTCGTTCTCGTTGCCCCCGGTGCCGTGGAGGAGGAGAACGGTGTCCGCGCTCCCGGGAATCCAACGGTGGTGATACGCCGCGAGCGCGGCGGCGGTCGTCGCCTGGTCCGTGCTCATGCGCGTGCCTCCAGCTCGCCGAAGCGCGCGTCGGCGGTCGACGGGTGATGGATCGGCGGTAGCGCGGCCGTGATCCGCTCGCGCTCCGACTCCAGCCAGGGCGGCAGCACGAGCGACTCGCCTAACGTCGCGAGGGGCTCGTCGACGGCGAAGCCGGGGACGTCGGTGGCGATCTCGAAGAGGGAGCGGCTCGGCTCGCGGAAATACACCGAGTGGAAATACTTCCGGTCGATCACCGGCGTGGCGCCGAGGCCAGCGGCGAGGATGCGCTCGCGGAGGGCGAGCTCCGAGGCGTCGTCGGGGACGCGCCAGGCAACGTGATGCACCGTGCCGGCGCCCATCGCGCCCTCCCAGAAGCCGCTCACGTCGCGGACGTCGATCAGCGTGCCCACACGGTCGTCGACGGGCGACGACGCGCGCCAGCGCGTGACGCCCTGCTCCGTTCCGACGCGGGTCATCCCGAAGGAATTCTCGAGCATCGCGAAGGTCGCCGCGGAGCTGTCGCTCCAGAGCGTGACCGCATGCACGCCGCGGATCGCGTGCTCGGCGGGGACGGGGCCGCCGCTCCAGCCGGGAACGCGCTCGGCCGCGCTCGACCCCACCAGCTCGACGCGGAGCCCGTCGGGATCGCGGAAGGCGAGCAGCCGCTCGCCGAAGCGCGTCGCGAGCGGCTCGTGCTCGACCCCGGACTGGACGAGCCGCTGCACCCACCAGCCGAGCGACTCGGATGGCACGGCGAGGGAGACGACGTTGAACTGGCCCGCGCCCTCGCGCCCGCGGCGCGCGTGCGGCCAGGGGAAGAAGGTGAGGAGCGTGCCGGGCGTGCCGGTCTCGTCGCCGTAGTACAGGTGATAGGTGCCCGGGTCGTCGAAGTTGATGGTCTTCTTGACGAGTCGCATCCCGAGCACGCCCGCGTAGAAATCCACGTTCCGCTGCGGATCTCCGGCGATCATCGTCACGTGGTGGATGCCTTCGGGGACGACGCCCCGGGACGCGGTCTCGCTCATGGTTTCTCTCCGGTGGGAGATGCTCAGCGGTACGACACGATCCGTTCGAGCGGATGACGGTGGTGCGTGAAGCCTTCCTCGTCGCCGCGGCCGATGGCGACCATTGCCGGGACGGCGACGTGCGCGGGAAGGCCGAGCGCCTGCTTCACCCTGGCGGCGTCGAAGCCGAGCATGGCGGAGGTGGCGTAGCCGTACGACGCGGCGGTGAGGAGAAGATATCCGAGCGCGATGTAGCCCTGCGCGGCGCCCCACTGCTCGCGCTCGGCGTCGGACTTCGCGGCCCAGGAGCTCCGGAAGCCGGCCGCGGTCGCGGCGCGCCGGTCGGCGGGGACGCCGGGATGGACGATGTCCTCGACGTGGTCGAGCACGTCCTTCATGTCGGTGTAGAGGACGATGACCGCGGGCGCGCCGGTGACCTGGCGCTGGCCGTTCGCGGCCTCGCCGAGCGTGGCCTTGAGCTCCGGGTCGGTGACGACGACGAAGCGCCAGGGCTGCACGTTGAAAGCGGACGGCGCGAGGCGGACGGCGTCGAAGATGCGTTCGAAGTCCTCGCGCGGGATGGGCTCCGGGCGGTAGGCGCGGATGGACCGGCGGGCCGCGGCGGCCTCGGGTACGGAGAGGATCTCGGTCTGAAGCTCTGTGCTCATGATGCGGTGCGGGGAGTGCGGGAAGCGGTTACCCTTCGACGTGTGATCGTTCGATGTCGAACGACCTGACGCCGCGGGATGTTCCCGATGAGTGCAGGACTCAGTCCTCCGGGTCGGCCGCGGCCGTGGCGAGGCCGAGCTTGCGGCAGAGGCGGCCGAGCTCGCGCTGCTCGTCGCGGGTGAGGGTGCCCATCAGCTCGGTGACGCGGCCGGCGTGGAGGGGGAAGACGCGCTCGATCACGCGGCGCCCCTCGGTGGTGAGCTGGACGACGCGGACGCGGCGGTCGTCGTCCTGGGCCGCGCGGCGAACGAGGCCCGCCCGCTCGAGGTTGTCGACGACGGTAGTTACGTTGCTGCCGCTGCGGAGGATCTTGCGGCAGAGCTCGGACTGTGGCATCGGCCCGAGGTGGAAGAGCGCTTCGAGGACGCCGAGCTGGCTCTCCGTGAGGTCGTGGTCCTGCTGGAGGCGCTGGTTGAGCCGCCCCGTGACGGTTGTCGCCGCCCGGGCGAGCTTGACGAAGGCGTCGAGGGCGAGGACCTCGCGCGGGGAGCCGGAATGGCGGGATGGCATGTCGACGTCGGATTGTTCGATGTCGAAGTATACTGCAGGCGCGGGATCGGCGACAGCGAGCGACGGGCAATCAACCAATCGAGCGATCGACCGGGATGAGCGACGAGACTTCGGGGAGCGTGCGGATCGACAAGTGGCTGTGGGCGGCGCGGTTCTACAAGACGCGGTCGATGGCTGCGGAGGCGGTGACGGGAGGAAAGGTGGAGCTGAACGGGGAGCGGGCGAAGCCGGCGAAGGGGGTGAAGCCGGGCGACACGCTGCGCATCCGCTCGGGGGTGTTCGAGCAGGTGGTGACGGTGCGGGGGCTCTCCGAGCGGCGCGGGCCGGCGGCGGTCGCGCAGGCGCTCTACGAGGAGACCGCGGAGAGCGCGGCCGCGCGCGCGAAGATGGCCGAGCGGATGCGCTACGAGGCGCCGCTCGGGATGCACGCGGGCCGGCCCAGCAAGAAGGACCGGCGCGAGATCAGGAAGCTCCGCGACCGTTAGGCGTCAGGGGAGCGCGAGCCGCGCCGGCCTGCTCTCGTTGCCGCTGCGGTCGACGGCGGTGACGACGACGTCACGCACCCCGGGCGCCAGCGGGACGCGCGTCGTCGCGCCGCTGAAGATCTCCGTCGACCAGCCGGCGGTGGAATCGGCGCGGGCGCGGAGCGTCCAGAGAAAGGGCAGCTCTTTGCCGCCATGATGCAGCAGGAGCTCGACGGGAGGCGCGGGCTCCGTCGGGCCCGGCCCCGCCGCGGGGGAGGGCGCGGGCCGCGGCGTGGCG
>JABFXC010000093.1 GCA_013361935.1 Gemmatimonadaceae bacterium
CCCGGCTTATCGCAGCTTACCACGGCCTTCCTCGCCTCCGTGTGCCCAGGCATCCCCCACATGCCTTCGCTCGCTTGACTCTCATCACCGATTCCGATGACGAGATCATTGATCCGTCACGCAGAGCTACGCGCATCAACGATGCAATCCATTGTTCGTCAATTCCAACGCGTTGCCTAACGGCCCACGCGCCGGACTCGACGAGGATTCATCATCCCACGTTCCTCTATCCATCACTTGTCAATCAGCGGCCTCGACCATCGAATTTCCGGTCGAAGCGAAGGTCCTGAATGTACCCAGTCAGAGGCCCGGAATCAAGTGGCGCACATCGTTCGCGACACATGAGCACATGGCTCCGAAGGGGCGGGAAGGATACCCACCTCACCTGACGAATGCAAGGCCTCCGATACCGAGCACACCGCGCACACAGCGCGCGCTCCGCGCCCTCGCGCCGCCCGACTATTGTTGTTCAACCATGAGCGCAGCACGCATCTCGCAGAAAGGCGCGCGCCGCGTCGCCGCCGGACATCCGTGGATATTCCGCAGCGACGTCGAACGGCGGCCGAGCGACGAGCCGGGCGTCGTCGCCGTCGAAGACCATCGCGGGAAGCCGCTCGGCTCCGCGCTGTGGAGCCCGGCGTCGGAGATCTCGCTGCGCATGCTCGATCATGACGCCCGCGTCATCATCGACGCCGCGTGGTGGGACGCGCGGATCGAGTCGGCGATCCGCCGCCGCGCGCCGGTCGCCGCGCGGGCGAACGCGTACCGCCTCGTCCACGGCGAGGGCGACGGCCTCCCGTCGCTGGTCTGCGACCGCTACGACCGCTGGCTCGTGGTGCAGCTGCTGAGCGCGGGACTCGAGCGCCATCGCGACGCGATCCTCGCCGCGCTGGTCCGGCACTGCGCGCCTAACGGCGTCCTCGCGCGCAACGACGCGGCGGTGCGCACGCGCGAAGGGCTGCCGCGCGAAACGACGCTGCTGATGGGCGACGTCCCCCGCGAGATCGAGGTCGAGGAGGACGGCGTGCGCTTCGTCGCCGCGCCGTGGGAGGGGCAGAAGACCGGCGCGTTCCTCGACCAGCGGGAGAATCGCGCGCTCGTGGGCCGCGTCGCCCGTGGCCGCGCGCTCGACTGCTTCAGCTATCACGGCTCGTTCGCGCTGCATCTCGCGCGCGGCGCCGAGCGCGTGACGTCGCTCGACATCTCGGCACCGGCGCTGGAGCGCGGCCGCGCGAACGCCGCGCTGAACGGTCTCGCGAACATCGAGTTCGTGGAAGCGGATGCGTTCGAGTATCTGCGCGCCGCGGAGCGGCGGCGCGACCGCTTCGAGACCATCGTGGTCGATCCGCCCGCGTTCGCGAAGTCGCGGGCGGCGCTGAGCGGCGCGCTCCGCGGGTACAAGGAGGTGAACCTGCGGGCGATGCGGCTGCTCGCGCCGGGGGGCATGCTCTTCACGGCGAGCTGCAGCTTCCACCTCTCACGATCGCTCTTTCACGAAATGCTCGAAGCCGCGGCGGCGGACAGTGGACGGCGGATCGCGCTCCGCGAGCTTCGTGGCCAGCCGCTCGACCACCCCGAGCTGCTGACGGTGCCGGAGACCGGCTACCTCAAGGGCGCGCTGCTCGAGGCGATCGACTGAGCGCGCTACCTCCGCGGCCGGCGCGAGGACGGCGGCGCGCGTCAGGCACCTGGCAGACGGGGCAGAACGAGGTCGATCGGCCGCCCTGCACCACACGTTCGATCGGCGTGTCGCAGCGCGCGCAGGGCTCGCCCTCGCGGCCGTAGACGCGGAAGCGCGATTGTCCGTCGCGGTAGCGACCGCGCGAGGCGCGTCCGCGCCGGAGCACTTCGCGAATCGCGTCCGCGAGCCGCAGCACTTCGTCGGCGGAGAGCGTGGCCGCCGACCGACGCGGGTCCATCCGCGCCTCCCAGAGCGCCTCCGCCGCGTAGATGTTGCCGACTCCCGCGGCGACGCTCTGGTCGAGGAGGGCCGGCTTGATGGCGCCACGACGACGGGCGAGGCTCGCGGCGAAGGCAGCATCGAACTCGGGCGAGAAGGGGTCGGGTCCGAGCGAGCCGAAGGGGGTCGCGCCGCGCGGAAGCACCTTGAGGGTGGACAGGGCGCGCGGATCGAGAAGGAGGAGGCGAGATCCGTCGTCGAGGTCGAAGGCGGCGCGCGCGGATCGCGGCAAATCGTCGCCGGCGCGATCGAACGCCCAATCGCCCGCCATGCGGAAGTGGGCGTGGATCGCGCGTCCGTCGTCGAGGACGAGCAGCTGATGCTTCGCGCGCTGATCGATGGCCACGATGCGATGTCCGCGCAGCGACGCGAGCGCACGCGTGCCGAGGCCGCGCTTCAACGCCGGATGCAGCGCGCGCGCCGCGACGATCGAGCGCCCGACGATCGCCCGGCGGAGGCGCCGCGCCGCACGCTCGACCTCGGGCAGCTCAGGCATCGGACGGGCGATTGACCGTGAGGGCTACCACGGAGGATATTGGAGCGGTGTCGCCCATCACGAGCACGAATCCAGAGACGGACCAGCGGAGCGCGCGCGCTCCAGCGGTGCGCGCGACCCTGCTCGCGATCCTCGTCGCGAACGCGCTCGTCGTGGCGGTGAAGCTCGCGATCGGCATCCGCACGGGAACGCTCACCGTACTCGGCGCGGCGCTGGAGTCCGGGCTCGACATGCTCAACAATGTAATGGGCATCCTGCTGATCAATCTCGCGGCCCGAGCTCCCGACGAGGACCACCCGTACGGCCACGACAAGTTCGAGACGCTCGGGGCGATCGGGATCGTGGGATTTCTCTCGATCACCTGCTTCGAGCTGCTGCGCGAGGGAGTTCACACACTGCTCAGCGGGCGCACTCCCCACCCCGCCTCCACCTGGGAGATCGCGGTGCTCGCGGGCACGCTGCTAGTGAACGTGTTCGTCGTCTGGTACGAGCGTCGCCGTGGGCGCGAGTTGCACAGCGCGTTCCTGCTCGCCGACGCGTCGCACACGGTGAGCGACGTCTACGTCACCGGCCTCGCGCTCGTGTCGCTGCTGGTGGCGCGCGTGGGCTTTCCGGCGCTCGACGCGGTGCTGGCGATCGTCGTCGCGCTGATCATCGCGTGGACCGGCTATGGGATCCTGAAGGAGACGGTGCCCATCCTGGTGGACCAGCGCGGCGCCGATCCGGAGGAGATCCGGGCCTCGATCGCGGCGATCGAAGGGGTGCACGACGTGCGCGCGATCCGCTCGCGACTGACGGCGAGCGGGACCTTGTTCGCGGAAGTGACGATCGGGGTGGGCGAGGACATGTCCGTCGCCGACGCGCACCGGCTGGCGGACGAGGTCGAAGAGGCGATCGCCTACCGGTACGGGTTGGCCGAGGTGACGGTGCACGTCGAGCCTGCGTGACTCTTGCGCGGGCGCACAGTCTCCCTACGTTAGAGCGACACGCGCGCCTCCTTCATTCCAATCGATGCCTAACCGCCGACCTCGCTCTCTCAAGCACGAGTACGAGCTGTACGTCGAGGAGGAGATCGAGCATTACAAGGAGTCGATTCCGCGGAGCGCGCTGCTCGCGATCGGCGACGAGGCGGTCGCAGTGCTCGCGCGGGATTCCCAGCTGTCGCTGACGGAGATCCTGCTTTGCGAGGAGGTCGACCGGATCATCTTCAGCCGACTGCGGCTGCCGACCTACCAGACGTGGCGACGGCGGCGACTGAAGGCGGCCGCGGAGCTCCGGAAACCGGAGCGATGGGGGCTCGCCCCGGACGCTCCCGTGGTGCGAGCGGTAGTGCCGAGCGCCGACGGCCGCGTGCTGGTGGCCGGCGCCGGAACGGAGGGCTCAGCGCTCCTCCTCGCCGCCCACGGATGCGACGTGCTGACGATCGGGAGCGAGGAGACGGCGCTGCTGCGCGTGTTGAGCGAGGCCGAGGCCGTCGGGCTGTCGGAGCGGGTGCGGGCGCTGGTCGGCGATCTGCGCTCGTACACGCCCGACGCGCCGCTTCGGGCGGTGGTCTGCTCGCTGTCGGCGCTGACGGCGCTCTCCAAGTCGGAGCGAGCTCGCGCGCTCGCGCTGCTGAAGGAAGCGACGGCCGACGGCGGCATCCATCTCGTGCAGGGGGTCGCGACAGGGCGATCGAAGTCGGTGCTCGACGAGGTGGTGGCGAGCTACGCGGGGTGGCGGGTATCGATGGAAGGAGAGCAGGACGCCGGAACGCTGGTAGCCTGGAAGGAAGTCGCGTAGCGAAGTGACACTGAGGTTCCGAGCGCACATGTGCGGAAGGGACACACCCGGGAATTTTCCGGGTGTTTCGATTTGTGCAAGTCGTTGAATGTCAAACAGATGCTGAAGTCGGCCTCGCTGGCCTGGGCCATGCTTTAGTGGAGGTCGTCCCCGACCGTTCCGGGGACCCTCTGACGGAGCACATCTATATATGAAGAAGCAGGCAAACGAGACGAACGCGGCCATGGAGCCGCTGGGAATCGTGATCTCGCAGGGGAGCCGCGCGGAGCAGGCGCCGCGGTTCCTGGCGTACGTGTGGGGTCCCGCGCCCGAGACCGAGGTCGACACGCCGGCTCGCGCGGCGTAAGCGACGCAGTGTAGACCGGGGCGAGAGCGTTCAGCTCTCGCCCCGGTTTTCGTTTGTCGACCCACTGAATCGCCGAGTCGGGTATGCGCCTTGCTCGGCAACGCGGCGTGTCAGAGACAGTCGAGAACAGCTGGGAGGGCGAGCGGCGCGCGCTGCTCGGCCGCCGAATCTCCGAGCTCGGACTCTCGCTGCGGGGTACTCGTCTCGAGCAGCTCGTCGAGCGGTTGTACGAGGAGCTGGCGGCGAAGGGCCTGCGCTTCAGACCTCCGGTGTATCTCAGCGACCAGTGGGGTTGCCCGGACGATACGCCGTTGATCGGCGTCCCGTTCTACCTGGCCGATCCGCGACTCGCGCGCATCGAAGCCGAGGAAGCGGTGGAAGTGGAGGACGAGCGCGACATCATGCGCTACCTCCGTCACGAGGCGGGACACGCGTTCAACTACGCGTATCGGTTGTACGACCGCGCGGACTGGCGGCAGCTCTTCGGACCGTACTCGCGTCCATATCGCGAGCGCTATCGCGCCGATCCATTCTCCCGCGCATACGTGCGGCACATCCTCGGCTGGTACGCGCAGAAGCATCCCGACGAGGATTTCGCGGAGACGTTCGCGGTCTGGCTGACACCGGGGCTCGACTGGCGCCGCGAGTACGCGGGATGGAAGGCGCTCGAGAAGATCGAGTACGTCGATCGCGTGATGGCCGAGGTCCGCGACGAGCTTCCCGATGTGCCGAACGTGACGCCGGACGATCTGCCGGTGGAGGCGATGGACTATACGGTGGAGGAGCACTACCGAGGGGAGTCCACCGAGATCCCGTCCGTCGACCGGCGTCACTTCGACGGGGATCTGCGCACGATCTTCGGAACCGCGGAGGAGGCGCCGGGCGGCGAGGATGCCCCGGTCTTCCTGCGCCGGCATCGGAGGGAGATCGTATCGCGGATCGCCTACTGGACCGGGGAGAGCACGGTGGCGGTCCGTCGCTTCATCGACCTGCTGATCGAGCGTGCGGAGACGATGTCGCTGCGGGTGCGCGGGCTCGAGGCGTCGACGCTGATCGAGCTCACTGCGTTCGGGACGGCGGTGATGATGAACTTCAGGTACACCGACGCGCTGGATGGCGTCTCGCGCGAGGGAGCGTCGTGAAGATCGTACTTCTGCACACGCAGGATGCCGCCGACCCCCCGGAGGATCCGGTGCTCGGCCAGCTCGAGGCCGCGCTGCACGCTGTGGGACACACGACCGCGCGAGCGGTAGTCGGCGGGAACATCGATCCGTTGATCGCGACGCTCCGCGGTGAGGCGCCGGACCTGGTCTTCAACATGGCCGAGTCGTTCGCGGGAAAGAGCTCGCTGGAGTCGAACGTCGCGGCGCTGCTCAATCTGCTCGGTCTGCGCTACACCGGGTCGAGTCCCTCAGGGCTGATGCTCGCCGGAGACAAGGCACTGACGAAGGTCGTGCTCAGCTTTCATGGGATCAAGACGCCGCAGTTCGCGACCGTGTATCGCGGCGCGGTGGAGTGGGCGGGTGACATCAGCTTTCCGGTGATCGTGAAGCCGCCGCAGGAGGATGCCTCGCTGGGCATCACCGCGAAGTCGGTGGTGCGCGACCTGAAGGGATTGATGGAGGCGATGGACGATCTGCAGAAGGAGTTCAGGCAGCCGTCGCTGGTGGAGCAGTTCATCGAAGGGCGGGAGTTCTACGTCGGCGTGCTGGGGAACGAGAACGCGAGCGCGCTGCCGGTGATCGAGCTGGATTTCTCGAAGTTTCCGGCGGACAAGCCGAAGATCGCGAGCTGGCAGGCGAAGTGGGGGGAGGACGGCGCGGGAAGCGGTGCGGAGTTCGCGGGCACGGAATCGATCTTTCCGGCGAACGTGGAGCCGGCGCTGCTGGAGCGGATGCAGCGCGTGGCGCTCGACGCGTTCGGCGCGTTGCGGCTGCGCGACTACGCGCGAATCGATCTCCGTGTGACGCCGGAGGGGGAGATCTTCGTGATCGAGGTCAACCCGAACTGCTACCTGGAGCGGCAGAGCGAGTTCGCGCGGGCCGCGGAGCATGGCGGACTGTCGTACGACGCGCTGGTGGAGCGGCTGGTGGAGCTGGCGAGCGCGCGGTACTCCCGGTAGGAGCGTTAGGGTCGACTGGCGCGACGGTCGGGAGGGGCGGCGGGACAACAAAAAGGCCGACGCATTCGCGTCGGCCTTTTTGCGGCTGGGTGGGCTTCAGCGCGAGGAGCGCTTCCGGCCGCCCTTCTTCGCGCCGGTCTTGCGGGCGCCGCCCTTCTTCGCGCCCTTGCGCGCGCTCTTCTTCGCGCCGGTCTTCCGGCTCGACTTCTTGGCGCTCTTGCGCCCACCCTTCTTCATGGCCATGGTGCGATCTCCAGTTCTGGAGTGGTAGCTCTCACCGTTCCCCCGGTGGACCGGCGAGGTCGGCGGCGACGCATCGCGTCTTCCGCCTGACGCGCGGCCCTGGCAAGGCCGGCGTGTCCTGCAGCGAGGCGATGCGGCCCTCGCGATCTGCACGTGTATCGCGCATCCCACCAGAGTGAAGTCCCGACGGCGACGCTCACTCCATCACACCGCGACCGCGCGCGAGCGGTCGTCCATCTTCGTTCATCCGGCGCGCGTCCCGACGTTGCCTGCGCGCTTGCCGTGTTATCGACGATCGATTGGGGAAAGTGTTACGCGCTCGACGCTTCGTGCGCAACCCTTCAAGTCTCGCGCGAATATAGGAACGCCATATTCGGCACGCAATAGCGATGCCGATCATCGCGCGACGGGATCGACGCGCGACGACATCGCGCGCAGTCGGCGCCGATGATCGAGCGACGCCCAGCGGCGCGCGGCGTGCGGCGCTCGGCGTGCGGCGCTCGGCGTGCGGCGCTCGGCAACAGATCGCCGGACTGATCCAAGCTCGAGGCGCGCGAGGCTTCCATCGCCGATGACGGAGTGTCACCTTTCAGGCCGACATCGCGGCGCTTCGCGAGCTGCATCAACGCCAGACCTGACAACGGATCATCGCCCTCAGTGAAAGCTCTCGTGAAAGAGACCCCGGGACCGGGGTTCGTGCTCAAGGACGTTCCCGTGCCGCAGATCCGGGACGACGAGGTTCTGATCCGCGTGAAGCGCGCGGGCGTGTGCGGCACCGACGTCCACATCTACGAGTGGGACGACTGGGCGAAGGGGCGCTGCAAGCCGCCATTCGTCGTCGGCCACGAGTTCGCGGGCGAGGTGGTGGAAGTCGGCAAGCTGGTGACGGACGTGCGCGAGGGAGACCGCGTGACGGCGGAAGGGCACATCGTGGACGGGCGGTGCCCGCTGTGCCGCACAGGGAACGCGCACGTCTGCCCGTACACGAAGATCATCGGCGTCGATCGCGACGGGTGCTTCGCGGAGTACATCGCGATGCCGGCGACGAACGTCTGGCATCTCGACGACGCGGTCTCGTTCGACGTCGGCGGGATCCACGACCCGATGGGGAACGCCTTTCACACCGCGCTCACCGCGCCGATCCCCGGGAGCACGGTGCTCGTCACCGGCTGCGGTCCGATCGGGATCTTCGCGGTGGGGATCTGCCGGGCAGCGGGCGCATCGCGGATCATCGCGACGGACGTGAACGACAAGCGGCTCGCGCTGGCGCGGACGATGGGGGCGGACGACGCGGTGCACCCGCAGGATGCGCAGCGCGTGGTGCAGGAGCGGACGAACGGGCTGGGGGTGGACGTGGTGCTCGAGATGTCCGGGGTGCCGAGCGCGGTGCACCAGGCCTTCGCGCTGGTGCGCGTCGGCGGGCGGGTACAGATGCTGGGGATCCCGGCGAAGCCGATGGAAGTGAACCTGGCGACGGAGATCATCTTCAAGGGGATCACGATCTACGGCGTCGTCGGGCGGAAGATGTACGACACGTGGATCCAGATGACACAGTTCCTCCGGTCGGGGCAGTTCGATCCACGCCCCGTGATCACGCACCGCTTCCCGCTCGAGCGGTTCGACGACGCGATCGCGGCGATCAAGGGGGGCGAGGCGGGAAAGGTGATCTTCGAGGTGGGGTGATGAAGATCGAGCCCGATCACGAGGACATCCATGCGGCGGCGAAGGCGGGGGACACGGACGAAGTCGCGGCCGTGCTGTCGATGGACAACCGGCTGACGCGGACCTTCGACGCCGACGGGTGGTCGCCGCTGCATCTCGCCGCGCACTACGGGCACGCCGACACGGTAGCGCTCCTGCTGCACAACAACGCGCCGGTGGACCAGCGATCGACGAATCAGCTGGCGAACACCGCGCTGCACGCGGCGCTGGCGGGCCAGGACGCGAAGGCGCGCGGCGAAGTGGTGCGGATGCTGATCGACGGCGGCGCGGACGTCCGCGCGAAGCAGCACGGCGGCTGGACGCCGGTCCATCAGGCGGCGGCGGCGGGCGATCGGGGGCTCGTCGACTACCTGCTGGCGAAGGGCGCGTCCGCCGGCGCGACGAACGACGCAGGCACGACGCCGGCGTCGATCGCGCGCGAGCGCGGGCACGCCGAGCTCGCCGACTACCTCGAGCAGCGCGCGCGCGACTGAGCGCGGCGCTTTCTTCCCTCCTCTCTCCGCACCGCAGACGTGAGCCTCAACCGCGCCTTCACCGCCGATCTCACCGCGAAGCTCGACCAGCTCAAGGCCGACAAGGTCTACAAGCGCCTGAACCATCTCGCCTCGCCGCAGGACGCCTGGGTGGAGATGGAGGGACGCGGCAAGGTGTTGATCCTCTCGTCGAACAACTATCTCGGCCTGAGCAACGAGCCGAGCGTGGTCCAGGCGGGGATCGAGGGACTGAAGAAGTACGGCGCGGGGACGGGAAGCGTGCGGTTCATCTGCGGGACGTTCACCGTCCACCGTGAGCTGGAGCAGGCGCTCGCGCGCTTCGTCGGGACGGAAGCTTCGATGTCCTACGTTTCGGCGTGGAACGCGAACGAGGGGCTGACGGCGACGGTCGTGGAGGAAGGCGACTTCGTCGTCTCGGACGCGCTGAACCACGCATCGATCATCGACTCGATCCGGCTGGCGAAGTCGATCACCAAGTGCACGACCGCGGTGTACAGGCACGGCGACCTGGACGATCTCGTCGAGAAGCTGAAGGCGAACAAGGGCGCCAAACGGCGGATGATCTGGACGGACGGCGTCTTCTCGATGGAGGGATCGATCGCGAAGCTGCCCGAGCTGGCGCAGATCGCGCGCGACCACGACGCGGTGCTCGTGATGGACGACTCGCACGCGACGGGAGTGCTCGGGAAGACGGGGCGCGGGACGGCGGAGCATTTCGGGATGCTCGGCGAGATCGACGTGATCACGTCGACCCTGGGGAAGGCGTTAGGCGGGGCGGCGGGCGGGTTCGTCGCGGGATCGGCGGCGCTCTGCGATCTGCTGACGCAGCGGTCGCGGCCGCAGCTCTTCTCGAACGCGCTGCCGCCCACCGTGGCGGCGAGCGCGCTGGCGTCGGTGCGGTACATCGAGGAGCACCCGGAGCGCGTGACGCGGCTGCGCGAGAACGCGGACTACTTCCGGAAGGCGATCACGGAGGCGGGGTTCAAGCCGCTCGCCGGGGAGACGCCCATCGTGCCGATCATCATCGGCGAGACGGCGGACGCGATCCGGATGAGCGACCTGATGCTCGCCGAGGGGGTGTTCGTCACCGGCTTCGGGTTCCCGGTGGTGCCGCAGGGACAGGCGCGGGTGCGCTGCCAGATCAGCGCGGCCCACACGCGAGAGGACATCGATCTCGCCGTGAAGGCGTTCGTGAAGGTGGGCCGGAAGGTGGGAGTGCTCAAGTAACGGCCCGACGACGAGGCGCGCGGCACGTCAGCGGGAGCGGGGATCGCCGCAGCGGATGTCGATGATGATCCGCTTCCAGCTTTCCGTCTCCTCCGAGTTGATCTTCGCCACCGTGGCCCGACAGCGGCCGCCGTCGAGGAGCCAGGGGACGAGCCAGGCGTTGACGTCGGGAGCGAGGTGGCCGACCACGTCGCCCCCGCGGACGTGGACCCAGACCGCGGGCTCGTCGACGCCCGGAGGATCGGGGACGAGGATGAGGGCATCACCGGCGCGCAGGCGCTTCGCGATCTCCGCGCGATGGCCGAAGATGCTGCCTCGGAGCGCCGTGCTGAAGTGCTGGGTGTGGGGAAGCGGTACGCTCATCTGGCATCCTCCGGCGGCGTTCCGTCGAGGCGGAACCTGCACCAACATATCGCCGGATTCGCGCGTTCGCATCGCATCATCTCACCAACCGACTCGATCAGATGAAGAAATCCAGCGTCGTTCTGGCGGCTTCGCTGCTGCTGTCCACCGCGGCCCTGCGCGCGCAGGTGCCCACCCCGTCGGCGGCGACCGGGCTCGACGTCGGCGCGGATCGCGTGCTCGCGGACTGGGGGCAGATCACGGGATACTTCGCGACGCTGGCGAGAAGCTCGCCGGCGGTGCGTGTCGACACGCTCGGCCGGACGACCGAGGGCCGGCCGTTCATCGTGGCGACGATCTCGACGCCGGCCAACATGCGGCAGCTGGACGCGATCCGCGCCACGCAGGCGATGCTCGCCGATCCGAGGCGGCTCAGCGCGGCGGACGAAGCGCGCGCGGTCGCGGGGCAGCCGGCGGTGCTCGTGATCTCGTGCAACATCCACGCGACGGAGATCGGGGCGTCGCAGATGGCGATGGAGCTCGCGCACCGGCTGGCGACCAATGACACGCTGCAGGGCTATCTCCGCGACGTCGTCGTGCTGCTCGTCCCGTCGATGAACCCGGATGGGCAGCAGATGGTCACGGAGTGGTACCGGAAGGGCGTGGGCACGCAGTGGGAAGGTGGTCCCCTCCCGTGGGTGTACCATCATTACGTCGGCCACGACAACAACCGCGACTGGTACATGATCACGCAGGCGGAGACGAAGCTCGTCTCGCGGATGCTCTACCAGCGCTGGTTTCCGGAGATCTTCTACGACGTGCACCAGCAGGGGTCGAACGGGATGCGGATCACGGTGCCCCCGCACGTCGATCCGATCGACCCGTACGTGGACCCGCTGATCGTCCGCGGGATCAACCAGATCGGCGCGAAGATGTCGTGGGAGCTGGAGTCGCGCGGGAAGAGCGGGGTCGGGGACGGCGCGACCTACGATCTGTGGTGGCATGGGGGCGCTCGCTCGGCGCCGACGCGGCACAACATGATCGGTCTGCTGACGGAGGCGGCGAGCGCGCGGATCGCGACGCCGCTGACGCTGAAGCCGGAGGATCTGCAGGGACATTCGCGCGGGCTGCCGCGATACGAGCGGCGGGTGAACTTCCCGAACCCCTGGCCCGGTGGCACGTGGCGGCTTCGCGACATCATGGACTACGAGCTGATCGCCGCGGAGGCGCTGGTGAAGCTGGCATCGGACCAGCGGGCGGAGTACGTGCGCAACTACGTCGCGCTGGGCCGCAAGGCGATCGAGGCCGGATCGCACGCGCCGTACGCGTACCGGGTGAGCGCGGGGCGCGATCCGGAAGCGTCGCGCCGACTGATCGAGGCGCTGCGGTGGGGCGGCGTGGAGATGGGAACCGCTGCCGGGAGCAGCGACATCTTCATCCCGCTGGCGCAGCCGTACCGGGCGCACGTGATGGATCTCTTCGACATCCAGCGCTTCCCGAAGATGGAGCGCTATCCAGGGGGACCTGTCGAGCGGCCGTACGACGTCGCGGGGTGGACGCTTCCGCTGCAGATGGGAGTGACGGTGACGGCGATCGACACGGCGCTGACGGCGCGGCTGACGCCGATGACGGCGATGTCGCCGGAGTTTCCGTCGAGCGCGTGCGCGGCACCGGGAGCGGGCCGGTACGTCGCGCTCGACGCATCGGACACGCGAAGCTACGGACTCGTCGCGAGCGCGCTCGGCGCGGGGCGCGAGGTGCGCGTGAGCGGATCGGGACGCGACGCGCGATTCGTCACCGCGGCGACGGGGAGCGCGGCGCGTGGATGCGCGCCGCGCAGAGTGTCGTCGCTGCCGGCGGGAGCGCGCCTGACGCGGATGCCGAGGATCGGGCTCTATCGCTCGTGGACGGGGAGCATCGACGAGGGGTGGACGCGATTCCTGCTCGACCAGGAGCGGATCCCCTACGTGTCGGTGACGGACTCGATGGTGAAGGCGGGGAAGCTGCGTGACCTGTACGACGTCATCCTCGTCCCTGACATGAGCTTCCGGGAGATTCGCGACGGGATGCCGGCGTCGCAGGTGCCTCCGCAGTACGCGGGCGGCCTGGGCGACGCGGGAGTCGCGGAGCTCGCGGCGTTCACGCGTGCGGGAGGGACACTCGTCCTGCTCGACCGCGCGAGCGAGCTGGCGACGACCGCGCTGCAGCTGCCGGTCACGCGCATCACGGTGCCGCGGCAGGACGACGAGGGCGCGCAGGGAGCGGGCGCATCGCTGTACGCGCCGGGATCGATCCTGCGCGTGCTGGTTGATCCGTCGAGCCACGTGGCGCGCGGGATGGCGGACAGCGCGGCGGTGTACTTCACGAACTCGGTGACGTTCGACGTTCCGGCGGGATCGGCGGCGCAGGTGATCGCGCGCTATCCGGCGCAGGAGTCGGACATCCTGCTGAGCGGCTACCTGCAGGGCGGGTCGGCGATCGCCGGCAAGGCCGCGGCGGTGGAGGTGCCGGTGGGACGCGGGCGGGTGGTGATGTTCGGCTTCCGCGTGCAGTACCGCGGGCAGTCGTACGGAACGTTCAAGATGCTGTTCAACGCGCTGCTCGGCGAGGGAGACTCGACGACGCGGCGCTGATGCTAGCGACCGCGGTGACGGGTGTCATCGTCGGACGTCGATCCGGACCCTGAACCAATCGCGAGGCACTCAGTTATGCGCTCGAACCTTCGCCTGCTCGCCGGGCTCGCCCTCATCGCGCTCGCTCCCCGCGTCGGCGCGGCGCAGGAGGGGCGTCTGTTCAAGGACTCGTGGTTCTTCGGCGCGAAGGCCGGGAACATGACGTACTGGACGACGACGACCTCGCATGGCCAGGCGCCGATGCTCGGGGGCGAAACGCTGATCACCCGCAGCCGCGGTGGCCTCTACATCTCGCTGGACCAGGCGTTCTTCGACGGGACGACGACGGTGATCGACGGGGCGGGCGCGCAGCGGATCGTGGACATCAAGGACAACCGTCGCGCGACGGTCGCGGCGATGATCTTCCCGAAGGCGTTCGGCTGGATCCGCCCGTACGGCGGGATCGGCTTCGCGATGAACTTCATGCAGCAGGCGACCGCGCGCGGCGGCGCCGACGCGACCACGCAGCAGATCATCGACGAGCAGAAGACGGCGAGCGCGCCGATCTTCATCATCGGCACGCAGCTGCAGCTGCTCCGCTTCTCGGTGTTCGGGCAGGGGAGCTACATGCCGGCGCAGAACTCGTCGCTGTTCAACAACAACGAGACGTACTTCGTCGAGGCGGGCATCCGGTACAACATCGGGTCGTCGATCGAGCGGATCGGCCGATAACTTCGACGAGCGATCGAGGTACAACGAGCGACGAGCGAACCATTGCTCGTCGCTCGTTTCCTTACCGGGACGTGGAAGTGGACGTGGGGACGGGGGAGCGAGTTGGGGATGCGGGCACCACGTGGGACGTGGGAGGGCGGACTTCCAGGTTTGAAGTCGTCCCAGTCCTGCCCTCGCTCCCCCGTTCCGAGTCTCCTCCCACGTCGTTCTACCTGAGCACCTGGTCCATGACGCGGAGCATGTTGCCGCCGAGGATCTTGCGGACGTCCTCGTCGGAGTAGCCGCGGTCGAGGAGGGCCTGGGCGATGCGCGGGAGGCGGGTGATGTCCTCCATCCCCGCCGGGAGCGCGCTGACGCCGTCGAAGTCGCTGCCGAGCCCGACGTGGTCGACGCCGGCGACTTTCGCGATGTGATCGATGTGGTCGATGAGGACGGAGAGCGGAGTCTCCCGTCCCTCGGCGAAGGCGGGATCGAGGAAGCGCGAGAAGAAGTTGACGTTGACGACGCCGCCGTTGCGGGCGACGGCGCGGAGCTGCTCGTCGCTGAGGTTTCGCGGGTGGTCGTTGATCGCGCGCGCGCTCGAATGGGACGCGATGACGGGGGCGGTGGACACCTCGAGCGCGTCGAAGAAGGTGCTGTCGGAGACGTGCGAGAGATCGACGAGCATGCCGAGGCGGTTCATCTCGCGGACGACGTCACGGCCGAAGGGAGTGAGGCCGCCGCGGCTGGTATTTCCCTGCCCCATCGACGATCCGGCCCAGTCGTTCCCGTTGTTCCAGGTGAGCGTCATGTAGCGCGCACCCCGCCGATAGATGTCGCGCAGCTTGTCGAGCGAATTCTCGATGGAGTGGCCGCCCTCCACGCCGATGAAGACGGCGACCTTCCCCGAGGCCTTGGCGCGGCGGACGTCGGCGGCGCGCGTGGCGAGGATGAGGTTGTCCGGGTGCCGCCGGGCGAAGGCGGCGATGGTGTCGAGGTAGAGGAGAACGCGAGCATACGATTCGTCGGGGCGCTTCTGCGCGTAGCGCGCGTCGACGAAAGCGGAGAGGAACTCCGCGGTGACGCCGGACTCGAGGAGCCGCGGGAGGTCGGTGTTCCCTTCCCCGGCCCCGAAGCCGGCCGGGTGGCGGACGTCGGGATCGTACTGCTCGTCGAGGATCTTCGAGGGCATGTCGTCGTGCATGTCGATGACATAGGCCTCGCGATAGACGCGCGCGGCGCGCGGGGAGATCTCGAGCGACGCGGGCGGGCCGGGGACGACGGAGGAACGGTCGGGGGCGGCGGGCGCCGGAGTCGCCGGCGCCGACGCGTTAGGCGATCCGGCGCAGGCCATGGCGAGGGAGAGGGAGGTCAGGGCGCAGAGGCGACGGAAGGTCGGTGACGGCGGCAATGGTCGGTACCTGACGGTGTGCGCTCAGCGCTGGTAGGCGGCACGCGCGAAGGCGGGGGGCGTCTTCGAGACGAAGGGGTTCCCGCCGACGAAGAAGCGGAGCGGCCAGTCGGCGGCCTGGGTGATGCCGATGCGCGGCGTGACGACCACGTCGGCGTCGCGGACGGGATCTCCGGCGAGGATGCGCAGGGGGGGCTCATCGAGCCAGTGGCCGCTGTGGGCGCCGACGATCCCCAGCGCGAGGCAGAGCTTTCCCGGCCCGTTGGTGAGGTCGACGCGCTTCTTCACCTTCGGCCGCCGCGCGTGCATCAGCTCCTCACCGGCGAGGGGCTCGACGGCGCGGACGAGCACCGCGCTGCCGTGGCCGACCTCGCGCGTGACGGCGTTGAAGCACCAATACATCCCGTAGATGAAGTACACGTACGCGACGCCAGGCGGTCCGAAGAGGTACTTCGTTCGCTCGGTGAGGCCCGCAGCCGCGTGGCAGGCGGGGTCGTGCGGCCCCATGTACGCCTCGGTCTCGACGATCCGCCCGCTCGCGATGCCGTCGGGGGTGCGGCACTCGAGGACGGCGCCCAGCAGCTCGCGCGAGACGATCGCGGTGTCGCGATCGTAGAACTCTCGCGCGAGCGGAGTGCCGGGCGGGGTCCGCGGGCCGGAGCGCCGCGCGCGAGGCGCGGCGCTCCGAGTCATTCGGCGTC
>JABFXC010000113.1 GCA_013361935.1 Gemmatimonadaceae bacterium
ACGCCGTCGGCGACGAGCCCGGCGCTCACGCCCTCGATGGGCTGCTCGCGCGCCGGGTAGATCTCGGTGAGGAAGACGAGGTCGGCGACGGAGAGGGACTCGCCGAACTCGCGGGCGAAGTCGCGCGTCCGCGTGAAGAGGTGCGGCTGGAACGCGGCGACGATACGCCGCCCGGGGAAGGCGACACGCGCCGTCTCCAGCGCGGCGCGGACCTTCGCCGGGTTGTGGGCGTAGTCGTCGACGATCGCCACGCCGCCGAACTCGCCGAGCCGCTGGAAGCGGCGCTCGACGCCGGCATAGGCGGCGAGCCCGCGCGCCATCTTCTCCACCGTGAGGCCTAACGTCAACCCGGCGGCGACCGCGGCGAGCGCGTTGAGGACGTTGTGGAAGCCGGGCACGGGCAGGAAGACCTCGCCGAGCGCGTCGCCGTCGAACTCGACGCCGAAGCGCGAGCCGTCGGGGTCGAGGCGGAGGCCGGTGCCGCGGACGCGGGCGTCGGGAGAGCGGACGCCGTAGCGCATCACCTCGGCGCTCGACGGCGTGGGCAGCGTGTTCGCCCCACGATCCTCCGCGCAGAGCACGACGTGCGTCGCCGGCCGGACGAAGGTCGCGAAGGTCGCGCGGATGTCGTCGAGGTCGCGATAGATGTCGAGGTGGTCGGCCTCGACGTTGGTGACGACGGCGACGGTGGGCGTGAGCGCGAGGAAGGAGCGGTCGTACTCGTCGGCTTCGACGACGAAGACGTCCTCCCCGCCCTCGCTGAGGTTGCCGCCCCAGCTCCTGACGCGCCCGCCGACGACGCCGGTGGCGTCGAGCCCGCCGGCGCGCAGCGCTTCGGTGGTGAGGACGGTGGTGGTCGTCTTGCCATGCGTCCCGGCGACGGCGACGAGCGTCGTGCCGGCGACCGCCTCGCCTAACGCTTCGGCGCGGCGGACGACGGGGATGCCCAGCGCGCGGGCGCGCTCGAGCTCGGGGTGCGTCTTCGGCACCGCGGAGGTCACGACGACCGCGCGCGCGCCGTCGACGTGCGCGGGGTCGTGCCCCTGCTGCAGCGAGAGCCCGAGCCGCTGGAGATCGGCCGCGCCGGCGAGGTTGTTGTCACAGCCGGTGACCGTCGCCCCGCGGCGGACGAGAAGCTCGGCGAGCGCGCTCATCCCCGCGCCGGCGATGCCGACGAAGTGGACTGGTCTCCTGTCGTTGGGATCGATCAGAGGCATTCGCGGAAGATATACGAGAGCGGGTGAATGGCGGGGGGGGGAAGTTGCGGGGCGGGAGAGGGGTTCCGTTTGAAAGAGCGGCGCGGGGGGCGGAATACTGCGGGGCGGGAAAAGACAGGGCGCGAGTGTCGGTGCGAGAAGCCACCTGTTCGGAACAGAGGCCGACTGCGGCGCCGCAGGCGCCGCGCGTCGGCCTCAGTCCGTATAGGTACTTTCGAAACTTCCGCCCCCCGCGCCGCAGTATTCCGCCCTCCGCCCCGCCGCGTCCAAGGTACCCGCCCCGTGGTCTCACCTACCCCGCTCCGCGGTATCTCGCCCCCCGCCCCGCCGGTTCCAACGGAACCCCTCTCCCGCCCCGCCGTTTCAACCTCTCGAGCCCCTCGCGATCTGAAGCGCATCCTCCGCGATCACCCGCGCCGCGTCCGGCCTCGCTCTCGCCCTTGCCCCCGCGGCGAGCGCCGCGAGTCGCGCATCGTCGCCGAGCACGTTCCGCACGATCGCGTCGAGCATCAGCCCGGTGAGATCACGCTGCGGGAGATGCACGGCGGCGCCCGCGGCGTGGAGGCTCTTGGCGTTTTCCGTTTGGTGGTCGGCGGCGGCGGTCGGGAGCGGGATGAGGAACATCGGGATCCCCCAGGCGCAGAGCTCGGCCGTCGTCATCGCGCCGGCGCGGGCGATCGCGAGGTCCGCGGCGGCGTACGCGTCGGCGATCGGGGAGAGATAGGGGAGGATCTTCACGCGGTCGCTCGCCAGCGGGGCGAGCTCCTCGTACTGCGCCTTCCCCGTTCCCCAGATCACCCAGCTGTCCGCCGGGACGCCCGCGCGGAGCCACTGGGCGACGACGTTGTTCAGGCCACGCGCGCCCTGGCTTCCGCCGAAGATGAGGATCACGTGCCCGCCCTGGCGGGGGAATCCCCAGCGCGCACGTGCGTCCGCACGGTCGGGACGCCGCGCCGGAGGCGGCGTGATCGGGCAGCCGGTGTCGAGCAGCGCGCCGGGCTTCGCGTGCAGCTTCTTCCCCGCCTCGGGAAAGCCGAGCCATATGGAGCGCGCGAAGCGCGCGAAGAGGCGCACCGTCAGCCCGGCGTGGCTGTTCGCTTCCTGGAGCGCGATCGGGATCCGGTGGACGACGCCATACGCGAGCGCGAGCCCGGAGGCGTAGCCGCCCGTGCCGACGATCAGCGCCGGCTTCTGCTCGCGGGCGAGCGCACGCAGCCGCCGCCAGGCGCTGAACATCCCGCGAATCGTCCTCCAGTTCTCCCAGGGGCGCGAGCGGTAGAGCGGGTGGAGGTCGAGCAGCTCGTGCGGGACGCCCTCCGCCGGGAGCAGCTCGCGCTCGATGCCGCGCCTCGCGCCGACGAAGAACGGGTCGACCGAGGGATCGATCGCGGTCATCGCCCGCGCGATCGCGAGTCCGGGGTAGAGATGCCCGCCCGTCCCGCCGCCAGCGAACCAGACTCTCACGCGATCGCGCCGAGCGGGTTCGTCGCGGCCGCGGGAGCGACGTGCTCCTTCTCGCTGCCGATGTTCACGAGGATGCCGGTGCTGAGCATGGAGAGCAGCAGGTTCGACCGCCCGTAGGAGACGAAGGGCAGCGTCAGCCCGGTGGTCGGCAGCAGTCCGATCACGACGCCGACATGGATGAACGCCGTCGACACGACGGTGAAGGTGAGCCCGACAGCGACGAGCCGGAGGAACGGAGTGCGCGCGTTGCGCGCGATGCGCATCCCGAGCGCTCCGTACACCGCGAAGCCGATTACCAGCGCGGCGATGCCGACGAATCCCCACTCCTCGCCGACGTTGCTCCCGATGAAGTCGCTGAAGGGGAACGGGAGGAACCCGTACTGCTGATGTCCCTGCCCGAAGCCGCGGCCGAGCAGCCGGCCCGAGCCGACGGCGATGAGCGACTGCTGCAGCTGGTAGCTGACCTCGGCGTTCGCCTTCCCCGGGTCGAGGAAGGAGACCATGCGCAGGATCACGTACTGCAGCCGCTCCATCTCCCGCCAGAGCAGCGGCGTGCCGATGATGCCTAACGCGACGAAGTGCCCGATCCGCGCGCCGCCGGCGAACATGACGACGCCCATGAGGAGAAGGAAGTACACGGCCGCGGAGAGGTCCGGCTCGAGCGCGGCGAAGACGGCGAGCATCCCGACGATCGTCAGCGCGGGAAGCACGCCCTTCGTCATGCGGCGCATCGCCTCTCCCTTACGGATGACGAGCATCGCCGTCCAGATCACGACCGCGAGCTTGGCGAGCTCGGACGGCTGGAGTGAGCTTCCGCGGAGAAACCGGCGCGATCCGTGGATCCGCGGCGCGAGGCTCTCGGTGAACGGGAGCACGGTGACGAGCATGAGCAGCAGCGCGACGCCCATCACCGGCCACGCCCACTCGCGCCAGCGTTCGGCGTCGGTCTTCGCGCCGACGGCGAAGACGACCATCCCGGCGAGCGCGCCGAGCGCCTGGCGCACGAGGTAGTACGAGCTGTCGCGTCCTTCCTGCATCGCCACGATCGCGCTCGCGCTGTAGAGCGCGGCGAGCCCGAAGACGAGGAGGATGGCGGTCACCGCGACGAGCCAGCGTGCCTCGCCGCTCATCTTCCAGCGGACGCGTCCCGCGGGCGCCTCGCTACGAGGCGTGGCGCGCTTCGCGGGCGCGCTCTGTCCACGCGGCGTCGCGGTGCGCGCCGCCACGCTGCTCACCGCGCGGGCGCGGCGGCGAGCCGCTTGAACTCGGCGCCGCGCTCCTCGTAGTTGTTGAACATGTCGTAGCTCGAGCAGGCGGGCGAGAGGAGCACCGCGTCGCCGGGCTTCGCGAGCGCCCGCGCGCGCGCGATGACTTCCGCGAAGTCGCTCCCCAGCCTCTCCACCGGCACGAGCTGCCCGAGATCCTGCTCGACGATGGGCGCCGACTCGCC
>JABFXC010000153.1 GCA_013361935.1 Gemmatimonadaceae bacterium
AGGTCCACCGGCGCCTGCTCGCCCTGCGCGTACTGGCGGATCTTCTCGGCGACGCGCTTCGGCTTCTTCGCGTCCTCGTCCTTCTCCGTGCGCGCGTCGGCGACGCGGGTGATGAAGCGCACCTGATCGATGCTCTTCTTCACCGTCATCGGCGTGATTCCGTTCTCCTCGTTGTGGCGGACCTGGATCTCGCGGCGGCGCTTCGTCTCGTCGAGGCAGCGCTGCATGGAGCCGGTGATCCGGTCCGCGTAGAAGATCGCGCGGCCCTCGACGTTGCGCGCGGCGCGGCCCACGGTCTGGATGAGCGAGCGCTCGCTGCGCAGGAAGCCTTCCTGGTCCGCGTCGAGGATCGCGACGAGCGACACCTCGGGCATGTCCAGCCCCTCGCGCAGCAGGTTGATCCCCACGAGCACGTCGAACTCGCCGAGCCGCAGACCACGGACGATCTCCATCCGCTCGATCGCGTCGATGTCGGAGTGCATGTAGCGCACGCGTACGCCCATCTGCTGCAGGTAGTCCGTGAGGTCCTCGGACATCCGCTTCGTCAGCGTGGTGACGAGCACGCGCTCGCCCTTCCGCTCGCGGATGCGGATCTCGTGCAGCAGGTCGTCCACCTGGCCGCGCACGGGACGGATCTCGATCTCCGGATCGATGAGCCCCGTCGGGCGGATGATCTGCTCCGTGACGACGCCCTCGCTGAGCTGGAGCTCCAGCTCTCCCGGCGTCGCCGAGACGAACACCGCGCGCGGCGTGAGCGCGAGGAACTCGTCGAACATCAGCGGCCGGTTGTCGAGCGCGCTCGGCAGACGGAAGCCGTAGTCCACGAGCGTCAGCTTGCGCGCGCGGTCGCCGTTGAACATGCCGCCGATCTGCGGCAGCGTGACGTGCGACTCGTCGACGACGACGAGGTAGTCCTCGGGGAAATAGTCGAGGAGACACGCCGGGCGCTCGCCCGCGGCGCGACCGGAGAGATGCCGCGAGTAGTTCTCGATCCCCGCGCACGTCCCGATCTCGAGCATCATCTCGATGTCGAAGTTCGTCCGCGACTCGAGCCGCTGCGCCTCGAGCAGCTTCCCGCTCGACTTCAGCACGTCGAGCCGCTCGGCGAGCTCGCTGCGGATCAGGCCGACCGCGCGCTCGAGCGTCGGCCGGGTGGTGACGAAGTGCTTCGCGGGGTAGATCGCCGCGCGCTCGAGCGTCGCGATCGTCTCGCCGGTGAGCAGCTCGATCTTCGAGACCCGCTCGACCTCGTCCCCCCACATCTCGACGCGGACACCCTGCTCCTCGTACGCCGGAAAGATCTCGACGGTATCGCCGCGGACGCGGAAGGTGCCGCGGTCGAAGGCGACGTCGTTGCGCGTGTACTGGATGCGCACCAGCGAGCGGAGGATCTCGTCGCGCGCGATGCGCTGGCCCTTCGTCAGCGTCACCATCTGCTCGCGGTAGCTCACCGGGTCGCCGAGTCCGTAGATCGCCGAGACGGTGGCGACGATGATCACGTCCTCGCGTTCCATGAGCGACGACGTCGCGCGCAGCCGCAGCCGGTCGATGTCCTCGTTGATCGAGGCGTCCTTCTCGATGTAGGTGTCGCTCGACGGGACGTACGCTTCCGGCTGGTAGTAGTCGTAGTACGAGATGAAGTACTCGACCGCGTTGTGCGGGAAGAAGCTCTTCAGCTCTCCGTAGAGCTGCGCCGCGAGCGTCTTGTTGTGCGAGAGGACGAGCGCCGGCTTCCGGTGATTCCGGATGACGTTGGCCATCGTCATCGTCTTCCCCGACCCCGTGACGCCAAGGAGGGTCTGGAAGCGGTCGCCGCGCGCGAGGCCGGCGGTCAGCTCCTCGATCGCCCGCGGCTGGTCGCCCGCGGGCGTGAAGGGAGCTTGGAGGTCGAAGGATGGGCCGGACATGAGGATTCAATATAACTGATCTGGCCGGTCTTTGTTCGGTGCGTGGCGCCCCGGGCGTAACCTGCCCGGGGGGTTGACGGTCCTCTCACAGGCGGACACGACCGTTGTACCAACCTCCAGCATCCCACGCTTCCGATGATCGACGCCTGGAACTCGCTCTCTCCCTCGTACAAGCTTCGCATGGGGATCGTCGTCGCCGCGATCCTCGCCCCCTGGTGGCTCGGCCCGCTCCGCATCAAGGAGAAGCAGAAGCGCCCCGCGTCGCCGAGCGAGATGGAGCTGCTCCCCGGTCTCGCCGCGGTGCCGGCGGCGCTCGCGGCCTTCGCCGCCGAAACGCAGCGAACGCTCACGGCCCTCGGCTTCGGGCGGTTCGCGATCCTGAAGCAGCGGCAGGGAATCGTGCTCCTCGGGATCGACGATACCGGCACCGTCGCCGCCGGGCTCGCGCTTCCGAAGCCCGACGGCAGCATCCACTCGCTCGTCGGCTTCACGACGCAGCTCGCCGGGGGCGCGAAGATCCGGACGTCGAACTCCCCCCTCCCCTCCATCGTCCCGCCCTCCTCGGGGGAGGATCGGCTGCGGCTGCACACCGAGCGCGACGCCTCGCGCCTCTATTCGCTGCACAAGGCTCGGGTGGCGGGCGCGGTCGCCGCTGGCAAGCGCGTCGCCGCGCTCGACGTCAGCGACCCCATCGCCTATCAGCGGCGCGAGGAGCAGTCGTCGATCGCGCAGGCCGTCGCTTGCGGGTACTGGGCGCGGCGCGGCGAGCAGCTCGTGCTCACCTGGAAGGGCGCGTTCCTGAGCGCGTGGCGGATGCTGCCTCCCTGGCGGCAGCTCGCCGAGCAGCGCGACGCGCGGCTCGCTTCGCGTATGGCGCGGGCGTGATCGGGCTCGCGCCGCGGAGCCGGGATCGGGCTACTCCTCCGCCGTCACGTTGTCCCGCCGCGCGATGTCGCTGATGCCCTTCACCCGTCGCACCGCGCGCATGATCTTCTCGAGGTGCGAGAGGTTCTCGACCTCGACGAGCATCGAGCCGATCGCCTTGGCGTCGATGGCCTTCAGCTCCATCGCCCGGATGTCCGTCCCCGTCGCGCTGACCGCCGCGGCGACGTCCGCGTAGAGCCCGCGGCGATCGTTCCCCTCGAGCAACAGGCGGACGGTGAAGCGCTCCCCTTCCCGCTCCTTCCACTCGATCTCCAGGCGGCGCTCCGGCTCGTGCTCGAGGAGGAGGAGGTTCGGACAGTCGGCGCGGTGGATGCTCACCCCGCGGCCGCGCGTGACGTACCCGGTCACCGCATCGCCGGGCACGGGCTGGCAGCACTGGGCGTAGCGGACCATCAGTCCGTCGACGCCCTGGATGCGCACTCCTCGCGGAACCCCGCGCACGCGATCGACGATGCGATCGAGCACCCCCTGCTCCGGGGGGGCCTGGTGCGCCGCGGCGACGTCGGGGTAGAGCGACCGGAGCACGCGCGAGATGTCGACGTCGCCCTGTCCTAGCGACGCCATCAGGTGCGTGGAATCGGTGAGACCGAGCTCGCGGGCGACGCGGCCGAGCGACTCGTCGTCGGGCTTGCCGAGCTTGCGGCGCCTCACCTCCCGCTCGAGGATCTCGTGGCCGAGCTTCGTGGAGGAGGTGTGCTCCTCGTGGCGGAGCCACTGGCGGATCTTGTGGCGCGCGCGCCCCGTGCGGACGTGGGCGAGCCAGTCGCGGCTCGCCTTCTTCGACGGGCTGCGGAGGATCTCGACCGTGTCCGAGTTCTTGAGCTCGCGCGACAGGGGCGCGATGCGCCCGTTGATCTTCGCGCCGGCGATGTGCAGCCCGAGCTCCGTGTGCACGGCGAAGGCGAAGTCGATCGGCGTCGCGCCCTTGGGGAGCTGGATGACGTCGCCCGTCGGCGTGAAGACGAAGATCTCGTCCTGGTAGAGATCGAGCTTGAGGAACTCGAGAAACTCGTCCGGGGTCTTGGCGTCGAGCTGCAGCTCGAGCACCTGCCGGAACCAGGTGAGGTGACGATCGAGCTCGTCGGAGCTCTTGTCGGTGCCCTTGTAGAGCCAGTGCGCGGCGATGCCGTACTCCGCGGTCCGGTGCATCTCGCGCGTCCGGATCTGGATCTCGAAGAGGTGCCGCCCGGGGCCGAAGATGGTGGTGTGCAGCGACTGGTAGCCGTTCGACTTCGGCTGGGCGATGTAGTCCTTGATCCGCTCCTGCACCGCCGTCCACCCGTCGTGGATGACGCCTAACGCGTGGTAGCAGTCGGGCACGGTGTCGACGAGCACGCGGATCGCGAGGAGGTCGAAGATCTCCTCGTACGGCTTGTCGCGCTGCTTCATCTTCTTGTAGATCGACCAGAGATGCTTCGGCCGTCCGGTCACTTCGACGTTCCGGATCCCCGCGCGCCGCAACTCCGTCTCCAGCGGCTCCTTGAGCATCGCGATCAGCTTTTCGCGCTCGCCGCGCTTCTGGGCGACGAGCTTCGCGAGCTTCTTGTACTCGTCGCTCTCGATGTGCTTGAACGCGAGATCCTCGAGCTCCCAGCGCACGCGCGCCATGCCGAAGCGGTGGGCGAGCGGCGCGTAGAGATCGCGCGTCTCGAGCGCGATGCGCTGCCGCTTCTCCGGCGCGAGATGCTCGAGCGTCCGCATGTTGTGCAGGCGGTCGGCGAGCTTGATGAGGATGACGCGCGCGTCCTTGGCGATGGAGAGCAGGAGCTTGCGGTAGTTCTCGACCTGCCGCTCCTGCGACGATCCGAAGGGAAGGCTGGCGATCTTCGTCAGCCCGTCGACGATGCTCGCGACCTCCTTGCCGAACTCGCGCTCGACGTCCTCCACGGTGATGCTCGTGTCCTCGACGACGTCGTGGATCAACCCGCTGGCCACGGTGACCGTGTCGAGCTGCAGCTCGGCGAGGATCTTCGCGACCTCGACGCAGTGCGAGACGTACGGCTCCCCCGACTTCCGTGTCTGCCCGGAGTGTGCGCGCTCGCTGAAGCGATAGGCGCGCGTCAGGAGGTCGCGGTCGAGCCGGTCGGGGATCGCGTCGACGGTGCCCCAGCCGGGGATGACCAGCTCCTTCGCCGGCGCGGTCACAGGAGCCCCGCCTGCGCGAAGCTCGTGTATCGTCCGCGGCCGATGATCACGTGGTCGTGCACGGGGATGTCGAGCAGTCGGCCGGCGGCGACGAGCTGCTCGGTCACGAGCCGATCGTCCCCCGAGGGCGTCGGGTCGCCGCTCGGGTGGTTGTGGACCAGAATGATCGCCGCGGCGCGCTCGGCGATCGCCTCGCGGAACACCTCGCGCGGGTGGACGAGCGAGGAGTTGAGGATGCCGCGCGTGACGGTGACGTCGCGTTCGAGACGATGCTGGGCGTCGAGCACGGCCACGTGAAACTCCTCCACCGGTAGGTCCTCCAGTCGCGGGGCGAACACCGCGTGCACGTCGGCCGGCGACCGCACCGGCGCGCCCTCGTCACGCAGCTCCACCGCCATCCGTCGTCCGAGCTCCAGCGCCGCGTGCAGCGCGACCGCGCGCGCGGAGCCGATCCCCGCGTGCGTGGTGAGAGACGCGACGGGCTGCGCGGCGATGCGGCGCAGCGAGCCCCCTGACCCAGCGAGCACGTCCTGCGCCATCCCCAGCGCCGACCGTCCACGCCCGCCGCTGCCGAAGACGATCGCCAGCAGCTCGGTCGCGCTCAGCGCCTGCGCGCCGAGATGCTTCAGCCGCTCGCGCGGACGCTCGAATCGAGGCAGCTCTCGTAGTGATAACGTCATCGCGACGGCGGCGAAAGGCGGGAGCGATGGCGCGGTGTCACAAACGTGATACCCGGCGACACCGCGAACGGGTCCAATCTGCGCGCGCCGCCCTGCCGAGGGATCAGCGCGCGAACTCGCGCGCAATCAATCCCGTCCTCCCGAGATGGACGAAAAGCAGGAGGCGACGAGCGCCCTGCCGGGCAACTCGTCGCCTCCTGCTTCCAGCTTCCAGCCTCCTGCCCGCGCTAGGCTCTCGCCCCGTGGCACTTCTTGAACTTCTTCCCCGAGCCGCAGGGACACGGATCGTTGCGGCCCACCGTCTCCCAGTCCGTCCCCGCTCCGCCGGCGCCGGCGCCCGGCGTCATCCCGGTGCCCAGCGAGCTGAGTGGACGCGCCCTTCCCGCGCCCCCGCCGACGATCAGCGGGTCCTGGCGCGCCATCGGCTCGTCCTCGGGCGGCTCACTCGGCGCGACGTCGAGGACCGTGTTGCCCCCGTCCTCGTCGTCCACGTCGCGAAGGATTCCCATCGCGTCGTAGCGCTTCGCGGCGCGGCGCGGCTCGGCGGCCGGCGCCGGCATCGGCGGCGCCTCCTGATAGACGATCTGCATCTTCAGGAAACGCTCGGTGAAGGTGTGGTAGATGTCCGCCATCAGGTCGACGAACATCGAGTACGCCTCCTGCTTGTACTCCACGAGCGGATCGCGCTGGCCCCAGGAGCGATAGCCGATCGCGTTCCGGAGCTGGTCGAGATCGTGGAGATGGTCCTTCCACTTCTCGTCGAGGACGCTGAGCATCACGAAGCGGAGGAAATCGTCGCCGACTTCGGCGACGCTCTTGAGCTTCTCGTCGAAGGCGCGGCGTCCGGCATCGACGACGATGCGACGCACCTCGCCCTGCTCGCTCGGCCGCTGCGCGTCGTCGGCCAGCTCGGGGACGACGAGCATGTAGTGCATCAGCAGATCCTGCGCGAGCAGCTCGTGATCCCACGAGCCGTCGTCCGCCGCGAGCGCGAGCGCGTCGTCGACGCGCTTCGACAGCGCCTTCTCGAACATGCCGAGCGCCTCGCCCTTCAGCTCCTCGCCGCCCTCGAGCGCGAAGGACCGCAGCGAGTAGATCACCTCGCGCTGCTGGTTCATCACGTCGTCGTATTCGAGCAGCCGCTTGCGGCTCTGGAAGTTCTGCAGCTCGACGCGCTTCTGTGCCTGCTCGATGGAGCGCGTGATGAGCGGGTGCGTGAGCACGTCGCCGTCCTGCGCGCCCATGCGGTCCATCAGGCGGGCGATGCGCTCCGACCCGAACAGGCGCATCAGGTCGTCCTCGAGCGAGAGGAAGAACTGCGACGCCCCCGGATCGCCCTGGCGGCCGGCGCGGCCGCGCAGCTGTCGGTCGATGCGCCGCGACTCGTGGCGCTCCGAGCCGATGATGTGAAGGCCGCCGATCTCGTCCACCTGCAGGTCCTTCCCTTCCTCGTCCTTCACCACCGACGGCTTCGACTCGCGGACGCCCTGACCGAGCTTGATGTCGGTTCCGCGGCCGGCCATGTTCGTCGCGATCGTGATCGCGCCGTTCTGCCCGGCTTCCGCGACGATCTCCGACTCGCGCTGGTGGTACTTCGCGTTGAGGACGTTCGGCTTCAGCCCCTCGCGGCGGAACAGCCGGTCGAGCGTCTCGGACACCTCGACGCTCACCGTGCCGATGAGGACCGGGAACCCGAGCGAGTTGAGGCGCTTCGCCTCCTCGATGATCGCGTTGTACTTCTCGCGCCGCGTCTTGAAGACGAGATCGTTGCGGTCGTCGCGGATGATCGGCCTGTTCGTCGGGACGACGGCGACTTCCAGCCCGTAGATCTGGAAGAACTCGCCCTCCTCCGTCTCCGCGGTGCCGGTCATCCCCGCGAGCTTGTCGTACATGCGGAAGTAGTTCTGGATGGTGACCGTGGCGAGCGTCTGCGTCTCGCCCTTCACCTGAACGCCTTCCTTCGCCTCGACGGCCTGATGCAGCCCCTCCGACCAGCGGCGGCCGGGCATCGTGCGTCCGGTGAACTCGTCGACGATGAGGACCTGGCCCTCCTGCACGACGTAGTTCACGTCCTTCTCGTAGAGCGCGTGCGCGCGGAGAAGCTGATGGACGATGTTCAGCTTCTCGCTCTTGGACGCGTACTCGAGCTCGATCTCGCGCTTGTGCTGCAGCCGTTCGGCCGCGGAGAGCGAATGATCGCGCTCGAGCTGGTGCACCTGCTCCGAGATGTCGGGGAGCACGAACGCCTCGGGCTCGTCGGGCGCCATGAACTCGACGCCCGCGTCGGTGAGATGGACGCTGTGCCCCTTCTCGTCGAGCACGAAGAGGAGGTCGTCCTCGAGGTCGGCGAACTCCTGGCGCGCCGCCGGCTGCTTGCGGTCGGCGATGTGGTCGAGCTCCATCTTCTGGATCAGCGACTTCACACCCGACTCCTGCATGACCTTCAGCAGGCGCTTGTTCTTCGGCGAGCCGAGCCGCGCCTTGTAGAAGGCGATCGAGGCCTCGCGGGTGTCGCCCTTCTCGAGGGCGCGCTCACCGTCGGCGACGAGCTGGTTGACGAGCTCCGTCTGCTTGCGGACGAGGCGGCCGACCGCCGCGTTGTGCTCGAAGTACGCGCCGTCGCTCTCGCTCCCCACGGGGCCCGAGATGATCAGCGGGGTGCGCGCCTCGTCGATGAGCACAGAGTCGACTTCGTCGACGATGGCGTAGTTGTGCGCACGCTGCACCCGCTGGTCGAGCGAGGGCACCATGTTGTCGCGCAGGTAGTCGAAGCCGAACTCGTTGTTCGTGCCGTAGGTGATGTCGCAGAGGTATGCCTCGCGACGCTGCGGCGTCCCCGGCTCGGTGTCGTCGATGCAGCCGACGTTGAGGCCGAGGTACGAGTAGAGGTGCCCCATCCACTGCGAATCGCGGCGGGCCAGGTACGAGTTGACCGTGACGAGATGCGCGCCCTTTCCAGGCAGCGCGTTGAGGTAGAGCGGCAGCGTCGCGACGAGCGTCTTTCCTTCACCCGTCGCCATCTCGGCGATCTTGCCGAGATGGAGCTGGATGCCGCCCATGAGCTGCACGTCGTACGGGACCATGTCCCACGTCAGGTCATGGCCGGTGACCTTCACGGTCGTCCCGACGAGGCGGCGCGCCGCCTCGCGAACCGTGGCGAAGGCCTCGGGGAGGATCTCGTCGAGTACCTCGGCGATGGCGTCCCGGAGCTCGCCCTCCAGGCCGCCGCGGCCGTCGGCGCCCGAGAGCTCGTTGTCGATGCGCTCGCGCTCGGCCGGGTCGGAGGCGTTGCGCTTCTGCTCGCGCAGCCGCGCGATCGATGCCTCGAGCTCGGCGGTGCGCTCGCGAATGATCCCGCGCAGCTTCTCGGTCTGCCCACGGAGCTCGTTGTCCGGGACGGCCTGCAGCCGCGCGTAATGCTCGTTGATCTCGTCGACGATCGGCTGGATGCGCTTCCGCTCGCGTTCGTGCCGCGTTCCCAGCACCACCGTCATCAGTCGCTTGAACATGCTCTCCCCTATCGATACAGCCCGTGCGCCGCGATGTACCCGGCCACCGAGTCGGGCACGAAGCCCCGCAGTGACCGGCCCGCGGCGACGCGGGCGCGGATCTCCGTCGAGGAGACGTCTACCCGCCGTGTCGGCAACCGCACCGCGGTCGCCGGAATCGCCATCTCATCCATCCCGTCATCGCGCGTGAGCACGACGAGGGTCGCCAGCTCGAGCACCCGCGCCGGCTCGCGCCAGCGGTCGAAGGTCCTCAGCACGTCCGCCCCGACGAGGAAGAACCGCTCCGCCCCAGGGTGCCGCTCGGCGAACGCCGAAAGCGTGTCGACGCTGAAAGATAACCCCGACCGCTCGATTTCCATCGGATCGACCTCGAAGCGTGCGTCCCCGTCGACGAGGAGCCGGGCCATCGCCAGCCGATCCGCCGCCGGAGCCGTCGCCCGGCCGGTCTTCAGCGGCTGATTCGCCGCCGGCACGAGCACGAGGCGGTCGAGCGCGAGGCGCTCGACCGCATCCACCGCCGCCAGCAGGTGTCCGACGTGCGGCGGATCGAAGGTGCCCCCGAAGATGCCGAGCCGCACGCCCTCAGGGCGTCTGCGGCGCGGCCGGCGCCGTCGTCGCGACGGGCGCGGTGCCGCAGTGCTCGCGGACCTGCGCGTCGCTCGGATAGTTCTCGCGGAGCGCGTTGCAGGTATCGTCGCGGTCCGCCTTGTAGGAGATCGCGTCGTACGCCTGCACGAGACGGAGCTGCGCCTGCCGCGAGTAGTCCGTCTGCGGGTACTTCTTCACCACGTCCTTGAAGTACAGGATCGCCGAATCGTACGCCTTGCGGCGCAGGTAGTGGACCCCCGTATCGTAGTCCTTCTTCGCGAACTCGGTCTCGAGCTGATGGATGTTCTTCTCGGCCTCGTCGCGGAGGGGCGAGTTCGGGTAGAGCGCGAGCAACGTGTTGAAGGTGCTCAGCGCCGACTCCCCGTAGGTCGCGTCGAGAGAGCTCTTCCGCCACAGCTTCCGGTAGGACTTTCCGGCGAGGAGCAGCGCGTCGTCGGCCAGGCTGTCGTCCGGGAAGGACTCCATCAGCCGGCTCCAGCTCTGCGCGGCGAGGATGTGCTCGCCCTTCTTCTCGTGCGCCTGGCCGAGGTAGTACTGCGCGCGGGAGAGCAGCGTGTCGCGCGCCGGAAGGTCGAGGGTGAGCGCCTCGAAGCCCATGATGGCGTCGTCGATCTTGCCGCGGTGCAGCCGCTGCAGCGACGCCTTGTAGAGCTCTTCGTTCGACGTGTAGTTCTTCGGGCTCCACGGCTTCGACGTGCAGGCGGCTGCCGCGAGCACGGCGAGGAGGAGGACGAGGTATCGGTTCACGGGGGGCATGACTGGATTGCTACCCGGGAATCGGGTGGCGGTTCACTGCGGACGTTCGATGAGCTCAGC
Source organism: Gemmatimonadaceae bacterium (assembly GCA_013361935.1). Taxonomy (GTDB): domain Bacteria; phylum Gemmatimonadota; class Gemmatimonadetes; order Gemmatimonadales; family Gemmatimonadaceae; genus JABFXC01. The sequence goes on from JABFXC010000153.1 coordinate 10,612, forward strand.
CGGCCGCGCGCCGCCGGGCGAGCATCGCGCGATAGATCTCGATGCGGGGCTCTTCCGGATGCCGCTCGGCCGCCGCGGTCCAGACTGTATCCGCGGTCGCCAGGTCACCATCAAGATAAGCGGTCAGCCCGCGCAGCAGCATGGCGTCGAGCCATTCCGGCCGCACGCGGAGCACCTCGTCGAGCTGCCGCCCGGCATCGCCGTGGCGACCCCGCTCGGTGAGCGCCCGCGCCAGGGCGAGGCGGATGTCGGCGTAGCCCGGGCGGAGCTCGAGCGCGCGCTCGTACTGGGCGATCGCCTCGTCGAGCGCGCCCGCGGCGCGATAGTCCGCAGCGAGTCCGGCGTGCGCGTTGGCGAGCCTGTTCGCCACCATCACCGGGAAGCCCGTCTCGTCCGGCTTGCCCAGGTGCTCCGCGGTCGCGAAGGCCTCGCGGGCCTCGTCGCTGCGCCCCATGTCGTTCAGGAGCACCGCGCGATTGAGGTGCGCCTCGACGTAGCGCGGGTTGAGCGCGATCGCCGCGTCGAACGACGAGACGGCGTCCGCCTGCCGGCCGATCAGGGCGAGCGAGAGCCCGAGCAGATTGTGCGCGTCGGCGTAGGCCATCCCCTCGACCACCGCCTCGCGCAGGAGGAGCACGGCGCCGTGGTAATCGCGGACGGAGAAGCGCTCGCGCGCCCGCGCGACGAGATCCGACGCGCTATCCAACGAGCTTCTGCGCCCGCGATTTCATTCGCGGCGACCCGATGAGGGGACGGAAATAGTCGATCGTCCGCTGCAGTCCCTCGCGGAGCGGGATCGTCGGCTCCCAGCCGAGCTGCTTGCGCGCCTTGCTGATCTCCGGCTGCCGCTGCTTCGGATCGTCCGCCGGAAGCGGGCGCGTCACGATCTCCGACGCGCTCCCGGTCAGCTCGAGGACGAGGTCGGCGAGCTGGCGCATCGTGAACTCGCGCGGGTTGCCGATGTTCGTCGGCAGGTTGTCGCCTTTGGTGTAGAGCCGATAGATCCCCTCGATCTCGTCGTCGACGTAGCAGAAGCTGCGCGTCTGGCTGCCGTCGCCGTAGATCGTGATCGGCTCTCCCGTCAGCGCCTGGACGATGAAGTTCGTCACGACGCGCCCGTCGTGCGGCTGCATCCGCGGGCCGTAGGTATTGAAGATCCGCACGATGCGCGTGTCGATCCCGTGCTCGCGATGGTAGGCCATCGTCACGGCTTCCGCGAAGCGCTTCGACTCGTCGTAGCAGCTCCGCGGGCCGATCGGGTTGACGTTGCCCCAGTAGCTCTCGACCTGCGGATGCACGGTCGGATCGCCGTAGACTTCGGACGTCGAGGCGACGAAGAAGCGCGCCCTGTTCGCCTTCGCGATGCCGAGCGCGTTCATCGTGCCGATCGATCCGACCTTGAGCGTCTCGATCGGATGATTCAGGTAATCGACCGGGCTGGCGAGCGACGCCAGGTGCAGCACGCCGTCGAACTTGCCGGGCACGTAGGTGAAGGTCGAGATGTCGTGGCGAACCAGCTCGAACTTCGGGTTGCCCGTGAGGTGCGCGAGGTTGTCGGGATGCCCGGTGATGAAGTTGTCCAGGCCGACGACGTCATACCCCTCGCGCAGGAAGCGGTCGACCAGATGCGAGCCGAGGAAGCCGGCCGCACCGGTGATCAGCACCCTCATTCCCGGCCTCGCCCGATGGAGAGATAGGTGAAGCCGAGGGCGCGCATGCGCTCCGGATCGTAGAGATTGCGCCCGTCGACGACGATCGGGCGGCGGAGCGCCTTCCGGATGCGCGCGAAGTCGGGGTGGCGGTACTCGTTCCAGTCGGTGACGACGACGAGCGCGTCGGCGCCCTCGAGGGCTTCGTAGTTCCCCGACGCGTACTCGATCGCGTCGCCGATGCGCCGCCTGGTCTCGTGCATCGCCGCCGGATCGTGGGCGACGACGGAGGCCCCCGCGGCGCGAAGCTCCTCGATGAGCGTGAGCGCCGGCGCCTCGCGCATGTCGTCCGTCTGCGGCTTGAAGGCGAGTCCCCAGAGCGCGACGCGCGCGCCATCGAGCTTTCCGTCGAGCGCCTTCTTCACCTTGTCGAACAGCCGGTGCTTCTGCCGCTCGTTGGCATCCTCGACCGCCTCGAGCACCGCCAGCGCGGCGCCCTGCTCCTTCGCGGTGCGGACGAGCGCTTTCACGTCCTTCGGGAAGCACGAGCCGCCGTAGCCCGGCCCGGGGAAGAGGAACGACGGGCCGATGCGCGCGTCGCTGCCGATGCCGCGGCGCACGAGGTCGACGTTCGCGCCCACCTTCTCGCAGAGGTTCGCGATCTCGTTCATGAAGGAGATGCGCGTCGCGAGCATCGCGTTCGCCGCGTACTTCGTCATCTCCGCGGAGGGGATGTCCATGAAGATGATCGGCTTGCCGGTCCGCACGAAGGGCGCGTACAGCTCGGCCATCATCGAGCGCGCGAAGTCGCTCTCCACGCCGAGCACGACGCGATCCGGCTTCATGAAGTCGTCGACCGCGGCGCCCTCCTTGAGGAACTCCGGGTTGCTGCACATGTGGAAGGGACGCTTCGCGTTCTTCGCGACCGCTGCCGCGACCTTCGCCGCGGTCCCCACCGGCACTGTCGACTTCGTGACGACGACGCACTCGCGCGTCGCGTGCTTGCCGATCTCCTCGGCGACCGCGAGAACGTGGCGGAGGTCGGCCGAGCCGTCCTCGTCGGGCGGCGTGCCCACGGCGATGAAGACGACGTCCGCTTCGGCGATCGCGTCGCCGACGCCGGTCGTGAAGGTCAGGCGCCCCTGCGCCTGGTTGCGCTCGACGAAGTCCTCGAGCCCCGGCTCGTAGATCGGGAGGACGTTCTGCTTGAGTCCCTCGATCTTCTTCGCGTCGACGTCGGCGCAGATGACGCTGTTGCCGGTTTCAGCCAGACACGCGCCGACCACCAGGCCGACGTAGCCCGTACCGACCACTGTAATGTTCACGAAAAGCCCCGAAAGTATCGTTGGTGGAAGACCACGGAAGCTATCGGCACCGGCGAGGCGCTGCAACGTCAGGCGACCGCCGGGCGGCGCGCGACCGGACGGTGCGCGACCAGCCCCCGAATGCCCCGGGGCTGAACGCACGCGCGGGGTGGAGCTGAGCTCCACCCCGCGCGTCCTGCCACCACCGGTGCGCTAGAAGTGCTGCGTCGCGTCGATCGTGAACGTGACGCGCCGGTTCTGCAGCGCGCCCGGATCGTCCTTGCGCGCGCCGGGCTCCACCTGGCGGACGCGCTGCTCGCCGTAGCCCACCGTCCGGAACTGCCGCGAGGGAAGTCCGAAGCGCTCGGTCATGACGTCGCGCACCGCTTCGGCGCGCCGGCGCGAAAGGCGGAGGTTGTACGCATCGCTCCCCGACGGATCGGCGAAGCCCTCGATCGTGACGAGTGAGGTGGGATACACCCGCCGGATGACGTCGGCGATCTGGCCGAGCACGGCGAAGTCGCTGTCGCGAACGATCGCCGAGTCGAAGGCGAAGTGCACCGGAACGATGTACTTCGAGACGAGATCGCTCTCCTGCCGCACCTCGACCTGCGCGCTGCGGAGGCTGTCGAGCAGCGGCCGGAGCTGCGCCAGCTGCCGGTCCACCGCCTCGCGCACCGCGGCGTTGATCGCGGCGGTGTCGATCGGCTGGGTGAGGATCACCGGCACCGTCGGCGTGTTGCTCGACGCGCCGCCCCAGAAGTAGGTGGCGCTGACGTGGTGCTCGTCACCGATCGGATCGAACTGGTAGATCTTCGCGCCCGCGTTGATGCGGTTGCGGAAGGCGTACTCGAGGCGGAACTGGCCGACGTTGACGCCGGCGCCGAGCGAGAGGCCGCGGCGGTTGTCGTCGCCGCTCGTGTAGCCGATGCGGCCGATCGCGACGCCGTTCACCGTCGCCTCGATGCCGCCCGCGCCGTAGATCTCGTTCTGCTGCGGAAAGGTCACCTGACCGACGAGCTTCGCGTCGAGCACGATCGGCTCGCCGCGGAAGAGCATCGGCGTCTCGAGCAGGTTGCGGTGCTTCAGCAGGTCGAAGGATCCGGCGCCGTAGCCCAGCAGGGGCGGCCGCTTGGAGTCGTTGTCGAAGGTCACCGCGGTGCCCCAGTTCCGCACGCCTCCGCCGAGCGTGAGGCGCCCCAGGATGTCGGGGAACATCATGCTCGAGTTGACGCCGATCGTTCCCGCGGACTGGTTGCCTAACGTCTCCTGGGCGTAGAAGAGCGTGCCGCCCCAGAGCCAGTGGCGGGTCATCTGGATCGCGCCGCCGCCCTCGAGGGCGAGCTGGTAGGCGCGCAGGCGCCCCTGCGGCTGGTAATTCTGCATCTCCTCGATCGTGCCCGCGTTGAGCGCGCGGGCGCCGATCCCGAAGGTGCCGAGCGCGGTCGGGAAGGTGACCACGGCGGCGGCGAGCTGCGTGTTGCCGAAGCCCTGCGAGCCGGTGACGAGGAACGAGTTCGTCTTGAGCCGGGCGATGCCGGCGGTGTTGTAGAAGAGCGCCGAAGGATCGCCTTCCACGGCGCCCATCGCCTCGCCGAGCCCCACGGCGCGGGGGGTCACCCCGCGTCCGAGGAGCGTCGCCGCGTGCACGCCGTTGTCGGCGTCACCCCCGGGCGTCGACGTCGGATCCTTCGGCGTCGTCGTCTGGGCGCCGAGAACCGGGGCCGCGACGAGGAGCGCGATCAGTGCGTTGCGTAGTCTGGTCATGTGTCGCGGCCTCTACCGGATTACCATGAGCTTGTCCTGCGCGAGCTGCCGCTTCCCGTTCACGATCGACTCCACCACGACCAGGTACATCCCGCTGGCGACCCCTTCGCCGCGGCCGTTCCGCAGCGGCCAGATCACGTTCACCGCGTAGTCCGCGCCGATGAGGGTGGTGCCCCCGCCGCCGGGGAGGGGCGAGCCGGCGAAGACCGTCCCCGTCGTCTTGTAGCTCACGAGCCCCATCATGTCGTAGATCGACAGCTTCCACTCCGTGCCCGGATCGCCGTTGAAGGCGATGTTCGCGATGTCGCCGTTGATCTCGCGCACCGGGTTGTTGCCGAAGAGGATGCCGCGGGTGCTGGTCACGATCACGATCAGCGGGATCCGCTGCGCGGCCGTCCCCTGCCCCTGCACGATCAGCTCTCCTCGATAGCGCCCGCCGAGGATCCCGCGCGGGATCTGGACGGTGACGACGATGCGCGCCGTATCGCCGAACTGGATCCCGGCCAGGCTCCCCGGAGAGAAGCTGATGTTCGCCGCCGGGATGATCAGTCCGACGGCGCTCTCCGACCGGAGATCCGTCGCGGTGACGCGAAGGTCGTTGAGGTCGGTGTTGCCCGTGTTCGCGACGCGGAAGACGCCGCTCGCGCGCTGCCCCGCGCGGCCGCGGATCACCACGGAGTCGAGGAGCGCCGCCGAATCGGGATCGACGATCGTGAACGACCGCGCCTCGGTGACGGTGACCTCGATGAAGATGCGGTCCTGGTCGAGCACCTCGCGATTCGGCGAGTTGCGGACGCCGTACACGCTGTCGCGGATCGACACCTGCCCGATGTACGTCCCGGCGACGGTGCCGCGAGGCACCTCGACGAAGGCGTCGACGCGCGCCATGGTGCCGTTAGGCAGGCTGCGCGGCAGGTTCACGAGGATGACGTTCGCCTTCGGGATCGCCAGCGCGGGATTCGACAGGTTGACGAGGTCCCCCTGCAGATCGATCGGCGTGTAGATCGCCGTGAAGTTGCAGGCGGAGCCCGGCTGGTTGTAGCCGTCGTTGTCGACGTCGTACTGCGCGGAATCCGCGTTGATCAGGAAGAAATGCCCGCGATTCGTGCTCGCGCCGGCGCGGCCGGTGAGGTGCATGGTGCTCCCCCACACGAGCGCGCCCTGATTGTCCGAGATGTCGAAGTCGCAGAGCCCCGCGGGCAGCTGGGTCTGTGCCGCCGCCACCTGCGCCGATCCGAGGACTCCGACCACCACCGCCGCCCGTCGGGCCCACCACATTGCGTTGTCGTACACGCTCTATCTCCTTGTGTGCGCCGGACTAGGGATGGAAGGAAAGAACAACACCGCCCTCGCCGACTGCCCACGCCGATGTCGCCGAGTAGGCTTCGATTCGCTGGAGCGCGGGGAAGGTCGCGCCGTAGCTTTCGGCGCCGCGCACGCCCTGGCGAGTCCAGGTCGTGCCGCCGTCGGTGGTGCCGAAGATCAGGCCGATCCGACGCGGCTCACCGTTCTGCACCTGCGTGACGTAGCTGCCGACGACCCACCCCACCTTGTCGTTCCCCGGCGCGAACTGCACGTCGTAGTAGATCAACGCCTGGTAGTCCGTCGAATCGCGCGTCGGGATCCCGAGGTTGACCCGCGTCAGCGTGGTCGTGCCGTTGGCGATGCGCCCGAGGAATCCGTTGCCGCCGACCACCCAGATGTCGCCGTTCGAGCGGCGCGCCACTCCCTCGTAGCTCACCACTTTCCCGGAGTCCGCCGCGGTCCCGGCGATCTCCGTCCACGCCTCGCCCGCGTTCGTGCTGCGGTAGATGCGGCCGGGGATGAAGATGACCGTCGAGCCGTTGATGCGAACGCCGCGCGAGGTGGCGACGACGTCGTTCGTGTCCGACGCCACGTAGTCGATGTCGGAGACGCTCGAATAGCCGGACGCTCCGAACCCGTTGCTCAAGGTCTGCGTCGTCCGCCAGGTGTCGTTCGACGGGTTGAGCTTGTAGAACGTCGCCTGCGCGAAGGAACCGCCGCCGCCGACCCCGAAGAGCTTCCCCGTGGCGGCGGAATCGGCGCGCAGGCGCGTGATCAGCTGCGAGGGGATCGTGAACACGGTGTCGAAGGTGAGGCCGCCGTCGGTGCTGTGCGTGATCACACCGCGCGAGTTGCGGGTGTCGAAGTGCGAGCCCCAGCCGTGCTGCGACGACACGAAGTCGACGTCGTACGACGCGGCGAAGTACGGCTGATTGAAACGGACCTCCCACCGGTCGCCGACGCGGCGGTAGAGCGGCACCTGGTTCGCCGCCACCCACCCGGAATCCGGCGAGAACATCGACACCCCGGTGAGCAGCCCGCCCGTCGCGCGCGGGATCTGATCCCAGTAGACCTGGGTGATCGGCGCCGCTTCCGTGAGCACGTTGCAGACGCGCACGCTCAGCGGCGTGGTGCCGTCCACGCTGAGGAGGTTCTGCACGCGGATGCTCAGTGTCTCACCGAAGGGCAGCGGCGCGCTCGGCGTGAACACGATCTGCTGGCCGTTGCCGGCGAGCGAGAGCCCCCCGGGAATCTCGAAGCCGGTCGTCGCGTTGGTGACGATCACGTTCGCCCCCGACACCGTCGACGGGCTGACCGCCTGGGTGAAGTTGAGCGTGATCGGCGCGTTCGCGGGCAGGTTGCCCGTCGGGCACGCGGTGAGCGAGAAGACGGCGGGAGCAGGTCCCGACGGGTCCTTGTCGCAGGCGGCCAGGCCTGCTGCGACGAGCGCGGCGAGTGCGAGTTTGCGCTTCAGGATCACGAGCGTCACCGCTGTTGGAAGTTGAAACCGTGTCGATGTATCACGAGACCTCACTTGTCGCTCGAACCGCGCGGCGATCGGGGCTGCCGGTCAGCTGGTGGTGGTGCAGCAGACGGGGTCCGAGGAGCAGTTGGCGCTGCCCGGCGGGTTCTTGCCCGGCGACGCCGTGCAATCGGTGAGCATCTCCCGCACCGGGTCGACGATGATGCGGGCGACCGAGGGGGCCTCGTAGGCCTTGCGATGCGGGTGCTCGTTGACGCGAGAAATCATGGGGATCTCCTGTGGGCTCGAACGGGAATCTCAGCTTGCGCACGCACCGAGCGTGCGCGGGGCCATCGTGCGGTAATCCGGGTGGACGACGGGCTCGAGCCCGTTCACCACGTGCGTGACGTCGCAATAGTACGGGTCCTTCAGGTACGGGCTCCCCGTGGCCAGCCGCGAGCGCGCGGGGCAGCTCGCGCACTTCTTCCGCAGCGTGCAGCCGCTGCACGGCGCGTCCTTGGGAAGCGGCTGCGTCACCCACGCGCCCATGCGCTCCCAGACCTCGTCCCACTCCATGTTGAGCAGCGGGAAGCTGGGCTCGCGGTCGATGACGCAGTGGCTCGCGTTGCCGAGTGCATCGATGAACAGGCCGGTCCGGCCGGCGCCGCAGCGGTAGAGATCCTCGGGCCCGGCGTCGGCGGCGGTCGTCGAGCAGTCCCCGACCGGCGCCGGGCCGGCCAGATGCGACGGAGCCTCGGTCATCGCCGACGCGCCCTCACTCGTGACCTCGACGCGGCCGTTGAGCTGGTCCATCTCGGCGTGCAGCTCCTTCACGCGCCGCGGGGCGATGCGGTAGACCACCGGCTCCGAACCGCCGTCGTGCCGCGCATCCATCGCCGTATCCACCTTGTAGCGCAGCCCGCGCGCCTTCGCGAACGCCGCCAGCTCCGCCAGGTGATCCTGGGTGAACACGCTCATCGGCGTCTTCAGCACGAGCGGCGCGCCGCACTTCTGGAGCAGGGTAATCCCGCGCTCGAAGCGGGCGAAGGAGCCGGGAATCTGCGTCGTACGCTCGTAGATCTCCGCGTTCGGCCCGTAGATGCTCACCTCGACGAGGAAGGGCGGATGCTCCGCGAAGAGCTCGGCGAGCCGCTCGTTCATCATCGTCGCGTTGCTGAACAGCGTGACGAGAAAGCCCTTCCCGCGCGCGTAGAGATAGATCTCGGGGAAGTCGCGCCGCGAGAAGATCTCACCGCCAGTCAGTGTCAGCCAGAGCACCCCCGCCCCTTCCAGCTTGTCGAGAATCGACTTGATCTGGTCGGTGCTGAGGTACGGTCCCTTGTACGGATCCAGCGCGACGTAGCAGAACTGGCAGCGCAGGTTGCAGGTGGGCGTGAGCTCGAACAGGCAATTGAGCGGCACGCGCCTGCCGCGCGCGCCGCGAATGTGCGCTTCAACCGGAAACCGCGGAATTTCGGTGGCTATCAACTCTCACCGACCTGTTTCACTGGGAGGATCGCGCCGAGATCGACCATCGACGCGACAAAGGATTCGGCGTCCGCTCGCGCGGTGGCCGGATCGACGTCGAAGTCCTGTATCAAATATTGCGCCATCCCCTCGATCGTCACCGGCGAGGCAACCATGTTCCAGATCTGCTCCCCGGTCCCGTTCAACACGAGCAAGTCGGTCGACCGCTGGATCGGCTGAAGGGATCGCGCCGAAGTCTGCACGAGCAGCGTCTCTCCCGCCACACGGCGCGCCACGAAGCCGGGCGCGCGCACGTATCGCACTTCGTCGGTAGTCATCAACCCTGTATCTCCATCAGCTGGTCCACGATCCACTGCGACGTTGAAGGTCCGAGAGGATAAGCGAGCTCGACCACCGGAACGGTCGCCATCAGATCGTCGATCAGCGCGAGACCATCGCTGAGCGCGTCCTCGTTCCAGTTGGGAAGCGCGAGCGTCGTGAGCAGCGATCCGATCACCTCGCGCGCGGTCAGGCGCCGTACCACCGGCGTCGCCGCGCGGCCGATCAGCACGATCGCGCCGAGCGGCGCGTGCCCGTCGTTCGCGATGCCGGCGCTTCCCGGCCACGGCGTGCTCCACACGTGAAAACCGTCCGCTTCGCGCGTCAGCGCATGACGGTCGTCGTTCAGCACGCGCACGTCCCCGCGGGCGAGCATCATCTTCGCGAGGGTGCTCTTGCCCGCGCCGGACACGCCGAGGCAGAGCGCCCCCTTTCCCGAGGGGAGGATGAACGCGCTTCCGTGCGCCATCAGTCCCCGCCGACGCTCCGCGAGCGCGATGGCGAAGACCGACATCTCCTTCCCCCGCCGCTCGAGCGGACGCCCGGGGTCGAAGGAATAGGACACCGCATACTCCATCCCGGGGCGGATCGTTCGCAGCAGCCGGACGGGGATCGTCGACTCGACGCTGTGGTAGCGGATGGCGGTGCCACCACGGCCGTCGGTGTAGTACGTCATCCACGGCTCGATCTCGAACAGCGGTTCGAGGCCGGCGTCGTCGACGTCGCCCACTTCGTGGCTGATCACGATCGGCGGCTCGGCCGACTGGATTCCCCGCCACTCGGGCATCTGCGGCGGGACGAGGGTGAGCGGCGGAGCGAGGTGGTGGACGATCGGGATGCCGGCGACCGATTGCGACGACTCGACGATCATCGTCAGCGGGCGTCGACGTGCTGGAGACGGCGCCGGCGCGTCATCGAGCGCCAGCGGGCCGCGATGAGCGAGGGATTGAACGGCGCGCGACCGGGGATTGCCGACGCCCGCGTATCCTGCTGGACGGTGTCGGCGAGCGCGATCACGTCGCCCGCGGCGAGGGGAGCGTCGGCGTACAGCATGTTGTCGCCCTGGAGAGTCACCTGCTCGGGCGCCACCTCGCGCACCCGGTGGATCACCGGATTCCCGCCACGCATGATTGCGAAGACGACGTCGCCCCGCCGCAGCGGACGCTCGGGAAGGGGCACGAGGCGAACGAGCGCGCCGTCCTTCACGGTCGGATGCATGCTCGATCCGCGCGCCCTGACCCAGAGCGGCGCTCCGGCGCCGACGACATCCCGAACGAGGCCGAGCAGCTGCTCCTCGGAGATCGCCAGGGCGCGCAGCTCCGTCGCGGGAGCCGCCTGCACGTCGGGGACGGCGGAGCCGCGGTCGAGGCGCCGCCGCAGCACCGCCACGGCGCGGATCGCCGACTGCCAGGCGAAGGCGAGCGGGCGTCGTCGCAGGCTGCGCGGCCAGGCCCAGGCCCCGACGCTGCGCGCGGCATCGAGCAGCGTCGCGGAGAGTCTCGGCAGCCGGCGCGCGGGGTGGTGGCCGTGCAGATCCATGAGCGAGGCGAGCGCATCGCGCGCATCGTCGAGCTCCGCGGCCGATGCCGTCTCGAACAGCGCGATTCCGCGTTCGGCCCAGGCGAGGAAGCGCTCCACCCGGTGCACCGCGGCCAGGCGCCGCGTCTCCGCGCGCTCGGCGGGAGTCTGCGCGCGCCACGCGACCGCGAGGTCGATCCACCAGAGCAGCGGGACATCCGTGTGCTTGGCGAGATGCATCGCGAGGAAGAGCGGCAGGAGCGGCCCGCGCTGCGCGTAGACGTGCACGCCCTCGAGATCGACGGCCACCCCCTCGGGGGCGGGAAGCCGGAGGTGCGCGAGCATGTCCGCGTCGAGGAGCGACGAATGCACCTCGAGCACGCTGCGGCGGCCGTCGCGGACGCGCTCGTACGCGCCTTCCTCGGGGGCGAGCCCGTACCGATGGCGGAAGCCGGCGCGGCAGAGCTCCTCGTGCGCCGCCTCGCGCTGCGAGACCGGGATGAACAGGTCGATGTCGTTCACCGGCCGCGCGGCGACATCGCCGTGAAGCATGACGCCGAGAGGAAGTCCCTTCAGCACGATCGGCGTGACGCCAACGCGATCGAGCGTGCCGACGACTTCGCCGAGCTCCGCGAGCTGCTCGCGAGCGGCGACGCCAGCGGCGAGCGTCCTCCCCCGCCAGCGCGCCGCGATGTCAGCGGGCGCCATCGCGCGGATGACGGCGGCGTTGTGGAGCCAGATCAGCGATGCGCACCGCTCGCGCACCGCGGTCTCGAGCACGCGCGCCCAGTCGACGGGCTCCGCGGGAAGCTTCAGAGTGCCGACCGGCCCCGCGGCAAGTCGCGCGACGAGAACGTTTTCCGGGGGAAGCCGATCAGCCACGATCCCCATGTCCCAGTCCCATCAGCTTGCGGACGCGATCGCGCGTCGTCGGCGTCGCGCGCCCGTCACGATCGCCCTCGTGCGACTGATACGCGTAGTAGTAGTACCCGTAGCCGCCGTAGTACCCGCCGGTGGTCACGTCGATGTCGTTGAGCACCGCGCCGAGCACACGCGAGTGCACCGCGCGCAGATGCGCGGCCGCGCGCCGCACCGCTTCACGGCTCGTCGTTCCCATCCGGACGACGAGGATCGCGCCATCCACCATGGTCGAGAGCACCGCCGCGTCGGTGACGGCGAGCAGCGGCGGCGAATCGAAGAGGATCACGTCGAAGCTTTCGCGCGCCTCGGCGATCACCTCGCGCATGCGCTCGGAGCCGAGCAGCTCCGAGGGGTTCGGGGGAAGCTGTCCGCTTCCCATGACGAACAGGTTCTCGACGCTCGTCTCGTGCACCGCGTCGGCGAGCGGGGAGACGCCGACGATCAGCTCCGTCAGCCCGGGGGTGCGCGGAACGGAGAAGGTCTTGTCGAGCACCGCGCGCCGGAGATCGCCGTCGATGAGCAGGGTGCGCTGCCCCTGCTGCGCGAAGGTGATGGCGAGGTTGGCCACCGTCGTCGACTTGCCGTCGGCGGGACCGGGGCTCGTGAGCACGAGCGTGCGCGCGCGCGACTGCGCACGCGCGAAGGCGATGTTCGTCCGCAGCGAACGATACGCCTCGGCGACCACCGAGCGCGGATCGACATGGCTGACGAGCCGGCTGAGCGGAACGTTGGGATTGATCTGCTTGTCGTTGGCGCGGATCGACGGGATCTGCCCGAGGACGGCGAGGTTGAAGCGCTGCGGGAGCTCGTCGGGAAGCTTGACGGAGTCGTCGAGCTTCTCGAGGCCGAGGGCGAGGCCGATGCCGAGGATGAGACCCAGCGCCATCGAGATGGCGAGCGCGCGCTTGCGGATCGGAGCGACCGCGAACGTCGGAAGCTCCGCGGCATCGACGACGCGCACCGTGGGGCCGTCCGCGGATTCGGCGATGCGGGCCAGCTGAAGCTGGGCGAGGAGGTTGTCGTACGCCGTCTGCGTGGTGCGCACGTCGGCGGTCAGGCGCGCCTGCTCCGACTCGAGCGGAGGAAAGCGCTCCGCGTCGCGCCGCGACTGGGCGATCGACTTGTCATAGGACGCAAGGCGCGACTGGAGACCGTCGAGGTAGACGCGGCTGGCCTCCTGCAGGTCGCGCTTCGTCCGCGCGATGAGCTTCTCCGTCGCCTGCACGTCGCGGTCGTTCGAGTTCTTGCCCGTCGCCATGATCTCCTCGCGAGTCTTCAGGAGATCGAACCAGCGGTTGTAGAGGTTGGCGACGTAGGTGTTCTTCGTGATGGCCTCGGTCCCGGCGAGCTTGCGCAGGTCGTCGTCCACCGTATCGGCCTGAGTGAGCTTGCCGAGCAGCTGCTCGTACACCGAGCGGTCGACCAGGGCATCCTGCCTGAGGCCTTCCAGCTCGTGAATGTTGGTGAAGAGCGCGGTGGCCTCCGCCGAGACGTCGGATACCTGGTGCGTCTCCTTGAAGGCCTGCAGGCGACCCTGCGCCCCGGCGAGCCCTTCCTTCTGATTTGCGAGCGCGTTCTCGATGAACTGCGTCTTGTTCCGGGCGCTCGTCGTCTGCAGCTCGCTCGAGAACTGCGCGTAGGCGGACGCGAGCGAGTTGGCGACGTCGCGCACCGCCCCGGGGTCGGTGCCGCGATAGGTGATCTCGATGACGTCGGTCTGCGGGATCACGCGGGTCGTGGTCCCACCGCGAACCTCGTCGGCGGCCGCGCCGATCGAGCTCACCGCGAGCACGACGGAGCTTTCCTTGAAGTCCGGGCGCTGGGGCACGAACAGCGACAATCCGCCAGCGACGAGGCGCGTGCCGTACGGGGCCGACCCGAGCTGCGTCCCTCCGGAGCGGAGCGCGTATCCGTCCTGGTGAAAGTCGAGCGAGTACTCGCCCCCGCGCGCCGACGAGTCGACGAGCGGGATGCTGTCGCCGAAGACGGCGACGCGCGAATGCTGCGGCCGCACGATGTGCAGACGCAGCCCCGCCTTGTTCGCCGCACGCTCGGCGACGCTCTGGCTCCTGATGAGGAGCTGCTCGGACTGCAGCGGATCGATCGTGAACGACCTGATCTGCGGCTGGGCGATCCCCTGAACGGCGGGAGTCGGCTGCTGGAAGCGCACTGTCGCGGTAGCCTGATAGATCCGCGGCTGCCGCATGGTGCGCCACGCACCGATCGCGGTGACCACCGCGAACACCGTGAGGATGAGGATCCAACGGCGGCGCGCGACGGCGAGCACCTCGCGCGGTGAGAATCCCGTCGGAGGCTCGTCTCTGGTCTCGGTGGACGCGACGTCGACCGGTTCGTCGAACGATGCGTTCGCTGGGTCTGGTGTCATGAACACGGCTTCGGCGTCAGGCGTCTATGGGTTACGGTTCCGCTGCAGCGTCGCGATGAACGTCGCGAGGCTGATGGCGGTCGTCGTCAGTCCGAGCAGAAAAGCGACGTTCTCACGGGTGAAGCCGGTCCGGCGCGGCACGACCACCACGTCGTTCGAGTAGAGCACCACGCGCCCCGACGCGCTCCCCGCGAGCGCGCCCTGCAGATCCACCTCGAACACGCGTCCCTCGCGCACGACGCGCGTCTTGCTCAGGTTCGCGTTCGGCGTCGGACCGCCGGCGATGGTCAGCAGCTGGATGAGGCTGATGCCCGGATCCACCGGATAGAGCGCCGGCGCGCGAACCTCGCCGAGCACGGAGACACGGACCAGCGGCTGCACGGAGATCTCCGGATCGGTGAAGCCGTGCGCCTGGAGCGAGGCGCGCAGGCTCTCGCGAAGCTGCGTCGGCCCGAGCCCCGCCGCGCGAATCACACCGAGCCCCGGGATCTGCAGATCGCCGCGGCTGTCGATCAGGAACTCGCCCGTCAGATCCTTCTCGCGGAAGACCACGATCCGCACGACGTCGCCGGAGCGCAGAACGCCGACGTTGCGGCCGCTGGTGTCGCGGATCCCGCTGTCGCGCATCGCCGCCGACGTATCCTGCGCGCCCGCCATGGCCGAAATGCCCACGAGCGCCAGGACCAGGATGGCCGGGCGCAAACCCTCAGGGAAGTTGATATGCATAGCGTCCGATCAGCTGCAAACGCACATACGATGCCGTGGCGGTCAGCTGGTTGTTCGGGTTGCGCACGCGTGCCGCTTCGACGCGCGCGGTAAAGGTCAGCGGATGCTTCAGATACGAGGCGCCGGCGTCGACGAGCACCGTGCGCTGGACGCCCGGACGGTCGGGAGTCACGCTCGGGTACGGCTCGCCGGCGTGGTTGTTCGAGTTCCGGCCGGTGCGCTGGTCGATGCGCTGCGCTCCCTGTCGCCAACCGGAGAGCCCGCCCGTGAGCTGAACGGTTCCGGCGGGCCAGAGCTCCCCGCCCAGCCGCCAGAGATCCGCGTCGGGTCCGAGCTCGCTGCCGATGGGCGCGTCGTAGCTCTGGTACGCCGTCGCGTAGAAGTTCCGCAGGTATGCGTAGCTGTTGACGTGGCGGTACTCGGCGATCGCGCTCGCGGGGACCAGGAACGGAAGCCCCTGCGTGCCGCGAACCGACCACGCCAGCTGGTCCTGCACCTTCCGGCGATCCTTCGGGTCGATCTGCACGTCGTCCACGAGCAGCTCGGCCTGGACCGCGGAGGCGCCCGAGTGCAGCCGCGCGCCGCCGAAGACCTGGAGGTTGTCGCCCTGCGTGGTGTTGTAGCGCGACGTGTCGTTCTGCGTGACGACGTACGCCATGAGCGGATTCATGTACGCCAGCTCGAGCGTCTGCGTCCCGCGGGCGATGAGGATCGTCTCGCCGAGGGAGAGCTCCACCGCGCGCGTCGGACGGATGGTCAGCGCGTGGCCGATGAGCTGGCGGTAGAACCGGTGCGCGGCGCTCCCCGGAGGGAGGCTGTCGACGGCCGGGTCCATCTCGACCGACGCGAGCGTCGCGACGAGCGCGCGCGCCTCGACGCGGCGCCAGCGTCCGGAGAGCTCGATGCGGTCGAGAGCCGGTCCCCACGCGGAAAGCGTCAGCGACTCGCGGCCCTCGCCAAGCCAGGCCTCGCTCGCGCGTCCGAAGGAGAGGGTGAACCACTTTCCGAGCTGCGCGTTGACGTAGCTCTCCCCGAAATCGATCGCGCCCGAGGTGCTGCGCACGGCACGCTGATGCAGGTTCGGGTCGTTGCGCCGGTGGGTGTATCCGACGCCCTCGATCACACCGACGACGTTCTTCGAGCCCCAGGTCACGCGGCCCTGCACGGTCGCCGAGACCGGCGGATCGCCTTCCGCCTTCGGCCGGAGTCCGCGCCAGAGCGGACGGAACTCGCCGTTGGAGAGCTGGGTCGCGCGGACCGTCAGCGCGCCGCCGGCGGTGAGCACCCCTTCGTTGTCGGTGAAGATGTCGAAGGTGTCGCTGGCGAAGCGGTCGCGGAGCACCGCGACCAGCGACGACGCGCACGACGAGTCGGTCGTGGCCCTGCGCACCGCGGCGCGGACGTCGCGGACCAGGTACGGGCGGTAGGCGGAGATGCGCGCCGGCTGGCAGCCGCCGCGGACCAACCCATCGAGCAGCGGGTAGGCCGGGTCGTCGAGGGGGAGCGAGACCAGCGGATGTTGGGCGCGCGCGCTGGCGGCAGGGAGCGCGAGCCCGACGCAGAAGACCGCCGACGTCAGGAGACGCCGGACCGAAATGCGCCGCTCGGCACGCCTGATCCGGCGCGCTCCGACACTGGGGGGAGTGGTTGTCTGGCGGGGCACGATTTCGGGAATGACTGGCGACGCACGGTCACGACTGGCCGTGACCGTGATCGAGCGTCGCGGATTCGAACCGTGAGAGCGGCTCGCGCGAGCCCACCTCCGGCTCGCCATGCCCCGGGAAACGCAATCTTCGGGCCGTACGGATGAGGCGGAACTGCGAGGTCAGGGGCCAGGCGTAAGGAACGGCGTCGACTGCAGTTGACGCACCCCCTTCCGCCTGGCCCCTGACGCCCGACCCCCTGCCGTCAGCTCGCCAGCGTCACGATCCGCGCCTTGCCCCGCGGGACCTTCGACAGCGCGTTGCGCGTGTCGACGATGACCTTTGCCTTCTGGACGAGATTCGCGTAGTCCACGGCGCGGTGGTCGGTCACGATCACGATGGCGTCGGCCGCGGCGATGGCGGCGTCCGTGAGCTCGACTCCCTTCCGCTCGTGGCCGTCCTCGCGGAAGCTCGGGACGTGCGGGTCATGGTAATCGACCTTCGCGCCGCGCTCCTCGAGCAGCCGGATGACGTCGAGCGCCGGGCTCTCGCGCATGTCGTCGATGTCGCGCTTGTAGGCGACGCCGAGGACGAGGATCCTGCTCCCGCGGACCGCCTTGGAGTCGTCGTTCAGCGCGATGACGGTCTTCTCGATCACGTACTCGGGCATCGAGCTGTTGATCTCGCTCGCCAGCTCGATGAAGCGCGTCTTGTAGTTCAGCGTGCGCATCTTCCAGGCGAGGTAGTGCGGATCGAGCGGGATGCAGTGTCCGCCGATGCCCGGCCCCGGGGTGAACTTCATGAAGCCGAAGGGCTTGGTCGCCGCCGCGTCGATCACCTCCCAGACGTCGACGCCGAGCTTGTCGCACATGATCGCCATCTCGTTCACCAGCCCGATGTTCACCGAGCGGAAGGTGTTCTCGAGCAGCTTGACGAGCTCCGCCGCCTCCGGGGTGGTCACCGGCACCGTCGTGTCGATGCAGGTCTCGTAGAGCGCGGTGGCGACCTCGGTGCACGCGGGGGTGATCCCGCCGACGACCTTCGGGGTGTTCTTCGTGTTCCACTTCTCGTTCCCCGGATCGACGCGCTCGGGGCTGAAGGCGAGGAACACGTCCTTGCCGACCGTCAGGCCTAACGCCTCGAGGCGCGGCTGCATCACCTCGCGGGTGGTACCCGGGTACGTCGTGCTCTCGAGGACGATGAGCAGCCCCGGATGCGCCTGGCGCTTGACCGCTTCCGCCGCGGCGATGACGTAGGTCATGTCCGGGTCGCGCGTCTTCGCGAGCGGGGTCGGCACCGCGATCGAGATGGCGTCCGCTTCCTTCAGCCTGCTCTCGTCTGTGGTTGCCAGGAGCTTGCCGCTCTTCACGAGGGCCGCGATCTCGCTCGCCGGTACGTCCTGGATGTGCGACTCCCCGCGCATGAGCAGGTCGGTGACCCGCTTGCTCACGTCGTAGCCGACGACGCGGAAGCCCGCCTTCGCGAACTCCACGGCGAGCGGCAGGCCGACATAGCCGAGGCCGACCACGGCGATGGTGGCCGACCGGTCGGCGATACGATCGAGCAGCTGATCTTTCACTGATTCCTCAGGAGGAGAAGGACGGATCCAGGCGTCAGCGTCCGTAGAAGGCACGGACCGCGCTCGCCACCTCGTCGAGCTGTGCCTGGGTGAGCTCGGGGAAGACCGGGAGCGACAGCACTTCCATCGCGGCCTGCTCCGCCACCGGGCACTGCCCCTTCCTGTAGCCCAGGTACGCGAAGCACGGCTGCAGGTGCAGAGGGAGAGGATAGTAGATCGACGAGCCGATCCCCTTCTCCTTGAGGAACGCCTGCAGCTGGTCGCGTCGTTCCGCACGGATGGTGTACTGGTTGTAGATCGATTCGTTCTTCGGGTCCACGTGCGGCGTCACGACGCCATCGAGCCCGCGGAAGGCGTCGTCGTAGAAGCGAGCGTGCTCGCGGCGCTTCGCGCTCCACGCGGCGAGGTGCGGCAGCTTCGCCTTCAGCACCGCGGCCTGCAGCGCGTCGAGGCGGCTGTTGTACCCGACCTCGTCGTGGAAGTACTGCTTCGCCCCGCCGTGCACGCGGAGCCGCATCAGCCGTTCGGCGATCGCCGGATCCTGCGTGACGATCATCCCGCCGTCGCCGTAGCCGCCGAGGTTCTTGCTCGGGAAGAAGCTGAACGTCCCGATCGTCGCCGCCTCACCGGCCATGACCCACTTCCCGTCGATCTTCCGCCGGGCGCCGATGGACTGCGCGGCGTCCTCGATCACGGGGAGCGAGCCGGCGACCTTCTTCACCTCCTCGATGGGCGCCATCGCGCCGAAGAGATCGACGGGGATCACGGCCTTCGTCTTCTTCGTGATCCCGCCGGCGATCGCCTGGGGATCGATGTTGAAGGTCTTCGGCTCGATGTCCACGAACACCGGCGTCGCGCCGACGTTGTGGATCGTCCCCGCGGTGGCGAAGAAGGTGAAGGGCGTGGTCACGACCTCGTCGCCGCGCCCGATGTCGAGCGCGCGCATGGCGAGGAGGATCGCGTCGGTCCCGTTCGCGCAGCCGATGGCGAACTTCGTGTTCGACAGGCCGGCGACCTCGGACTCGAGCTGCTTCACCGGCTCGCCGAGGATGAACAGCTGGCTGTCGACGACGTCCATCACGGCCTTGACCATCTCGTCGCGGATGGTCTGGTGCTGGGCCTTGAGATCGAGGAGAGGGACGGGCATTGGTCGGTATTCGGTAGGAGGGGCCAGGGGCCAGGCGGGAGGAACTGCGTTCGACGCCGTTCCCGACACCTGGCCCCTGGCCCCCAATCTAGCGGACGGCGGTCCGAATCCGTAGCGCCGTCAGAGCGTCACCCGCAGCGGAAGCGGCACCTCGCGGCCCGTCTTCGCCGACTCGTAGATCCCGAGGATGAGCTCGAGCGACTTGCGGCCGGCACGGCCGTCGGTGTCGGGCGTCGCTTCGCCGCGAAGCACCTTGAGCACGTTCCGGTAGTACGCCTCGTGGCCGAAGCCGTACACGTTGGGCGGGTTCGTCGTCGCGGCCTCGACGAGCTTGTCGTCGTCGTCGTAGTCGGCGAACTGCCAGGTCTCCACGCGGTTCACCGCGGTCCCGGAGATCTTCGCCGAGCCCTTCTCCCCGAGGATCGTGATCGATCCCTCGAGATTCTTCGGGTAGGTCAGCATCGTGACCTCGATGGTGCCGAGGGCGCCGTTGCGGAACTTCAGCACGGCGATCCCGGTGTCCTCGGCCTCGATGCGCCGCGCGAGGGTCGCGGTCTTCGCCAGGACGCTCTCGACGGGGCCGACGAGCCACTGGATGAGATCCACGTAGTGCGACGCCTGGTTCATGAACGCGCCGCCGTCGAACTCCCAGGTGCCGCGCCAGGGCGCCTGGTCGTAGTACTCCTGCGGGCGCGTCCAGCGCACCGTCGTGTTCGCGAGATAGAGACGGCCGAAGCGACCCTTGTCGATCGCGCGCTTGAGGAGCTGGATGGGCGGATTGAGGCGGTTCTGCTTCACGACGAACAGATGGACGTCCGCCGCGTCGCAGGCCTGCACCAGCTCGTCGGCCGCGGCGAGCGAGATGGCCATCGGCTTCTCGGTGATGACGTGCTTGCCGAGCTTCGCGGCTATCTCCCCGAGCTGCGGGTGGAGCCCGGTCGGGGTGCAGATGGCGACCGCGTCGCAGGCGACGCCGTGGAGCATCTCCTCGTAGCTCGTGAACGCAGGGACGCCGTTCGCCTGCGCGGCGGCGCGCGCGCGATCCTCGACGACGTCGCAGACGGCGACGAGCTGCAGCCCGTCCACCTTCCGGTACGCGTCGAAGTGATTCACCGAGATGCGCCCGCACCCGACGAGCGCGATGCGGACGTCCCGGCCGGTGATCGCCTTGCTGGTCATCGCGTCTCCACGCGTCGAATTCCCTCTCCGGACCGCTCGTACGACGAGCCGCAGGCGGCGCAGGTTCCGACGCCGCTGTCGGGGAGGCGCTCCCCGCACTGGCACATCCACCCATGGCGGCGCGCCGGCACGCCGACCATCAGCGCGTACGGAAGGACGTCGGCCGTCACCACCGCGCCGGCGCCGACGAACGAATATTCGCCGAGCGTCACGCCGCAGACGATGGTCGCGTTCGCGCCGATGGAGGTGCCGCGCTTCACGAGCGTGCGCTTGTACTCGTTCTTCCGCGAGACGTGGCTGCGCGGATTGACCACGTTCGTGAACACCATCGAGGGGCCGCAGAACACGTCGTCCTCGAGCTCGACGCCTTCGTAGACGGAGACGTTGTTCTGGATCTTCACGTTGTCGCCGATGCGCGTGCCGGGCATGACGACGCAGTTCTGACCGAGGCTGCTCCGCTCGCCGATGACCGCGCCTGGCATGACGTGGCAGAAGTGCCAGACCTTCGTTCCCCTGCCGATCACCGCGCCGTCGTCGACGTACGCGGACTCGTGGACGAAGAAGTCGCTCATCGTCCTCCGCGGGCCGGGGACGCGGCCTCGGCGATCATCGCGTGCCACTCCTGGAGGGGACGGACGGTCGTCTCGCGCGACCGCAGCGAGAGGATCGCGTCCGACGCCGCGCTCGCCGCGGAGAGCGTCGTCGTGTAGGCGATGCGGTGGCTGATCGCGCCCTGGCGGAGCGCGTAGTCGTCGTGCTGGGCGTGCTTGCCCAACGGCGTGTTGACGAGGAGCTGAACCTGCCCGTTGACGATCATGTCGAGGCAGTTCGGCCGGCCCTCGTGCACCTTGAAGACGCGCTCGGCGGGGATGCCGCGGCCGCGCAGGTAGCGCGCGGTGCCCTCGGTGGCGAAGACGCGGAACCCCATCTCGTGGAAGCGCCGCGCGATCGGCGTCACCGTCGGCTTGTCGTGGTCGTTCACCGTGATGAGGATCGTTCCCTCGAGGGGGAGATCGTTCTGCGCCGCCGTCTGCGCCTTGGCGAACGCGCTTCCGAACGAATCGGAAAGGCCCATCACCTCGCCCGTCGACCGCATCTCGGGGCCGAGGATCGGGTCGGCCTCGCGGAACTTGTTGAAGGGGAAGACCGCCTCCTTCACGGCGACGAAGGGAGGGATGATCTCCTCGTGGAGGCCGACGTCGTCGAGGGTCTCGCCGGCCATGACCCGCGCGGCGAGCGAGGCGAGGGGCACTCCGATCGTCTTCGACACGAAGGGGATGGTGCGGCTCGCCCGCGGGTTCACCTCGAGCACGTAGACGACGCCGTTCTTCACCGCGAACTGCACGTTGATCAGCCCGACCACGCCGAGCTTCTTCGCCAGCGCGACGGTGTGCGCTCGCATCGTCTCCAGATCGCGCTCGCCGATCAGGTACGGGGGGAGCACGCACGCGGAGTCGCCGGAGTGGATCCCGGCGTCCTCGATGTGCTGCATCACGCCGCCGATCACGACGTTCGTGCCGTCGGAGATCGCGTCGACGTCCGCCTCGAAGGCGTCCTCGAGGAAGCGATCGATGAGCACCGGCTTGTCCTCGGAGACGCGCGCCGCGTACTGGAAGTAGTCGCGCAGCGACGGCTCGTCGTAGACGATCTGCATCGCGCGGCCGCCGAGCACGTACGAGGGACGCACGAGCACCGGATAGCCGATGCGCTCCGCCGCGACCACGGCCTCGTCGAGACTCGTCGCTGTTCCGTTCGCCGGCTGCTCGATGCCGAGCTCGCGCGCGACCGCGTCGAAGCGCCGCCGGTCCTCGGCGATGTCGATCGCGTCGGGGGAGGTGCCGAGGATGCGCACGCCGGCCGCCGCGAGGGGACGCGTGAGCTTGAGCGGCGTCTGGCCGCCGAGCTGCACGATCACACCTTCGGGCTTCTCGCGCTCGACGATCTCGAGCACGTCCTCGAGGGTGAGCGGCTCGAAGTACAGCTTGTCGGAGATGTCGAAGTCGGTGGAGACGGTCTCGGGATTCGAGTTGATCATGATCGTCTCGTAGCCGCGATCGCGCAGCGCGAGCACCGCACGCACGCAGCAGTAGTCGAACTCGACGCCCTGCCCGATGCGATTCGGGCCGCTTCCGAGGATGACGATCGACTTTCGCCCGCTGCGCGGCGCCTCGCTCTCCTCGTCGTACGAGCCGTAGAGGTACGGCGTCGCCGAGGGAAACTCGCCCGCGCAGGTGTCGACCATCTTGTAGGCCGGGCGCACGCCGAGCGTCCAGCGGCGGCGTCGCACCTGGTCCTCGGTCTCGTCGCGGAGCTCGGCGAGCTGGCGATCGGAGAAGCCCATGCGCTTCATCTCGCGCAGCGTCGCCGCGCCCTCGTCGCCGCTCGTCGCGTAGCTGCGTTCCGCGCCGACGAGCTCGCGCATCTGCTCGAGGAACCAGGGATCGATCCCCGTCATCTCGTGGAGCGCCTCGACGGCGATCCCCGCCTCGATCCCGCGCTTGAGCTGGAAGACGCGCTCGGGCGTCGGCTGGCGAAGCGCGCCCTTCAGCGCGTCGATCGTGTCGTCGGCCAGACGGTCATCCACCGGGCGCGCGCCGACGGTCCAGCCGTAGCGTCCCGTCTCGGTCGCGCGGAGCGCCTTCTGGAACGCTTCCTTGAACGTGCGGCCGATGGCCATCGACTCGCCGACGGATTTCATCTGCGTCGTGAGGCGCGGGCTCGCGCTCGGGAACTTCTCGAAGGCGAAGCGCGGCACCTTCACGACGACGTAGTCGAGCACCGGCTCGAACGAGGCCGGCGTCGTCTTCGTGATGTCGTTGGTGATCTCGTCGAGCCGATACCCCACGGCGAGCTTCGTCCCGATGCGCGCGATCGGGAAGCCGGTCGCCTTCGACGCGAGCGCCGAGGAGCGCGAGACGCGCGGGTTCATCTCGATGACGAGCATCTCGCCGTCGGCGGGATTGATCGCGAACTGGATGTTGCACCCGCCCGCGTCGACGCCGACGACGCGGATCACCGCGAGCGCGGCGTCGCGCATCACCTGGTACTCGCGGTCGGTGAGCGTCATCGCCGGCGCGACGGTGATCGAGTCGCCGGTGTGGACGCCCATCGGATCGATGTTCTCGATCGAGCAGACGATGACCGCGTTGTCCTCGTGATCGCGCATCACCTCGAGCTCGAACTCCTTCCAGCCGATCACGCTGCGCTCGATGAGCACCTCGCCGACCGGGGAGAGGTCGAGCCCGCGGCGCACGATCTCCTCGAACTCCTCGCGGTTGTAGGCGATGCCGCCGCCCGTACCGCCGAGCGTGAAGGAGGGACGGATGATCGCGGGAAAGCTCGTCAGATCGAGGAGCTTGAGCGCGTCGTCCCAGGTCTTCGCGATCCCGCCGGTCGGCACCGCGAGCCCGATGCGCTTCATCGCCTCGGCGAAGAGACGGCGGTCCTCGGCGATGGCGATGGCATTCGCGCTCGCGCCGATCAGCTCGACGCCGTGCTTCTCGAGGACCCCGCTCTCGGCGAGCTCCATCGCGACGTTCAGCGCGGTCTGCCCGCCCATGGTCGGGAGGAGCGCGTCCGGCTTCTCCCGCTCGATGATCTTCTCGATGTACTCCGCCGTCACCGGCTCGACGTAGGTCCGATCCGCGAACTCGGGATCGGTCATGATCGTCGCCGGGTTGGAGTTCACGAGGATGACCTCGAACCCTTCCTCGCGCAGCGCTTTCGCCGCCTGGGTGCCGGAGTAGTCGAACTCCGCGGCCTGGCCGATGATGATCGGGCCGGAGCCGATGAGGAGGATGCGATGGAGGTCAGCGCGCCGTGGCATTTATCAGATCCGCAATGATGTCGTCACAAGTCAGCGCCGGGGACCACCCCGTCGCGTCACGCAGCTTCGCCGAGTCCCCGACCAGCCAGGGAATCTCGACCTTCCGGACGAGCGCCGGGTCGACCTCGACGCTCGCATCGGCACCGACCGCGGCCAGGACCTGCGCCGCGAGATCGCCGACGCGCCGCGGGATGCCGCTGCAAACGTTGTAGACCTCCCCCGGCACCCCGCGCTCCGCCAGTAGAAGATACGCACGAACGACGTCCCGCACGTGGAGGAAATCGCGGACGGTGTCCGTGTTGCCGATGCGGAGGCTCGCCGGGCCCCCGTCGCCGATCGCGCGCGCCCGCCGCACGAGGGCGGGGAGAAGGAAATTGTCCGCCTGCCCGACGCCGCTGTGATTGAAGCTGCGGGTCGCGACGACGCGGACTCCCTCGCTGCGAAACGCCTCGAGCGCGACGATCTCCTGCGCGGCCTTGGAGGCGGCGTACACCGTGACCGGTGCCTGCGGTTCGGTCTCGACCCTGCGATGCCCGACCTCTGCCCGCCCGTACTGCTCGGCGCTCCCGACCACGAGCACGACGGGATCGAGCTCGCCCGCACGGCGGCGGACGCGGACCGCGTGCAGCAGACGCGCGGCGCCGAGCACGTTGGTCTCGTGGGTGAAGACCGGATCGCTCTGCGCCTCGGGGACGAAGGAAATCCCGGCGAGATGGAAGACGACGTCCGGGTGCGCCACGGCCAACGCGCGGTCGACGTCGGCCTGATGGCGGATGTCGGCGAGCACCCAGCGCACCGCCTCGCGCTCGTCGCGGGTGAGGATCCCGCCCGTGGGCTGGGCGGCGACGCCGGCGCCGACCACGTCCCAGCCTTCGGCGAGAAGCGCCCGGCACAGCCACTGTCCGACGAATCCGGCCGCGCCCGTGACGAGCGCACTTCGCTTCGCGCCGGCGCGAGTCACCGCGCGGCGCCGTGCCCGGCGGAGCGATGCCGCGCGAGGTCGGCATCGACCATCATCGTGACGAGCTCGCGGAAGCCGACGCGCGGCGTCCAGCCAAGCGCCTTCTTCGCCTTCGAGGGGTCGGCGACGAGCAGCTCGACCTCCGCGGGACGCATGAACTTCTCGTCCACCACGACGTGCTCCTTCCAGTCGAGCCCCTGCGAGCCGAACGCGATCTCGCAGAGCTGCCGCACCGACCAGGTCTCACCGGTGCCGACGACGTAGTCGTCCGGCTCGTCCTGCTGGAGCATGCGCCACATCGCGTCCACGTAATCGCCGGCGAAGCCCCAGTCGCGGCGCGCCTCGAGGTTGCCGAGCCGCAGCTCGCGCTGCATGCCGAGCTTGATGCGCGCGACGCCGTCGGTGACCTTGCGCGTCACGAACTCGAGGCCGCGCCGCGGGCTCTCGTGGTTGAAGAGGATCCCGGACACGGCGTACAGCCCGAAGCTCTCGCGGTAGTTCACGGTGATCCAGTGCCCGTAGACCTTCGCCACGCCGTACGGCGAGCGAGGGTAGAAGGGCGTGCTCTCGCGCTGCGGCGTCTCGACGACCTTGCCGAACATCTCGCTCGAGCTGGCCTGATAGAAGCGCGCCTTCGGGGCCGCCTTGCGCATCGCCTCGAGCACGCGCGTCACGCCGAGCGCGGTGAACTCGCCGGTGAGGACGGGCTGCGTCCACGACGTGGCGACGAAGCTCTGCGCGGCGAGGTTGTAGATCTCGTCGGGCCGGCACTCGGCCATCGCGTCGACGAGGGAGTGCTGGTCGAGCAGGTCGGCCGAGATCAGCTCGACGCGGTCGACGAGGTGGCCGATGCGCTCGTAGGGCGTGGTCGAGCTGCGGCGGACGACGCCGACGACGCGGTAGCCCTTCTCCAGCAGGAGCTCGGCGAGATAGGAGCCGTCCTGGCCGGTGATACCGGTGATGAACGCAGTAGGCACGGAGCTTTACGAGACGTGGTCAGGAAAAGAGAGGCGGCCGGCGTGCTGCATGGCGCGAAAAAGGGGAGCTAGACAATAGCTCCCCTCTCGTCGCCGCGGCCAGCCGAGGGCTCGTCAGGCAACGCGCGAGGCACGAGGCGCGCGCGCCACCTTGTTCGCGGCGAGGCAGCGGGTGCAGACCTTCACCTTCGTGATCTTGCCGTCGATGAGGGTGCGCACGACCTGGAGGTTCGGCTTCCAGGTGCGGCGCGTCTTGTTGTTCGCGTGCGAGACGTTGTTGCCGAAGGCGACGCCCTTGTCGCACGAGTAGCAACGATTGCGCTGAATGGCCATTGGTCAGCCCTCGATCAGTTCGATGCGCGCCAGCTCGGCGCCGTCACCCTTGCGGTGACCGGTCTTGAGGATGCGGGTGTAGCCGCCCTTGCGGTTGGCGAACTTCGGCCCGATCTCCTGGAACAGCTTGTCGCTGATCGCCCGCTGCTGCACGTGGCGACCGGCGAGCCGGCGCGCGTGGAGCGTGCCGTCCTTCGCCTTCGTGATCAGCTTCTCGACGAAGGGGCGGAGCTCCTTCGCCTTCGCTTCCGTGGTCTCGATCGCGCCGTGCTGCAACAGCGACTGCGCGAGGTTGCGCATCAGGGCGAGCTTCTGCTCGCTCGTCCGACGCAGCTGGCGTCCGGCCTTGGCGTGCCGCATTGAACTACTCCTGTTCCGGTTCGTCGTCCGGAGCGGCGGCGGCGGCTCGGCTCGGCGGCGTGCCCCAATCGAGCACCCGCACGCCCTCACCGTTCTCGTCGTACCGCATCCCGAAATTCAATCCCTCACGCTCGAGGAGATCGGCGATCTCCTGGAGCGACTTCTTGCCGAAGTTCTTGACCTGCAGGATCTGGCTCTCCGTCTGCCGGACGAGATCGCCCAGCGTGCGGATGTTGGAGTTCTTCAGGCTGTTGACCGAGCGGACCGAGAGCTCGAGGTCGTCGATCGGCGTGCGGAGGACGGTGGCGAGCCGGGTACCGTCCCCACTGCCCGCGCCCTCGCCCGCCATGAGCGGAGCGGAGGAGTGCGAGCCGAACTCCACGAAGTACTGGAAGTGCGTCTGTGCGAGGGCGGCGGCGTAGCTGACCGCCTCCTGCGGCGTGATCGTACCGTTCGTCTCGACGGTGAGCGTGAGGCGATCGTAGTCGGTGCGCTGGCCGACGCGGGTCTCGGCGACCGCGAAGTTCGCGCGGCGCACCGGGTTGTAGATCGAGTCGATGCGGACGAGATCGACCGGGAGGCCGCGATCGAGCGGATGCTGATCCGACTCGACGTAGCCGCGGCCCTTGTTCACGTAGAGCTCGACACTGAGGTCGCGATCGTCCTGGAGGGTGAGGATGTGGTGCTCGCGATCGAGCACGCGCACGCCGCCGGACTCCAGGATGTCGCCGGCCGTGACCGGGCCCGCGTCGGACTTCGTGATGCGAAGGACCGCATCCTCGACGTCGTCGGACATCGAGAGAGTGAGGTTCTTCAGGTTGCCGATGATCTGGTGGACGTCCTCGACGACGCCGGGGATCGTCTGGTGCTCGTGGACGACGCCGTCGATGCGGAAGCCCCACACCGCCGCGCCGCGGAGCGACGAGAGCAGCATGCGACGCATCGCGTTGCCGAGGGTGTGGCCGAAGCCGCGCTCCAGCGGCTGGAGCCGGAACTCGGCGACGTTCGGGTTGTCGTCGCGGGTGGTTGCTTCTACGAGCTGCGGGCGAACCAGCCCGCGGAGATCGATCGTCTGCGCCATTGTGTCTTCAATCCTCGTTGGTCTCACCGGAGAATCGCCCGGTGACGCCCTGCCCCGCCCCTGACGCGCGGCAGGCTCGTATGGGAGCCAGGGTCCCGACCGCGGCGCGCGAGCGCCGCTGCACTTCCATTTCATTCGAACGCGGGCGCGGTTGTCGCCGCGCCCGCGGTTCGTACGTGCCGGTTGCCCGGTACCGGGTACCGGGTACCCGTTACTTCGAGTACAGCTCGACGACCAGCTGTTCCTGGGCGGCGATCGGGATGTTCGGGCGCGTGGGGCGCTCGAGCATGCGGCCGCTGAAGGTCGTCTTGTCCACGGCGATCCAGGAGAGGGGCGCGCCGCGCGAGGCCTGATCCATCGCGGCCTGCACCGACGCCTGCTCGCGCGACTTCATGCGCACGCGCACTTCCTCGCCCGGGCCCACCAGGTAGCTCGGGATGTCCACCGTCTTGCCGCCGATCTCGACGTGGCGGTGACGGATCAGCTGGCGCGCGGCCTTGCGGCTCGCGGCGAAGCCCATCCGGTAGACGATGTTGTCGAGCCGGCTCTCGAGAGCGGCGAGGAGGTTGTGACCCGTGATGCCTGGAAGGGTCGTCACCTTCTCGAAGGTGTTGCGGAACTGCCCCTCGCTGATGCCGTAGATGCGCTTGATCTTCTGCTTCTCACGGAGCTGCTTGCTGTACTCCGAGGCCTTCCGGCGGCGCGCCGTCGCCTGGCCATGCTGGCCGGGGGCGTACGGACGACGCTCGACGGGGCACTTCTCCGTGAAGCACTTCTGCCCCTTGAGGAAGAGCTTCGTTCCCTCGCGGCGGCACTGCTTGCAGCTCGCGCCAGTATAGCGGCCCATGGTCAGACCCTCCGGCGCTTCGGGGGACGGCAGCCGTTGTGCGGAATCGGCGTGACGTCCTTGATCGACTTGACCTGGAGGCCGGCGGCGGCAAGCGCCTGGATGGCCGACTCGCGGCCGCTCCCCGGACCCTGCACGCGCACGTGCACGCGGCGGACGCCCTGGCTCATCGCCTCGCGCGCCGCCTGCTCCGCCGCGACCGTGGCCGCGAACGGGGTCGACTTCTTGGAGCCCTTGAACTGGGCCTTCCCCGACGAGCCCCAGGCCACCGCGTTCCCGCGGGGGTCGGTGATCGTGATGATCGTATTGTTGAAGGTCGCGTTGACGTGGGCGACGCCTTCCGCCTCGATCACGCGCTTGCTCTTCTTCGCAGTCGCCATACGCCTACTTGGTTACCTTCTTCTTGCCGGCAATCGCCCGGCGCGGTCCCTTCTTGGTGCGGGCGTTCGTGTGCGTCCGCTGCCCGCGCACGGGAAGGCCCCGGCGGTGACGGATGCCGCGATACGACCCGATGTCCATCAGTCGCTTGATGTTCATCGCGATCTCGGTGCGAAGCGCACCCTCGACGCGAACATCACGCTCGATCGCCTGACGGAGCTTGTTGACGTCGGCCTCGCTCAGGTCGCGGATCCGCTGCGTCGCATTCACCCCGGTCTTCTCGAGGATGGTCTGCGCGGTCTTCCGCCCGATGCCGAAAATGTACGTGAGGCCGATCTCAACCTTCTTGTCTCGCGGGAGATCGACGCCGGCAATACGCGCCATAATTAGCCCTGACGCTGCTTGTGCTTGGGATTGCGCTTGCAGATGATGCGAGTCACGCCGTCGCGCTTGACGACCTTGCAGTGCTCACAAATCGGCTTCACGCTGCTACGAACTTTCACGGGAGCTCCGGGTCCAGATTCTGTCCACTTCACGGGCAGACACGTATGCTAATGGGCTCGACCACAGCACGCAAGTCAGCCACGTGACGATTCTTAGGGTGCGTCGAGCTCGGAGCGCACCCGGGCCATCGCCGCGACGGGGTCCGCGGCGGCGGTCACCGCCCTTCCGAGCACGATGTACCGGGCCCCCGCCCGCGCTGCCTCCCGCGGCCCCATCACCCGCGCCTGGTCGTGGGTGGCGCCCCCCGCGAGCCGGATCCCCGGGACCAGCGGCGCGAGGCGCTCTCCGTGGACGGCGCGAACGGCAGCCAGCTCGTGGCCGCTGCAGACGACCCCGTGCGCCCCCGCCGCGGCCGCGATCTCGGCGAGTCGCACCACCTCGCTCTCGACTGAAACGACCTCGCGCCCCCACGCGCGCCCCAGCGCCCCGGCGTCCAGGGAGGTCAGAACGGTCACCGCGAGCACACCGCATCCGGCGCCCGCGCCCTCCACCGCCGCGCGGACCATCTCCTCCCCTCCCCCCGCGTGCACGGTGAGCAGCCGGACGTCCAGCGCGGCGGCCGCCGCCGCGCCCTGCCGCACGGTGTTCGGGATGTCGTGCAGCTTCAGGTCGAGGAACACCTCGCACCCTGACGCACGAAGCTCGCGCACGACCGCGGGCCCTTCGCGCGTGAAGAGCTCGCTCCCCACCTTGTAGAACCGGCACGCGTCGCCAAGCCGCGCGACGAGCGCCATCGCCTCGGCGAGGGAAGCGACGTCGAGCGCGACGATCGGGATGGCGGTCACGCCGGCCACTCGAGCGCGCCGACGAGCTGCCTGACGGTCGCGTGGTGCCGCTCGCACCAGTGGTCGAGCTCGAGCACCACGCGCTCGGGCGCGCGCGGATCGCGCATCGCGGCGGTGCCGATGCCGACCACGCTAGCCCCGGCCATGATGTACTGGAGCGCGTCGGTCGCCGAGGCGACGCCGCCCACCCCGATGATCGGGACGCCCGGAAGCGCGCGACTGACCTTCCACGTCGCGAGCACCCCGACGGGGAGCAGTCCGGGTCCGCTCACCCCGCCCGTGCCGAAGCCGAGCGCGGGGCGGCGGCGCTCGACGTCGATCACGAGGCCGGGGAGCGTGTTGACCAGGGTCAGCCCGTCGGCGCCGGCGTCGATCGCGACTCGCGCCGCGGCGACGATGTCCGCGAGCGCCGGCGAGAGCTTCTCGAGGAGGGGCCGCCGAGTCGCGGCGCGCGCGCCGGCCACCACCGCGCGCAGCGTCGCCGGGTCCGCGCCGAACTCCATCCCCCCGGCACGAACGTTAGGGCAACTCACATTCAGCTCGTAGGCGTCTGGGGCGCGCGCCTTCCACTCGTTCTCCTCGAGCCCGCGCACGACGGTCGCGAAATCCTCCACCGCGCTCCCGACGACGTTCACGATCACGCGTGGACCGCGCGCGCCCAGGTCGTCGAGGAGCTCGGGGAGATGCCGGCGGCGGACCTCCTCGAGCCCCGGGTTCGCCAGGCCGACGGCGTTGATCATCCCGCCCCCGAACTCGGCGACGCGGGGCGCCGGCGCCCCCGCGCGCGGCGCGACGCTCACCGCCTTCGTCACGATTCCCCCGAGCGACCCGAGGCGCACGACGCCGGCGAGCTCGCGACCGTAGCCCGCGGTGCCCGCGGCGAGCACGATCGGGTTCGCGAACTCGATCCCGGCGACCGTCATCGCGAGCCGTCCCGCCGCGGGCCCCGGAGTGATGCTCGGTTTGGTCACGCTCGTGGTCATGGGCGCGTGGCGGCGGGTGGCGTCGCCGTGCTGCGGCGGCGGTCGAGGCTGTCGTTGAAGATCACGATCGCGCGGTCCCAGCTCTGCCGCAACAGGGTGTCGCTGGGGATCGCGAGGGTGTCGCCGGTCGCGTGCCCGTCGAGCGCGCGCAGATACGGGGAATCGGGCCAGCGGCCGCGCGCGATGCGAACGTAGTCGGCGGCGGAATCTCCGGCGAGCCGCGCCGCGGCGAGCCATCCCTTCGCGGCGAGGGGCGATGCGGTCGGAATGCGCACGAACAATTCGCGCGCGGCCCGCGGTGCCGCCAGGCTGTCGCGCACGATCTCGGCGGCGAGAAACGATCCGGCGCCGCCGCCGGTGTCGGAGGCGATCAGCGTCCGAGCGAGGAGGATCGCGCTGGACGTCCGGCCGGGGGCGCCTTCCGCATCGCGCGCGCGCTTCACGATCTCGTCGAACGAGGGCGCGCCGTGGACCGCGGCGGCGAGCATCGCGTCGCGGGCGCGGGCGACCAGCGCGGTGTCGGCGCTCAGCCGCGGCACGGGAGCGAGCAGCTCGCGAGCCTCGACGTCGCGATTGGCGGCGAGGAGCAGCTCGGCGAGCGTGACGCGCGCCGCCGCGCGCAGCTCCGCGTCGCCCCGCGACGCGGAAACGGC
>JABFXC010000144.1 GCA_013361935.1 Gemmatimonadaceae bacterium
CGGCCCGAGCGCGGTGAGCGCGGTGAGCGCGGCGAGCGGTCGGGCGGCTTCCGCGGCGAGCGTGGCCCGCGCCCCGACCGAGGCGATCGCGGCCCGCGCAGCGATCGTGGAGAGCGTACGATGCGCCCGCGCCGGCCGCGCGAGGAGCGTGGCGAGCGGTGAGCGACACGTACTTCACCAGCGCCGGCGGATGGATCGAGGTCATCTGCGGCGTGATGTTCAGCGGGAAGAGCGAGGAGCTGATCCGCCGCGTGCGTCGCTCGATGATCGCGCGCAAGCGGGTGCAGGTGTTCAAGTCGCACCTCGACGAGCGCTACGCCGGGCTCTACTCGGTGTCGAGCCATGACGGCCGCACGGTCGAGGCGATCCCGATCGACAGCTCGGCGACGATCGCGGGGCGGATCGATCCGACGGCGCACGTCATCGCGATCGACGAGGCGCAGTTCCTCGACGCGGGGATCGTCGCGCTCGCGACCTCGCTCGCATCGCGCGGGCGGCGGGTGATCCTCGCCGGCACCGACACCGACTTCCGCGGCGAGCCATTCGGGCCGATGCCTCAGCTCATGGCGGTGGCCGAGGTGGTGGACAAGCTCCACGCCATCTGCGTGATCTGTGGCGGCCCGGCGAGCCGCAACCAGCGTCTGATCGAGGGGAAGCCGGCGCGCTACGACTCACCGACGATCATGGTCGGCGCGAGCGACTCGTACCAGGCGCGCTGCCGGCACTGCCACTCCTGCCCGCGCGCCGACGAAGATCAGGTGCGGCTGCTCTAGCGCGCTGTCCTTCCCGCTTCTCCCCTGCCCTCGGCAGGCCCGAACCACAGCTGGTGCGCGAAGGCGAGATGGACCGCGATGATCGCGCCGATCAGCCCGGTGAACGCCATGAGCGTCAGCGCATACTCCGTCCCGTCCATCCCGCCGCGCGGGTACGGGTGCAGGAACACGAACACCGCGGCGAGGATGAGGAACAGGCCGCCACAGACGCCGAGCGCGCCGAGCGCGGCGAGCTTGTTGAAGCCAAGGGTGCGTGGATCGCGCATGAGACCGATGGGTTCGGGTCGAGAGAGCGTGGTGCCCACAGCCGACGCAACAATCAGGCGCGGCACCGTGCCTCGCCGCACTGACGGCGGGAGCGGGAACCAGGTTGGATGATTCGCGTTGACAGCACGTCGGCGCGCGTCCTAGTATTGCGCTCGTTCGGGCCCATCCGTGGAAGATCGGATGCGGCGACGCGCCACGCCGCGGCTCCCCTCATCATGCTTCTCGTCGCGCTCACCGGTAACATCGCGTCCGGCAAGTCGACCGTGGCGAAGCTTCTCGTCGCCCGCGGAGCGACGCTCATCGACGCCGACGTGCTCGCGCGGCGCGCGGTCCGCGTCGGGACGCGCGGCTACGACGCGATCGTCAGCCGCTGGGGACGCGACGTCCTCGCTCCGGACGGCGTCCTCGATCGCGCGGCGCTGCGCCGCCGGGTCTTCGGCCAGCCGGACGAGCTGCACGAGCTCAACGCGATCGTGCACCCGGAGGTGGAGCGGATGCGCAACGAGCTCGTCGCCGAGGCACGGGCGCGCGGCGACCGCGTCGTCGTCTGCGACATCCCGCTGCTCTTCGAGGCGAACCTGACCGAGGGGTTCGACCGCATCGTGCTCGTCGACGCGCAGCGTCCCGTGCGGCTCGAGCGCCTGGTCCGCGACCGCGGCCTGCGCGAGCCGGAAGCGATGCAGATGATCGCGCAGCAGATGCCCGCCGATCTCAAGCGCGCGCGCGCGGATTTCGTCGTCGACAACGACGGGACGCGCGAATCGCTGGAGCGGCGCGTGGACGAAGTGTGGCGCGCGCTCGCCGCCGAAGCGGCGGCCGGCGCGCGCAGCGGCGATTCCTTGACACTCGCGCCTCCGCACGGGTAGACTTCGCGCCGATCTCACCCTTTTGCGCGAGGCGTGTCGTGGCCGAAATCCCGAGCGATCTGCTGTACACCGAGGACCACGAGTACGTGAAGGACACCGGCGAGACGGACGTCGTCGCCATCGGGATCACGGACTACGCGCAGGGCGAGCTCGGCGACGTCGTCTACATCGAGCTGCCGAAGGTCGGCGCGAGCTTCGGCGCGCACGACGTGTTCGGCACCGTCGAGGCGGTGAAGGCGGTCTCGGAGCTCTTCTCCCCGCTCTCCGGCGAAGTGGTCGCGATCAACGACCGGCTGGACAAGGAGCCGGCGCTGGTGAACAGCGATCCCTACGGCGCCGGCTGGATGATCAAGCTCCGCCTCCGCGCCACCGACGAGCGCGACTCCCTGCTCGGCCCGGACGAGTACAGGAAGCACATCGGGCAGTAACGGCGGGGTTCGGGGGTCTGGGGCCTGGCGGAAGGAACTGCGCAACTGCAGGTAACGCCGCTCCTGACGCCTGACCCCTGACCCCCTTCAGTAACGCTTCACCACCGTCGCCGAGGAGTCGGACAGCTCGACCCAGACACTCCCGCCGCCGGGGAGGCCGCCGCGAGTCGGCAGCAGGCGAACGAGCCAGCCGTGCTCCCCCTTCGAGATGCTCTCGACGCGCATGGGAAGCGAATCGCCGAGCGCGTGGGTGGCGAGCCGGACGACCGCGGTGCTGTCACCCGCGTAGTTCGCCGGCTTCACCTTCGTCCACCAGGCATCCTCGGGCTTCTGGCTCTCGCACGCGGCGAGGGCCACCGCGAGCGCGGCGACGATGGTCGGATCGCCGCGCCGCGCGGTCATCCCGCCGTCACCGCTTCCGCGTAGGCGTCGGTGGGCGGGCAGGAGCAGACGAGGTTCCGGTCGCCGTACGCGCTCTCGACGCGCGCGACCGAGGGCCAGAACTTGTGCTCGCGCACGAACGGGAGCGGGAAGACCGCGCGCTCGCGCGAGTAGCCGTGCGTCCAGCTGTCGCTCACGGCCTGGTCGAGCGTGTGCGGCGAGTTCTTGAGCGGGTTGTCGCTCTTGTCGAGGACGCCGCCCGCGATGTCGGCGATCTCCTCGCGGATCGAGATCATCGCGTCGCAGAAGCGGTCGAGCTCCGACTTCGGCTCGCTCTCCGTCGGCTCGATCATGAGCGTGCCGGCGACGGGGAAGCTGACCGTCGGCGCGTGGAAGCCGTAGTCCATCAGCCGCTTCGCGATGTCCTCGACCTCGACGCCGGTGGACGCCTTGAGCCCGCGTGGATCGATGATGCACTCGTGCGCCACCGTGCCGTGCTTTCCCTTGTAGAGCACCGGATAGTGCGGGTCGAGCCGCTTCGCGATGTAGTTCGCGTTGAGGATCGCCATCTTCGTCGCCAGCGTCAGTCCGGCACCGCCCATCATGCGGATGTAGACGTACGAGATGGGGAGGATGCTCGCGCTGCCGAAGGGCGCCGCGCTCACCGCGCCGCTCGACGCCGGCGTACCGATCGGCACCACGGCATGTCCCGGAAGGAACGGGACGAGATGCTTCGCGACGCCGATGGGTCCCATCCCCGGACCGCCGCCGCCGTGCGGGATGCAGAAGGTCTTGTGCAGGTTCAGGTGGCAGACGTCGGCGCCGATGTCGCCGGGCCGCGCGACGCCGACCATCGCGTTCATGTTCGCGCCGTCGAGGTACACCTGCCCGCCGTGGGAGTGCACGATCTCGCAGATCTCGCGGATCCCCTCCTCGAAGACGCCGTGCGTCGACGGATAGGTCACCATCAGCGCGGCGAGATCCTTCGCGTGCTCCTCCGCCTTCGCGCGCAGATCGTCGAGGTCGATGTCGCCGCTCGTGCCGGTCTTCACGACGACCACCTTCATCCCGGCCATCACCGCGCTCGCCGGGTTCGTCCCGTGCGCGGATTGCGGGATGAGGCAGACGTCGCGATGCTGGTCGCCGTTCGCGTGATGGTAGCGCTGGATGACGAGCAGCCCCGCGTACTCGCCCTGCGAGCCGGCGTTCGGCTGCAGCGAGACACCGGCGAAGCCGGTGATCTCGGCGAGATCGCGCTCGAGCTCCTCGAACATCGCGGTATAGCCCGCCGCCTGCTCGCGCGGGACGAATGGGTGCAGCTTCGCGAACTCCGGCCACGTCACCGGCATCATCTCCGCCGTCGCGTTCAGCTTCATCGTGCAGCTGCCCAGCGGGATCATCGAGTGCGTGAGCGACAGGTCCTTCGCCTCGAGGGAGCGGATGTAGCGAAGCATCTCCGTCTCCGAGTGGTGCGAGGAGAAGACGGGATGCGTGAGGAACGCGGTCGTCCGCGCGAACGGCGCCGCGAACGAGTCGTCCACCTCGCCGAGCTGCTCGACGACGCCCTTCGCGCCGGCGCCCCCGAACACCATCAGGAGATCCTCGACGTCGGCGAGGCGCGTGGTCTCGTCGAGCGAGATCCCGACGACGCTGTCGCCGAGCGCCCGGAGGTTGATCTTCTTCTCCCGCGCCCGCGTGACGATCTCCTTCGTGCCGAGCTTTCCGGTGTCGACGCGGATCGTGTCGAAGAAGGGCTCGCTGCCGACGTGGAAGCCGCACTTCTTCAGCCCCTCGGCGAGGAGCGTCGCGAGGCGGTGCACCCGCCGGGCGATCTTCGTGAGCCCCCGCGGGCCGTGCCAGACCGCGTACATGCTCGACATCACGGCGAGGAGCACCTGCGCCGTGCAGACGTTGCTCGTCGCCTTCTCGCGGCGGATGTGCTGCTCGCGCGTCTGCAGCGCCATGCGCAGCGCCGGCTTCCCGCGCGCGTCGCGGGAGACGCCGATGATGCGGCCGGGGATGATGCGCTTGAACTCGTCCTTCGTCGCGAAGTAGGCGGCGTGCGGCCCACCGTAGCCCATCGGCACGCCGAAGCGCTGCGTCGTCCCGACCGCGACGTCGGCGCCCCACTCGCCCGGCGGGGTGATGAGCGTCAGCGCGAGGAGGTCGGCGGCGACGACGAGCAGCGCGTTCTGCGCGTGCACCTGCTCGGCGACGGCGCGGTAGTCGTACACCGCGCCGTCGGTCGCGGGATACTGGAGGAGCGCGCCGAACAGCTCGGGCCCGAACTTGTGCGTCCGCGGATTGCCGACGACGACGCGGATGCCGCGCGCCGCGGCGCGCGTCTTCACCACGTCGATCGTCTGCGGGTGGCAGTCGTCGGCGACGAAGAAGAGCTCCTTCCCTTCCTTGCCGCGCGCGCCGTAGGCCAGGTGCATCGCCTCGGCGGCCGCGGTCCCCTCGTCGAGGAGGGAGGCGTTGGCGATCTCCAGCCCGGTGAGGTCGATGACCATCGTCTGGAAGTTCAGCAGCGCCTCGAGCCGCCCCTGGGCGATCTCGGCCTGGTAGGGCGTGTAGGCCGTGTACCAGCCCGGGTTCTCGAGGATGTTCCGCTGGATCACCGGGGGGACGAAAGTGTCGTAGTACCCCGTGCCGATGTACGAGCGGAAGATCTGGTTCTTGGCGGCGAGCGTGCGCATGTGCGCGAGCGTCTCGGCCTCGCTCTTCCCCTCGCCGATGGCCAGCGGCCGGCGGAGCCGGATCCCCTCGGGGACGGTGGCGTCGATGAGGGCATCGAGCGACTCGTAGCCCACCGCCTCGAGCATCTCGGCGGTCTCGCGCTCGCCGGGCCCGATGTGGCGCGGAATGAAGCTGCCGTCGTCGGTGAGCGACAGAGTGGTGCTCTTCGTCATGCGGTGCCTCGAGAAGTGCCGCCGGAGCGGCGCCGGATGGTCGGATCTGGGGGATGAGGATCGCGGCTGAGGCGCGCTCCAGGCCTTAAGTTTAGCGGGCCACCCCGGCAACCGGTACGCACCGCCCCCGACTTCAGTGCACTGGCGCTTCCTCGTCACACCCCCCCTCTCCGGGACCGACAACATGGCGCTCGACGAGGCGCTCCTCCGCCGGGCGGCCGACTCCGGCGAGGCAGTCTTCCGGCTGTATCGCTGGTCGGCCCCGACGCTCTCTCTCGGGCGCAACCAGCCGGCGCGGGGCGAGTAC
The DNA here is from genome assembly GCA_013361935.1 of Gemmatimonadaceae bacterium. Taxonomy (GTDB): domain Bacteria; phylum Gemmatimonadota; class Gemmatimonadetes; order Gemmatimonadales; family Gemmatimonadaceae; genus JABFXC01. The sequence goes on from JABFXC010000144.1 coordinate 5,935, forward strand.
GACGGCGAGGCCCTCGCCGCGCGCGGGATCGACGTCGTCCGCCGACTCACCGGCGGACGCGCGGTGCTCCACCACCGCGAGATCACCTACAGCGTCACCGCGCCGCTCTCGCTCGGCGCGACGCTCCGCGACGCGTACCTGCGGATCAACGAGCTCCTCCTCGCGGCACTGCACCGGCTCGGCGCGCGCGCGGAAATCTCGCGGCCCGCCGGGAAGGCTCCGGTCCCATCCACCGCACCCTGCTTCGAGGAACCGACCGAGGGCGAGCTCGTGCTCGGCGGACGGAAGCTCGTCGGGAGCGCGCAGTATCGCGACGAGCAGGCGCTCCTTCAGCACGGCTCCATCCTCGTCGACGATGACCAGACGAGCGTCGCCTCGCTGCTGCGCAACCCGGTCGCGCCTCCTCCGGCGCCGGCGACGCTGCGCGACGCGCTCGGCAGGGCTCCGAGCGCGGCGGAGGTCGACGCCGCGTTCCTCGCCGCGCTGCGGGATCGCGAGGACGCGTCGCCCGGCGAGCTCGCGCTCGACACCACCCTCACCGCCGCCGTCGCCGACGCGCGCCGCCGATATGTCGATCGGGAGTGGACATGGCGGCGCTAGCCGTGACGCCGAGCGTCGTCACGCGTTATTTCATGAGTCGGCCGCCGGCCGGCGATCACCATCGCACCTGCCCGCTCTCATGACGACACGCCGCCTCTCCGCAGCAGCTCTCCTCCTCGCGCTCGCCGCCTGCGGCCGCGGGGATCGCGCATCCGGCAGCGAGGGCGACGTCGGCGGCACGGTGGTCATCTCGACCGCCGCGGAGCCGGACTTTCTCTTGCCCCCGATCATCCTCAGCGCGATGGGGAAGATGGTCTCCGACCAGCTGTTCGAGCGGCTCGCCGAGATCGGCCCGAAGATGAACGCGATGGGGGACGAGGGGTTCGAGCCGCGCCTCGCGCGGCACTGGACCTGGGCGCCCGACTCGCTCTCGATCGCCTTCGAGCTCGACCCGCGCGCCCACTGGCACGACGGGAAGCCGGTGCGCGCCGCGGACGTGAAGATGGGCTTCGACCTCATGCGCGACCCGAAGGTCGCCTCCCCGCAGGCGCCGAACGTCGCCGAGATCGATTCCGTGACGGTGCGCGACTCGCTCACCGCGGTCGCCTGGTACCATCGCCGCTCGCTCGACCAGTTCTTCACCGCGGCGTACAACGTCATCCCGGTCCCCGCGCACCTGCTGGGCAGCGTCGACCGCGCGAACCTGAAGGCGGACCCGTTCGTCCGGAATCCGGTCGGAAGCGGCCCGTTCCGCTTCGTGCGCTGGGTGCCGTCGCAGCTGGTGGAGCTCGTGGCCGACACCACGTACTTCCGCGGCCGTCCGAAGCTGGATCGCGTGGTCGTCTCGATCGCCCCCGACCCGAACACCGCGGTCACGCGGCTGCTCGCCGGCGAGGCGGACTTCATCGAGGTGCTGCGCGGCGAGCAGCTGGCGCAGGCGCAGAAGGATCCGAAGCTCCAGGTGAAGCAGTACGGCGGCGTCGACTACGCCTTCCTGCAGTTCAACCTGCGCGACCCGAAGCACCACGGGCGCCCGCACCCCGTGCTCGGCGACCGCAACGTGCGCGTCGCGCTCGCGATGGCGCTCGACCGCGCGGCGATCGCGCGCAACGTCTACGACACGCTCGCGACGGTGCCCTTCGGGCCGGCGCCGCGCTCGCTCGGCATCGCCGACTCCACCATCCGCCAGATTCCGTATGACAGCGCCCGCGCGAAGCGGATGCTCGACTCGCTCGGCTGGCGCGACTCGAACGGCGACGGCATTCGCGAGAAGAACGGCGTCCCGCTCCGCTTCTCCGTCATGGTGCCCGGATCCAGCCGCCCGCGGCAGCGCGTCGCGGTGCTCATCCAGGAGCAGCTGAAAGGCGTGGGCGCCGACGTGACGATCGACCAGCTCGATTTCAACGCGATGATCGCGAAGCTCGGCACGCGGAGCTTCGACGCGCTGATCAACTCGTGGCATCCCGACCCGACGCCGTCGAGCATCCGGCAGACGTGGACGAGCGAGGGGTCGCGGACGAACGACGGGAGCAACTTCGGCTCGTACGAGAGCCCCGTGTTCGACGCGCAGGTCGACAGCGCGGTCGCCTCGCACGACGCGAAGCAGGCGCGCACGCTCTACCTGCGCGCGTACCAGACCTTCGTCGACGACGCGCCGGCGATCATGCTCTACGAGCCGAACCTCGTCGCGGGGGCGAGCAAGCGCATCCGGCTCGTGAACCTCCGGCCCGACGCCTGGTGGGCGGGGATCGCGCAGTGGTCGATCCCGGCGGGCGAGCGCATCGACCGCGACCGGATCGGGCTGCGCCCCGCGGCGCGGTAGCGCGTGCGGCGGCTGCTCGCGGCTCGCGCCGCGCAGGCCGTCGTCGTCGTGGCGGTGGTCGCCACGGTCGTCTTCGCGCTGATCCATCTCGCGCCGGGTGATCCCTTCGGCGCGGCGCTGGAGAGCGGCAGGGTGAGCCCGGAGGTGCGCGCCGAGTGGCGCGCGCGGTACGGGCTCGACCGCCCGCTCGCCGAGCAGTACGTGCGCTGGATCGGCAGCGTCGCGCGCGGTGACCTCGGCTGGTCGTTCTCGCGGAACCGCCCGGTGGCGGGCGCGCTCGCCTCCGCCCTGCCGAACACGCTGGTGCTCATGGGGACCGCGCTCCTCCTCAGCATCGCGCTGGGCATCGCCGCCGCGGTCCTCCAGGCCGCGCGCCGCGGCTCGCTCGTCGACCGCGGCTCGAGCGCGCTCCTCCTCGTGTTCTACTCGATGCCCGAGTTCTGGCTGGGGCTGATGCTTCTTCTCGCCTTCGCCTACGAGCTCCCGATCTTTCCCGTCTCCGGCGTAGTCGACCCGGTGATGCACGAGTACATGGGCACGTGGGGACGGTTCGTCGACCGGGTGCGGCACCTCGCGCTTCCCGCGCTCACGCTGACGCTCCTTCTTTCCGCGGCGATCGCGCGCCACCAGCGCGCCGCGCTGCTCGACGTCGCGCGCGCCGACTTCACGCGCACCGCGCGGGCGAAGGGACTCTCCCCGCGCGCCGTGCTCCTTCGTCATGCGCTGCGCAACTCGCTCGGCACGACCATCACGCTGCTCGGGCTCATGTTCCCCGCCCTGCTCGGCGGCGCGGTGATCGTCGAGACGGTGTTCGCCTGGCCGGGGATGGGCTCCCTCGCGACGTCGGCCATCGCCCAGCGCGACTATCCGCTCGTCAGCGCGACGGCGATCGTCGGCGCGGTGATGACCGTCGCCGGCAGCGTCATCGCCGACGTGCTCGGCGCGACCGCCGACCCGCGGCTGCGCGACGCGTGAGCGCCACGTCCGGCCCGTGGAGCGTCGCCCTGCGGCGGCTGCGTCGCGACCGCGTCGCGATCGGCGCCGCCGCCGCGATCGTGATCCTCGCGCTCGCCGCGCTCCTCGCGCCACTCATCGCCCCGTACCCGCCTAACGCGCAGCCGGACATCGTCGGGATGGCGACGCTCCCGCCGTCCGGCGCGCATCCGTTCGGCACCGACGTCTTCAGCCGCGACGTCCTGACGCGGGTGATGTACGGCGGACGCGTCTCGCTCGGGGTCGCGGTGCTCTCCATCGCCCTCTCGATCACCATCGGCACCGCGTACGGCGCCGTCGCCGGCTACGTCGGCGGCGCGACGGAAGCGGCGATGATGCGCCTCATCGATGCACTGCTCGCCGTGCCGCGCGTGCTCCTCCTGCTGCTCGCCCTCGCGCTCTGGGGCGCCGTCGGCCTGCCGGCACTGATCCTCATGCTCGGGCTCACCGGCTGGTTCGGCACGAGCCGTCTGGTCCGCGAGCGGGTGCGCGCGCTCTCGCGTGGGGAGTTCGCGCTCGCCGCGCGCGCGCTCGGCGCCTCGCACGCCCGCGTCCTCTGGCGCCACGTGCTCCCCAGCGCGCTCACCCCGGTGATCGTCGCCGCGACGCTCGGCATCGGCAACGTCGTCGTGCTCGAGGCCTCGCTCAGCTACCTCGGCATCGGCGTGCGTCCGCCGAACGCGAGCTGGGGGAACATCATCCAGGAGGGGAGCGAGCAGATCGCCAGCGGATGGTGGATCGCGCTCTTCCCCGGGCTCGCGATCCTCGTCACGGTCGTCGCCTTCAACCTGCTCGGCGACGCGCTCCGCGACGCGCTGGATCCGAGGAAGTAGCCGGTCGCCAGTGCCCAGTTGCCAGTGACCGGCAACTGGCACCTGGCACCTGACACCTGACAACTGGCACCCCCCTATCCCCTCGCATAGCTTCGCTCCACCATGACGCCCGACCCGCTCCTCGACGTGCAGAACCTGCGCACGACCTTCTCCACCGACGCCGGCCCCGCCCGCGCCGTGGACGGCGTGTCGTTCACCGTCGGGCGCGGTGAGACGGTGGGGCTCGTCGGCGAGAGCGGCTGCGGGAAGTCGGTCACCGCGCTCTCCATCCTCCGCCTCATCGACGGCGCGGGGCGCATCGAGAAGGACAGCCACATCCTCCTCGAGGGACGCGACCTCCTCTCCCTCCCCGAGCGCGAGATGCGCGACGTCCGCGGCAATCGCGTCGCGATGATCTGGCAGGAGCCGCTCTCTGCGCTCAATCCGGTGATGTCGGTCGGGGATCAGATCGCCGAGGTCGCGCGCGTCCACGCCCACGCCTCGCGCGCGGAGGCGCACGCGAAAGCCGTCGAGATGCTCCGCCTCGTCGGGATCGCCGACCCGGAGCAGCGCGCGAACGAGTACCCGCACCAGCTCTCCGGCGGGATGCGCCAGCGCGTCGTCATCGCGATGGCGCTCGTCATGAGCCCGGCGCTCCTCATCGCCGACGAGCCGACCACCGCGCTCGACGTCACCATCCAGGCGCAGATCCTCGAGCTGCTGGCCGAGGTGCAGAAGCGGATGGGGATGTCGATCCTGCTCATCACGCACGATCTCGGCGTCGTCGCCGAGACGGCGTCGCGAGTGGTGGTGATGTACGCGGGCGAGGTGGTGGAGGAGGCGCCGGTGCGCGAGCTCTTCGCCGACGCGCACCATCCCTACACCGAGGGGCTGATGCGCGCGATGCCGCGCGTGGGCGGAACGGAGACGCGCCTGGCGACGATCCCCGGCGCGGTGCCGGCGCCGACCGACTGGCCGCACGGGTGCCGCTTCCGCGAGCGCTGCCCGTACGCGTGGGAGCTCTGCGAGCGCGAGCATCCGCCACTCTACCAGATCGGCGCGGGGCACGTCTCGCGCTGCCATCTGGCGATCGAGCCGGAGCGCCGGGCGCATCCTCACGTGCCGATCGCCGCGGCGACGGGCGCGGGAGCGGGCGAGTGAGCGAGCGCGCGGCGGGAGTGCGGCCCCTCGTCTCGGTGCGCGACCTCGCCGTGCACTTCCCCGTGAAGAAGGGCGTGCTCGGCCGCGCGAAGGGCGCCGTGCGCGCGGTGGACGGCGTGTCCTTCGACGTCTTTCCCGGCGAGACGCTCGCCCTCGTCGGCGAGAGCGGCTGCGGAAAGACCACCACCGGCCGCGCCGTGCTGCGGCTCGTCGAGGCGACGGCGGGGACGATCCTCTTCGATGGAACCGACGTGCGCGCGCTGAAGGCGGAGCCGCTGCGAAAGCTCCGCCGGCAGATGCAGATCGTCTTCCAGGATCCGTTCAGCTCCCTCAACCCGCGGATGACCGTGGGCGCGACGGTGCGGGAGGGGCTGGTCATCCACGAGCTCGCGGAGGGCGCCGAGGCCGACGCGCGCGTGCGCCGGCTCCTCGAGGAAGTGGGGCTCCGACCCGACCAGGCGTCGCGGTATCCGCACGAGCTCTCCGGCGGGCAGCGCCAGCGCGTCGGCATCGCGCGCGCGCTCGCCGTCGAGCCGCGCTTCATCGTCTGCGACGAGCCCGTCTCCGCGCTCGATGTCTCCGTGCAGGCGCAGGTCGTGAACCTGCTGCAGGATCTCCAGCGCGACCGCGGGCTCGCCTATCTGTTCATCGCGCACGATCTCTCGGTGGTGCAGCACGTCGCCGACCGCGTCGCGGTGATGTACCTGGGCAGGATCGTCGAGACGGCGCCGGGCGAGGCGTTGTACGACGAGCCGCTGATGCCCTACACGCAGGCGCTCCTCTCCGCCGTGCCGGTGCCCGACCCGGATGCGAAGCGCCAGCGCATCGTGCTCAGCGGCGACGTGCCGTCGCCCGCCGCGCCGCCCTCCGGATGCGTCTTCCATCCGCGCTGTCATCATCCCGCGCGCGACGCGGCATGCGCGCGCATCGTCCCCCCGCTCGAGCCGAAGGGGGAGATGTCCGGATCCGGCAAGAGCGCCGGCGCGCCGCATCTCGTGGCGTGCATCAAGCAGCCGCCGACCACGGTCGACGATGCCACGCAACGGGCCGCCGGCGCGACGCACCCGCCGCAGCGATATCTTCCCGTCGTCGGCGCGCGCTGAGCGCCCGACACCAGACAACCCTGACGCTCCCACCGCCGTGACCGCACCCCCGCAGCAAGCGACCAACGTCGGCGCCACGACGCTCGACCAGCCGCCGCGCCCCTCGGACAACCGCGACTTCTTCGGCCACCCGCGCGGGCTCGCCGTGCTGTTCACGACGGAGATGTGGGAGCGGTTCTCGTTCTACGGGATCCGACCGCTCCTCATCCTGTTCATGACCGCCGCCCTCGCCGAGGGCGGGTTCGGCTTCGAGCGGAACGCGGCGTCGGCGATCGTCGGCATCTACGCGTCGAGCGTGTATCTCTCCTCGCTCCCCGGCGGCTGGATCGCCGACCGCCTCCTCGGGCTGCGTCGCGCCATCTTCTGGGGCGCGGTGCTCATCTCGGCGGGGCACATCGCCATCGGGCTCTCCGCGTTCGCCCACGGGCGCGCCGTGTTCTTCATCGGCCTCGTGCTGATCGTCCTCGGCACCGGACTGCTCAAGCCGAACATCTCGGCGATCGTCGGCGATCTCTATCCGGAAGGCGGCGCGCGGCGCGACGCGGGCTTCTCGGTGTTCTACATGGGGATCAACCTCGGCGCCTTCGCCGGCCAGATCGTCACCGGGTTGCTCGGCGAGAAGTACGGCTGGCACCTCGGCTTCGGCGCGGCGGGTGTCGGGATGATCCTCGGCCTCGTTACGTACAGCTTCTTCGCGCCGCGCACCCTCGGCACGCTCGGCGTCGAGCGGTCGCGCCATCCGGATCCCGCGGTCGACACGCGGCAGCTCCGCCGCGGGACGCTGGCCACGCTCGCCGCGCTGGGCGTGCTGGTGCTCGTGATCGCGCTGGCCGCGATGGGCACGATCCGCCTCGATCCGCAGGCGATCGCGAAGAGCATGACCTACGTGCTCGTCGGCATCGCGGTCGTCTACTTCGCCGGCCTGTTCGCGCTCGGCGGGCTGACGTCGGACGAGAAGAAGCGCATCGCGGTCATCTTCGTCCTCTTCATCTTCGCGGCCATCTTCTGGGCGGCGTTCGAGCAGGCGCCGACGTCGCTCAACCTGTTCGCGCGCGACTTCACCAACCGGAGCGTCGGCGGCTGGGAGGTTCCGGCCACCTGGTTCCAGTCGATCAATTCGCTCTTCATCATCGCGCTCGCCCCGGTGTTCGGCTGGATCTGGACATCGCTCGCCCGCCGCGGGATCGACCTTTCCAGCCCGGCGAAGTTCTCCCTCGGCCTGCTCTTCACCGCGATCGGCTTCGGGCTGATGATTCCGGCCGCGAACTTCATCCTCGCGAACAATGGCGCGGTGAAGGTCTCCGCGTGGTGGCTCACGGCCAGCTATCTCTTCCAGACCTTCGGCGAGCTCTCGCTCAGCCCCGTCGGCCTTTCGTCGATGACGAAGCTCTCCCCGCGGAAGTACGTCGGGCAGATGATGGGGATCTGGTTCCTCGCGACCTCGGTCGGGAACCTCATCGCCGGGCTCGTCGGCGGCCATGTCGATCCGGAGAAGCTCGAGCAGATCCCGCAGCTCTTCACCGGCACCACCGTCGCCCTGGCCGGCGCCGCGATCCTCATCGCGCTCCTCATCATCCCGATCCGCCGCATGATGGCGACGACTGCAGCCTCCGGGGGCCAGGCGTAAGGAACCGCGGTCGACGCCGTTCCTTACGCCTGGCCCCTGGGCCCGCAGTTACGGCCAGTTGAAGATCGACGTCGGCACCGTGCTCTCACGGCTCCGTCGGACGTCGCGGGGCTCGTTCCAGAAGGTCCGCGTGAAGTCGCTGACCGTGATGCGGATGTCGAGCTTCGCGTGCGGGTCGGCGGAGAGCGGATAGCCGACGTCGAGCCGGAAGAGCCGCTTCGAGCGCGGCGGGACCGCGACGAGCAGCGACGCACCGGCGCCGATCTTCACCTTCGTGTCGACGCCGAACGCGGCGTCCCCCGCCCACAATCGCCCCGCGTCGACGAAGGGCGCGACGCCGAAGTCGGCGAGCGCCTTGAAGCGGCCGAGATACCAGCGGTCCTCGGCGCGCGTCACCAGTCGCCGCGCCCCGCCCGCCTGCGACGCGCCGTAGCCGCGCACCCCGCCCGGGTCGTCGCCGAGCGTGACCTGGAAGGGCAGACGCTGCCGCCATCCCCCGCTCCACTCCGCGTCCAGCAGCAGCGTGTGATGGGGGCGCAGCCGCTGATAGAACGCGGCTCGCCCGCTGCCGATGATCCCGTCCCAGCGATTGTCGTCGTAGTCCTGCCGTCCCTCGCCCTGCACCTGGAACGCGGCGAGCGTCGTCTCGTCGCCGACGCCCCCGTACATGTCCGCCGAGACGAAGATGTCGTCGTTCTCCGAGCCGAGCACGGCGAGGCTGCGACCGGCGAGGACACCCAGCTGGAAGCCGAGCGGATTGTCCTGCGCGGCGGTCAGCGCGTCGAACCCGGTGACGCGCACGAAGTGAATGTTGCGGACGCCCCAGAGCAGGTTCGCGCGCGCGCTGCGGAATGGGCGCACCGAATCGCGCGCGGTCACCCGCGCCGTGTCCGGGAACAGGCCGCGCCGCGTCACCCGCACGAAGGCGTTGCCGCCGGCGTCGTACTCGCGGGTGTAGGATGCGCCGAAGAGACTCAGCCGCCCGGGCTCGCCGATGCGCACGATCCCGCCGACGTCCGTGAACGACCGCGAGACGTTCATCGACGGCGCGTCGACCCCTTCGCGGAGCAGTGGGACGTACTCCTCGCGCGCGCCAGTCGCCGCGCGCCAGGCGACCCGCTGCAGATCGGTGAGGAACGCATGGGCGGCGAGCGTCGTCCACTCTCCGCCCAACGGCCGCCGCGTCCCCGAGAGCATGAGCTGATACGGCCGCCCGAGGAGCTGGTAGTCGTCCACCCGCGCGCCCCACGTGTCGCGGTACGGCCCCATCGCCTTGGACCAGAGGCCCTGCGCGGCGAGCGCCTCGCCGGCGATGTTCATGTTCCCGACGCGCAGGCGGTTCACGTAGGGGCTCGTCGCCTTCACGCCCACGTCGGCGAGCCACTGCAGCTCGTCCACCGTCACGACCTCGAGCGTCACCGTCCCGTCGGCGTTGGCGTGCGGGATGATCGCCGCCTCGGCGATGTACGGCTGCGCGCGCAACAGGCGCTCCGACTCCGCGCGTGCCAGCTCGCGGCAGGGCGCGCCCGCGTGCTGGATCACGAGCCGTTTCACGACGTGCGGGTCGGTGGTCGCGTGGAACGCCTTCACCAGCCGCGCCGCGCTGCGCGCGATCCGGCCGCGCCTGGAGAGGTCGCCGAGTCCCGGCGGCTCGGCGCGGACGACGATGTCGCTGACGATCTGCCCCGCGCAGGCCACCGGCTCGCCTAACGCGAGCTGCGCGGAGAGCGTGCGTGCGGCCGCCGACGCGACGAGCAGCGCGGCGAGGGGAAGCGGGCGGAGAATCGACGGCAAGATCTCGATCGCTCGCGCTACTTGCCCATCTTCCGCTTCAGCTCGGCCAGCCGCGCGTCCGCGTCGGCATCGCGTGCCGCGCGCCCGCGCGCGCGCTCGAGCGCGGCCAGCTCGTCGAGCGCCGCCCCCTGC